>NZ_JBAPKZ010000032.1:0-38875 GCF_037083805.1 Roseovarius sp. D0-M9 | reverse complement strand
AGACCCGATATACGGTCCTGTTGCGTAACAATGACCGCAAGTCGCGCCCGCTGATGAACGGTCTGATCAATGAGATGTCGCCCCTGCCGACGGAGGCACGGCGCAGCATCACCTTCGATCGAGGGTTTGAATTCATGTCCTGTCACATGTTTCAGGGCGTCTTCCTGCCACCAGCCCTTGCGTCCCAGTCTGTGTGTTTGCTTCGGTGGCCGCTTGCTGGTTGCCTTCGCCGCTCGCGTCTTGGAACCGGACGGTAGGTTCACCCGCTTGCGACCAATTCACCTGCGGCTCGCCTGTGGAAGAAACCTGAACCTCAGGCTCGGCCTGTTCGAAGCTGATGCTCGGTTCGCTGCGCGACAGGTTCACGGTGGCCTGCTCATGTGTCTTTGTGAAGAATATAGGTGTCCATTATCCAACCATGTTTGGCCCGGGCGGCTTTACGGATAGCGATGATATCGTTCGCAACTTCGCCGAGGCTCCCACGGCGCAGGATCTGCTCGGGCATGGCCAAAAATGCACCCCACCAAATGTCGATACCACGCGGATCAAGGTGCTGAAAGCTGCACTCGCCGTCCAACATTACCGCCACGGTCTCTGCCATGCCCGGCCACCCCAAATCACGCAGGCGTCGGCCCGTAGTGACCTCGACAGGACCGTTCACCGTGTTGAGCGGGATCGCATGTGCCGCAGCAAGCGCTTGAATAGCGGTAATGCCAGGTACCACGCGGATCGCTGGCGCGGGTAACAACCGACGGGCGATGCGTATCGTACTGTCATATAGGGAGGGATCTCCCCAGACCAGGAGTGCCACGGGCCCGCTCTGCCATTCTGCGTCGAGAACCGCCTGCCAACGCGCTGCGATCTCATTATGCCACACATCAACGCGCGTTAGATAGGGCAGGGCTTCGTCACGCACGGGATATTCGAAGGTGACAACGCGCGCATCAGTGCCGCTGGCCGCTATAATGCCATGCCGGATTTCAGCCAAATCATTCTTTCCAGCACCCTTGCAGGGTAGCAGTATCACGGTCGCATCTCGTAGCGCCTGCACGCCTTCTAGCGTTACATGCGCCGGACTCCCGGTTCCGATACCGATCAACGAAAGTTCCTGAACCACGTCCTGTCTGCCCTGCCATTCAAGCGCCGGGCCCCTGGCGTGGCCCGGCAAGGAATTTCAGCGCTCAGGCCGCGTGATAGAGCCGGTTTGTCAGCAGCCCCTTGGTACCACTGCCGCGCAAGGCTTTGGCGCCGGCCAAAACCGCCAGATCTGCGATCGGCTCGACGATGACAACCAGCATGTAGGCTGCACCGAAGGTCAGGACCGAAGTCATGTTCTCGGCGCCGACGCCTTGGCCATAGATTGCCCAGAAAGCGACCCATGTCACCACACCGCCTTGATAGACGACTGACAGCTTGAAGACATCCTCATAAGCCAGATCGACATAAGCTCGGTCTTGCGGGATGACGCGCCGTGCCAGTGCGTCGACGGCAAAAAGCGGCACCAGCAGCGTTGTAACATTGACGAAATACATTGGCATGTCGCTCGGCGCAAAGAACATGCCTTGCAACAGCAGACTGCCCCCCAGTCCGATTGCGGCGGGCCCCGCGCCCAGCAGCAGGAACAGCGTCGTTCCAAGAATGAAATGGACCTCCGAAACCCCAACTGCAAAATGCGGCATCAACTCGAAAAAGATAAAAACGCCAACAATCGCCAGAACGGTGCGGGCCACGAAGGAGACCGGATTGTGATGCCGCAGATCGTCTACGATCAGCTTTACACTATAGCCTGCGGCGGCAAGCGCGGTTCCATAGCCGAATACCATTTTTGCGCCATCAACAACGCCGGGTTCAATATGCATTATATGTTGTCCTCAGGATGTCGCCCCTCCGGCGACGTTTTCAGAAAATGAAGGCGCGGGCGCCTTCGGCTTCACGGCAGGTTTCCTGACTCGCGGCTCGGCGCGCTTTGGCCCTTCCCAGCCTTTCGGCCAGTGGCATCGCCATTGCGCTCGCCGCTTACAGTTGCGGGGGCAGTCCGGGTTTTCCACCCGATTCCCATTCAAAGCCACAGGATGTGGCACCGTGGGTGAACGCTACGGGAATTGCTGGCGTCCTGCAAAGGTTAAAAAGGGCCTGAATCGGCGAGCGGGCCATAGAGGATCAGCGCTGGAGCATCACTCATCTCCCCGCTCAGATGCGCGGCCAGCTCGGCAACGCTCAGACGAGTCAGGCGCTGGTTTGGCCCGCTGACATCCTCAGCCAGAAGGGCGGATGTATTGGGCGGTAGGCCATTTGAGAAAAGCGCCTCCAGCAACTTTGGAAAAGTCCGTTTGCCCATGAAAACAACTGTTGACGCGGTGGGGTCGGCTAGAGCGAGAAGGTTAATATCCTCGGGAAGCTGGCCGCTCGCGTCATGGCCGGTTACGAATTGCACGCGCCGGGCGGTCAGCCGCCGGGTTAGCGGGATGCCGGCTGCGGCAGCGGCGGCGATGGCCGAGGGTACGCCCGGTATGATCTCATACGGAATGCCTGCCTCTCGCAGTGCGATCAGCTCCTCTTCTAGCCGCCCGAACAGGCCGCTATCGCCCGACTTCAGACGTACGACGCGCTGGTCGATCTGCGCGTATTCCACCAAAAGCCGGCTGACATGGTGCTGGCGCGGCGATGCCCGCCCGGCGCGCTTGCCCACCCCCACAAGATCCGCACCCGTCCGGGCGTGACTAAGGACCGGCCCAGACGATAAGTCGTCGAAGAGCACCGCATCGGCGCGTTTTAGGCGGTCCACCGCCTTCAGTGTCAACAATTGCGGATCGCCCGGCCCCGCGCCGACGAAGCTGACAAAACCCGTCATGGCGCCTCCGCCGTGATGAGGTGGAAGAACGTGCCCGAAACACGACCGCGACGGGATCCTGTTTCTGGAACAGAATTTCCATCAGCATCTGCGACGGCGGCCAGCGGCGCGTCGGGCTGCTCCAGAATGGTGGAATAGTGATACTCGTGCCCCCTCAGCCGTGCGCCGGGCGCATGGCCAGGCAAGGGCGCACTCAGCGTCGCCTGCCGATAGCCAAGGTGGAACTTGCGTTTCTCGTAGCTGGTGACGAGGCCCAGAAGACCCGCCATCTGATGGCGCGCGCCGTCCTTGTCGATCAACGCCTCGCCCAACGCCATGTAGCCGCCGCATTCACCATGGACAGGCCGCGTTTCAGCGTGGCGGCGCAGGGCGCTGCGAAACGTGTCGGCGGCGGCCAATGTGCCTGCGTGCAATTCTGGGTATCCACCCGGCAGCCAGACGAGATCCGCAGTCGGATCCGGCGTCTCGTCGGCAAGCGGCGAGAAAGGCAGTACCTCGGCTCCGGCCGCGCGCCAGCCCTCGATCAGATGCGGATAGGTGAATGAGAACGCCGCATCACTCGCCAGTGCAATGCGCTGCGCAGGAGGCGGGAGCAAGGCGTCGCTTTGCGGGATCGCCCTTCCCCGCGCCGCCGCCTTGATCGCCGTCAGATCGACATTGTCGCGCAAGAACGTCGCATAGCCCGCGATGGCCCTGGCCAGATCGGGATGTTCGACCGCCTGAATGAGCCCGAGATGCCGCTCGGGCAGGGCAAGATCGCCGCGCCGCGGCAGCGCACCTAGCACAGTCAGACCGGCCTTTTCCATACCCATACGGGTCAGACGCTCGTGCCGAGGTGACGCGACGCGGTTCAGGATAACGCCTGCAAAAGGCAGATCGGGATTATACATCTTGAATCCCAGCGCCGCCGCGGCCGCCGATTGCGCCTGACCGCTGACATCGAGCACAAGCACCACGGGCCAGCCCATGCGCGCCGCCGTCTCGGCGCTGGTGCCAAAGCCAGACTGACCGCGCGTGGCGACCCCGTCATAAAGACCCATGGAACCTTCGCCGATACAAATCTCGGCCCCGGCTGCTTGTGCCGCGATGGCATCCAGCAGGCCATCGCCCATCGCCCATGTATCGAGGTTGAAGGACGCGCGCCCGGAGGCGGCCAGATGAAAGGCGGGGTCGATGTAATCGGGACCCGATTTGAACGGCTGCACCCGGATTCCGTCATCTGCCAGAGAGCGCAATAGGCCCAGCATCACCGTCGTCTTGCCGGTGCCCGAAGCGGGCGCCGAAATCATCAATCCGGGGGCATCAATCATCACCTTCACTCCACTCGGCCCATTGGCTTTCGGCACTTTGCGGCCTGTAGCGCCGGTCGTAATCCTTTGCGTAAAGGCAGCTCTCGGCAAAGCCCTCACCGCCAAGCGCCGGACCAACAAGGATCAGTGCTGTGCGCGTGATGCCCGCATCCAGCCGCCCGGCGATATCGCGCATCGTGCCGCGAATGATGCGCTCGTCTGGCCATGAGGCCCGGAACACGATGGCGACAGGGCAGTCGGCGCCATAGGCGGGCGTTAAGCTGGCGGTCACGTGATCAAGGTTTTGGATCGACAGATGGATTGCCAGCGTCGCGCCCGTTGCGGCAAAATTGGCCAGCGTCTCGCCGCTCGGCATTGACGAGGCGCGCCCCGGCGTGCGCGTCAGGACCACCGATTGGGCCAACCCCGGCAGGGTCAGCTCGGTCCCCAGAGCGGCAGCAGCGGCGGCAAAGGAGGGCACGCCGGGCGTGACCGTCAACGGAATATCGAGGCTGCGCAACCGGCGAATCTGCTCACCCATTGCGGACCAGACGGATAGATCCCCTGAATGCAGCCGCGCGACATCCTGCCCGGCCTCATGGGCGCGCTGCATCTCACCGATGATGGCGTCCAGATCCATCGCCGCCGTGTTCACGATACGCGTGCCTGCTGGGCAATGGCCAAGGATCTGGGTCGGCACCAAGGATCCTGCATAAAGACAGACCGGGCAGGACGCGATCAGATCGCGCCCCCGCAGCGTCAAAAGGTCCGGCGCGCCGGGGCCCGCGCCAATAAAATGAATGGTCATACTCTGTCTCCTTCAGCCATGGCGCAGGTGGCCATGCGGTCGGGTGAAATCTGGCGCGCGATAATCAGCCGTGCACCGGGGCCAGCCGCCGCCAAAGCTGCGGCCTCGGCCACGCTGCCGGTTCCGTAAGTGCGACTGGCAGCGGGCGATTGCGTCGCTGTCTGCTCCGAGACAAGTTGGCTTTTCGGGATGGCGACAATGTCCAGACCAAGCTCTTCCGCAAGCTCGCGCAGTGCGATGCTGCAATCCTTACCCGCTACCGTCGCAAGACGATGCGGCGCACGCCCGCAAGCGGCAAGGGCCGCGCGCAGACTGTCGGCGCTGGCGTCGCGGCGATATCCAAAGCCCGCGACGATCAAAGAATCGCGCTCCATTGGACGACCGGATAGCTGGATTTCCAGCCCGTCCGCGCGCCGATGGGCGCGGCCTGCGCCAACTCGATACGCATCAGATCGCCGCCGTGACGCGCCTGTGCGGCAATAAGAACCGCCTCACTTTCCAGTGTGACCGCATTGGCAACAATGCGTGTGCCGGCTGCCAGATGCGCACCCAGCCAGCCCAGGAGGTCCGTCGAAAGCCCGCCACCGATGAACACCGCCTCGGGGCGCGGCAAATCCGTCAATGCGTCCGGCGCCGCATTCTGCACAACGCGCAGCCGGTCCACGCCCAGCCGTGCCGCGTTTTCGGCAATGCGCACAGCGCGATCTGCACGTGGCTCTATGGATGTGGCGGCAAGGCTGGGGTGCGCGAGTAGCCACTCGACCGCGATGGAGCCCGATCCACCTCCGATATCCCACAAATGTTCGCCCACTTGGGGGGCCAGCGCCGACAGGGTTAACGCGCGGATGGGCCGCTTGGTCATTTGGCCGTCGCTTTCGAACCACGCATCAGGCCTGCCACCAGCCAGCGGCAGTGCGGGGCAGCCCGAAACTTCGATTGCGGCGCAGACGGGATGGGAAAACTGGGCGGATGACAGGGTATCCGCAGTCGCCAAGCTATGTCGTGCGCGGGGCCCACCCACCGCCTCAAAGATATTGAGCCGCGAGGCGCCGAACCCGGTGCTCGCCAGATACTCCGCGAGCGCCGAAACTGCTGCGCCATCGCGCAAGAGCACGATCAGCCGCGCGCCCTGCGCCAGTGCCGGTCGCAAGCGGCCAAGGGGCGCTGCGTGAAGGCCAAGGCAGCTGGTTTGCTCCAGCGGCCAGCCCATCCGCGCCGCCACCTGCGAAAAGATGGAAGGGACCGGAATGGCCGTCCACTCCCCGGCAACGATCTGCCGCGTTATGCTGGTTCCTGCGCCAAACCAGAATGGATCACCCGAGGCCAGCGCTACGGTGCGTCGCCCGCGATACTTCAGCAGCGTTTCGATTCCGTCCGCGAAAGGCACCGGCCATGTCACAAGCTCGGCCTCAACTGACGGCAAAAGCGCAAGATGACGCGGCGCACCCATCACAATTTCCGCCGCGCCAAGCGCGGCAAGGCTTGCGGGCGGCAGGCCATCCGGCGCATCTTCACCAATTCCGACGATGGTCAACCACTGAGCCTCAGGAGCCTCAGACATGAACCCAAACCCCCTCGTACTGGGCGGCACGACCGAGGCAACGGCGCTGTGTCTCGCACTGAGCGAGGCAGGCCTTCGCGGTACCATATCCTTTGCCGGCCGCGTGTCGCGCCCCGTTCGCCAACCGTTGCCACAGCGCGTCGGCGGATTCGGCGGCGTCGAGGGGCTGCTGCGCTACCTCAAGGATCACCATATCAGCCATGTCATTGACGCAACTCATCCCTTTGCCGCCGAGATGAGCGCCAATGCTGTTCTCGCCTGCGCCGAGGCAGATGTGCCACTGATCGCGCTGAGCCGTGCGCCGTGGTGCGCCGGGCCGGGCGACAAGTGGACGCACGTGCCGGATATTGCGGGCGCGGTCGCGGCGCTGGACCGTCCCGCTTCGCGAGTCATGCTGGCCGTGGGCCGGATGCATCTGGCTGAGTTCGCGCCAAACCTGCAGCATTTCTACTTGCTGCGCCTGATCGACGCGCCAGATGCCGCGCTGCCTTTTCCGAGCTGCCAGATTGTTCAGGATCGCGGACCCTTCACAACCTCGGGCGATCTTGCGCTGATGCAGGCGCATCGGATCGAACTGGTCGTCTCTAAAAATTCCGGCGGCGCGGGCGCATTTGCAAAGCTGGCTGCCGCGCGCCAATTGGGCCTGCCCGTCATCATGATAGACCGCCCGGCGCAGCCGGCGCGGCGCGCGGCGCAGACCCCACGGGAGGTGCTTGATTGGCTCAATCATTCCGGGACCGCTCGGGGCGTATAGACAAAGGGCCTGCCCTCACGTTCGATCAACCTCGTTGTCGAATTGCCGACAAGAACTATAGTGCGCATATCGGCCATATCGGCGCGCGCATCGGGCAGTGGCACGATGTGGATCGCCTCTTCGGCTGTCGACACGGCGTGGGCAAATATGATGGGCCGCGCATCGCCGCAAGCCTCGCGCAGCACCTCCAAAGTGCAGGCAAACCCTTCGGGCCGCGCTTTGGATCGGGGATTGTAAAATGCCATGGCAAAATCCGCCTCGACGGCAAGGCGCAGACGTTTTTCGATGAGACCCCAAGGCTTCAGATTATCGCTGAGGTTGATGGCGCAAAAATCATGGCCCAACGGCGCGCCCACACGCGCAGCGGCGGCCAGCATCGCTGTAATGCCAGGGAACACATCAATCTCGAGCGCGCGCCACGCGGGCGGCCCTGCCTCCACCGCCTCGAAGATGGCGGCAGCCATGGCAAAGACGCCCGGATCGCCCGAGGACACGACGACGACGCGGCGCCCTTCTGCGGCCATTTCGAGCGCATGGCGCGCGCGGTCCAATTCGACCCGGTTATCACTGGGATGCAGCGTCAGGCCTGGACGCGGCGCGACCCGCGCAACATAGGGAATATAGCCGACCACATCGGTTGCACGCGCCAGGGCATCGCTTGCTTGCGGCGTCACCAGATCGCCTGCACCCGGCCCGAGGCCCGCAATGATCAAAGATCCTGTCATGGCCGGCGGCCCTGTCCATGGACCAGCACGATCGAAAAATAAGGTGTGACGCGCCCCTCCGCCTCGGCAAGACGCAGCACACTCTGGCCCTCCATGCTGGCATATTCGACCAGCCATGCCGCATCGTATTTGCCAGCGTTGCGCAGGGCCCGGCGCACCTTTTCGATGTTGCGCCCGATCTTCATGATAACCAACGCATCAGCGGCCTCTATATGGCGCGACAAATCCGCCTCGGGCAGCGTTGCCATCAGCACGCTCAGCACATCGTCGCCCCACGTGATGGGCTGACCCGTCGCCGTCCATGCCGCCGACATGCCGGTGATTGCTGGCACCACCTGCACCGGCACCACATCCTTGAGCCGCATATAGAGGTGCATGAATGAGCCGTAGAAAAATGGATCGCCTTCGCACAGGACGACCACGTCCTCACCAGCTTCTGCCAGGCCCTGCAGATGCGCGGTGCAATTCGCGTAAAAGGCTGAAAGCGCGGCGTTATAGCCCGGATCACTCAGGGCAATCTCGGTGGTCACGGGATATTCCATCGCAAATTCAATCGCATCCGGACGCAATAGCCCCTCGACGATGCCGCGCGCCCTGCCCGCGCGGCCCTCCTTGCGGAAATAGGCAACGTGGCGCGCGCCACTTAGCATTCGATGCGCACGCACGCTCATAAGATCGGCGTCACCGGGGCCAAGTCCGACGCCTCGGATCGTCCCAATGGAAGTGTCCGTGCCTCTCATTCCGCGCGGCTCGCGATAGCATTGATCGCAGCGACGGTGATCGCGCTACCGCCCAGCCGGCCCTTGACGATGCAGCAGGGCACCGGCTGATCGGCCCAAAGTGCATCCTTGCTCTCGCGCGCGCCGACAAAGCCGACAGGGCAACCAATGATCGCAGCGGGGCGGGGACAGGCCGGATCCTCCAGCATGTTCAGAAGGTGGAAGAGCGCCGTCGGCGCGTTGCCGATGGCGACAAGCGCACCGGCCAGATGGGGCCTCCACAGCTCCAGCGCAGCGGCTGAGCGAGTGTTGGACATCTGTGTGGCCAGCCCGGCAACCGCTGGATCGCGCAGGGTGCAGATCACGTCATTACCGATGGGCAGACGAGCGCGCGTCACCCCCTCGCTGACCATATGCGCATCGCACAGAACGGGAGCGCCAGCGGCCAGTGCGGCGCGAGCGGCGGAAGCGAAATCCGGCGACATATGCACATGAGCCTCCAGCCCGACCATACCAGCAGCGTGAATCATACGTACCGTTATCGGCTCTTCATCGGCGCTGAAGCGCGCGAGATCGGCCTCGGCGCGTATCATCGCAAAGGATTGCTCATAGATCGCGGCCCCGTTCGTCTCGTAGGTGTAGCTCATCGGGTTCAGATCGCTCCAGCTAGGATGTCTTCGGGGCTTTGCCCGATTTGCTCTGGACTATCCTCTACGCCCCCGCCGCGCACGATGTCAAAGTGTCCATTTCGGCCAATCAGAGTCACATCTGCCGAACGCTGGCGCGCGCAGCCCTTGGCGCAGCCTGAGACATGCAGCGTGCCGCTCATATGCGGCGCCAGCTCGCGCGCAAGGTGGCGGGTCTCAACACTTGCCGATGTGCAAAAAGGCGCACCGGGGCAGGCATCGACGCGCATCAGCGGATCGGCCGGGTTTGTCACGAAGGCGGGCGTGTCCGGCATCGAACCGCCCTCCAGATAGAGCATCCGCCACGGCGTGATGCGGATGGCAGGCAGGCTCTGTTCCGCGATCAACTGCCGCAGCGCAGCAGCATCGACATGGCCAAAGGCAGCACCGATCAGTGCGCCGCCCTGCTGCGCGCCAATACGCGGCGGCGCGGCGGGGGCAAGACTGCGAGCGTTGCACCACTTGGGCGGAAGCGACACCTCGGCCAGAACGCGGACCATCCGGCGTCGTGCCGGCGTGATGCGTGCGGCAAGCCAACTGGCCATCTCCAACAAAGCATCAATCGCATCCGCCTCGCTGACAAGACGGCCCTTTGCGGAGCCATCCGCGCGCAGGATAAGACCATGCACGCCGCGCTCGATCCGAATGTCTGCACTGCTGCTCGTCAGAGTCGGCGCCACGCCGCAATCAACGGCATAACCGACCTTGGCGGGCAGTTCCGGCAATTCACCCAATCGCGCCAGCAACTCTTGGGCGATGCGATGCGATGCGTCCCCGTTCTGCCCGAACGGCGTCATCAGGATGTTGCGCCGTTCTTCCAGCGCCGGGTTCACATCCAGAAGGCCAAGCGCGGAAAGAGACTGAAAAAGAGCGTCGTGATCGCGCTCGGATACGCCCCGAATTTGCACATTTGCCCGGTTCGTCAAGTCCAGATAGCCATGGCCGAACTGCTCGGCCAGATCGCAAAGACCCAGCGCCTCGGGCACGCTCAGCCGTGCCAAACGCGGCCGGACGCGCACCACGAGCCCATCGGCGGCCATCATCGGGCGGAAGGCACCGGGGCACCAGCCCTTGACCATGGGCGCGCTCACGCGTGCCCCACGAGGCTGGCCGTCACCGAATTGCGCCGCGTTTGCCACAATCCTGCGTCCAGCAGCGCGGCAAACCGCGCCTGCATCGCGCGATACGCCTCGGGGTTCGCATCCTCCAAAAAACCATCGGTTTCAGGGTCGCCCAGCGTTGCATCGTGATAAAGATCGAACAGATGCGGCGGCACAGCGCCCGCCAGATGCGCAAAGCTAGCCAGATGCTCAAGCGTTTCCGCAATCTCGGCGGCACCGCGAAAGCCATGCTGTTTCATCCCCTCGATCCAACCACGATTGGCGGCTCGGGCGCGCACTACGCGCGCGATTTCCTCAACCAGACCGCGCGCCCGGGGGCGCTCGGGGTCGGTGTTGTCCAGATGGTAGAGCGCGGCGCTGCCACCCGTCACGACCTGAGCGGCGGCAAATCCGGCCTCATGCCCGGCATAATCGCCCGCCAATAAAAGATCTGTCTCGGGCAGGTCCTGCGCATGGACGAAACCGTCGGCGCGCGCCACGCGGGTGCGGATGCCTTCCGCGTCCTTGACTGCCTCCTCGCCGTCCAGCGCCCAGGAGCTGGCGTTCAGCCAAGCAAGCCCCGCCTTCTCGCGGCCAACCGCACTGTAATCATCCAGTGCGGCGCCCATGCCGAGGCCAAATTGCCCCGGAGCGGGCCCATAGACGCGGGCCAGATCCTCGCGTCCAACATAGGGATTCCACTCTACTGTTTCCTCGCGCGCGGCGAGCACGCGCACGGCCTGCGAAAAGAGCGCCGAAAGGGTCGGGAATATGTCACGAAACAGCCCGGAGACCCGCAAGGTAACGTCGATGCGCGGACGGTGCAATTCAGTCAGCGGCAACACCTCGATGCCCGACACGCGCTCGGACCCTGCATCCCAGATGGGCCGAACGCCCAATAGGTTCAACGCCATGGCAAAATCTTCGCCCGCTGTGCGGATCGTGGCCGACCCCCACAAATCGACAACAATACCCCGCGGCCAATCGCCGTCGTCTTGCAAATGGCGCCGGATCACCTCATCGGCGAGGCGCACGCCCTGCGCATAGGCCGCACGCGTCGGCACTGCCCGAGGATCGGTCGTGAAAAGGTTGCGGCCCGTCGGCAATACATCGCGCCGCCCGCGGTAGGGTGAGCCTGACGGCCCGGCCGCAATTCGGCGCCCATCCAGCGCATCCAGCAGCGACTGCCGCTCGCTCGCCACCGACTGCCCGGTCGCGAAAGGCGCGCCGCCGCGTGGCGCGCGGCCCCAAATATGCAGTCCCTCACCAAACTGGCTTTCTTTGATATCACAGACGAAACGATCAATACGCGTGATCGCCTCGGCGCCGCATCCCGCGCGATCCAAGCCCAGATCCTCTTCGACGCCCTGCGCCTGCGCCTCGTCCCGGATATCGATCTGCAAACGATCGCGGCGACGCGGATCAAGGCCATCCGCGTTAGAGAATTCATCCAAGAGCGCCTCTAGCCGGGCCAGTCGCTCAGGTGTGCCGCTGGCGCGCAAGGGAGGTGGAATGTGGCCCAGCGTTACCGCGCCGATGCGCCGCTTGGCTTGCGCCGCCTCGCCTGGATCGTTGACAATAAAGGGGTAGATCACGGGCAGCGCTCCGGTCAAAACCTCGGGCCAGCAGGTGTCTGACAGCGCGACTGATTTGCCCGGCAGCCACTCCAGCGTTCCATGCGCACCGATATGCACCAGCGCATCCGTCCGCGATTGCAGCCAGAGATAGAACGCGACATATGCATGACGCGGCGTGCGTGTGAGATCATGATAGCTGGCCTCGCGACCTTTGGCGGTGTCGCGTTCAGGCTGCAGCGCGATCCACGCCATGCCGCGCGGAATGGCGGCGAAATGAAACGCGCCATCGCGGGCGTCCGGATCATCCTCGGGCGGGCCCCAAACCTGCGCCAATGCGTCCTGCAATTCCTGCGGCAGCCTGCTCAATGCAGCTTTGTATTCCTCCAGCGGCCACGCCGTGCCACGCGCCAAAAGCGCATCTTGCAGGCGCGCGTTACCCGCTCCGATATCATATCCGGCTGTGCCCAGATCGCTGAGGATTGCCGCGGCGGATTCCGGCGCATCCAAGCCGACGGCGTGGCCCATGTTCCAATCCTTGCCGGGATAGGTCGACAGCACCAGCGCCACGCGGCGCGTGGCGACTGGTGTCCCGGCCAAGCGGATCCAACCCTGCACGCGATCTACAATCGCCTCGATCCGGCCTGCATCGGCGCGGTGAGCAAAGCGGGAGTATTGCAGATGCAGGTCCTTTTTGCCTGGATCCTTGAAGCTTGCGACGCCCCCCATGATGCGCCCATCGACTTCGGGTAAAACAACGTGCATCGCCAGATCCGCTGGCGACAGACCCCGCTCAGCCGCAGCCCATGCTTTGCGCGTCGAAGTGGCCAGTGTGACCTGAAAAACCGGCACCTCCCCCGTATCAAGTGGCGACGTGCCGCTCTCGCCCTTGCCCGAAAATGCGGTTGCGTTGACGATGGCAGCAGGGGCAAGGGCCGCAACCTGACGGCGCAGCCAGACTGCGACCTCCGGCGCCTTGAGCGAGGGCACGAAAAGTGCGACAACATCAAAGCCCCGCACTCCAAAAGCCTCAAAGAGCCCTGTGATGGGGGCAAGATCGGCGGCAACCAGATATGAGCGGTAAAAGACCAGCAGGACGCGCGGCTTGCCCGCGAGAGCGGCAGCGCTTCCTCGGGCCAAAACCGGGCAACAGGCCCCCTCTTCAGGCGTCCATGCGCCGACACTGGGCAGCGATTTTGCGCCGCGCACCGGCCCGGCATACAATCCAGCGGCGAGCGCCAGCTGCGCCAGTGCCGCCTGCGCCGCCACCACCCCGCCGGTGTCGCAGAGATGCGTCAGCCGCCTCAGGGTTGAGGTGGGCACGGTCGACATCTCGTCCAGCCGTGCATCCGGGCGACCGTCGGCGGGCAAAACGGCCAGAGCGATACCCTTTTGCTGTGCCAAGGCGCGGATATGCTGCAAACCATAGGGCCAATAAGGCACGCCGCCGATAAGCCGGATGAGGATGCCCTTCGCCCCGTTCAGCGTCTGCTCAACATAGGTGTCGACCGATAGCGGGTGTTTCAGTGCGACGATATTGGCAAGCCGCAGCGAGGGCAGCCGCCCGTCAGGGCCGCCACCGCGATGCCAGCCTTCCGCGAAAGCACCCAAGTCCGAGTCGGACAAGGACAGCACGACAAGATCGGCGGGATCCTGCCCCAGATCCATCGGCGTCTCGGTCTCTTCCAGACCATGGCTTTCGCGAAAGACGACATGCATCGGTTTACTCGGCGGCCTCGGCGCGCGCTGCCCCTAATGCGGCATGGATCACATCCCGGTCAATGTTCTCATGTTCGGCGATAACGACCAGTCGGCCATGACGGGCCTCGCCTGCCGTCCACGGCCGATCAAATTGGTGGCGCACCCGAGCACCCACGGCCTGCACCAAGAGACGCATCGGCTTGCCGGAAACGGCGGCATACCCCTTGATGCGCAGGATGTTGTGATCGCGTGCCAACCCTTCGATGGCACGGACGAGGTCTGTGGGGTCGGTCAATTCGGGGATATCCACGACGATGCTTTCGAAGTCGTCATGCTCGTGATCGTCAGCCCCGTCATGATGCGATGGGCGCGCGTCGGTATCATCCTCGGCAGCGGCCTCGAGCCCCAGTATGATACGCGGATCAATCATACCTTCGGCAACCTCCATCACTGGAATCGCACGTGGGGATGCGGCGCCGATCACCTCTTTGGCGCGGGCAACGCCCTCAGAACCGGCAAGATCTGGCTTGGTCAAAAGGATGATGTCGGCGCAGGAAATCTGATCTTCGAACACTTCCGACAGAGGTGTCTCATGGTCGATGCTGTCATCGGCAAGACGTTGCGCATCCACTCGCGCCACGTCGGGTGCAAACCGGCCTGCGGCCACGGCCTCGGCATCTGCCAGTGCGATCACGCCATCAACGGTGATCTTCGAGCGGATATCGGGCCAGTCGAACGCCTTGAGCAGCGGCTTGGGTAGCGCCAGACCGGACGTCTCGATCAGGATGTGATCGGGGCGGGGATCGAGCGCCATAAGCGCTTCGATGGTTGGGATGAAATCATCGGCCACGGTGCAGCAAATGCAGCCGTTGGCAAGCTCCATGATATTTTCAGCGGGGCAATCGGGGATCGCGCAGCTTTTCAGTATGTCGCCATCGACGCCCACATCGCCAAATTCATTGACAATCACGGCAAGGCGCTTGCCGCCCGGATTTTGCATCAGCTGGCGAACCAGTGTCGTCTTGCCCGAACCGAGGAAGCCAGTGATGACGGTAACGGGAAGTTTCGCAAGGTCCGACATTTTAGATCTCCAGTGGGGGAATACGCGCAACGCAGTTGCGCTTGATGTGTTCGGGGCGCTGGCGCCAAGGGACCAGCCCGTCAGCGGTGGCATTGTATTGCGCGGCGATTTCTAAGATCGTCTCGGCCTGCGACTCCTCGTCGAGATTGCCATAAATATAGGTCCAGCGGCCCGCGCCGCGTAGAGCAACCGTGCAGCCCTGACTGCAGTTCGACAAGCACTCCACCGCGGTTACGCGCAGCCCGCCCGGCAAGTCCATTGCACCCAGCGTGTCAAACAGCACTTTTCCTGGCCTGCGTTCCTCGTTGGAGATCTCGTGTCCCCGCCTGCACTTCACGCAAACCAGCAATTCGGTCGGGAGGTGCGGCGTTTCAACCTCAGCCTGATCTTTCATAGCCCTCGGCCCCATTTACATGGGACGCGGTAAAAGGTGGCGAGGTGTTCCTGCACAGGCAGGGCATCCCCGACACCGGAGCACCCCGTCCGGTTACGTCGTTACGTGCTGGCAGGTCTCCCGGCTTGCGGATATGGGGCGTAGGGCCCTGCAGCAGATCTGCCTTCCCGGCGGTTGCCAGTGGCGCTGATCGGCCTCTCCGGTCACGGTCGCGGGGGCGGCTGCACTTGACCGTGCCAAAACACGGCTGCACATTCCCTTTTCACCTGTTTACACAGGCACCAACAAGAAGTTTAGGTGTCGCCGAATCTCGCCTGCCTGTCAAGATCAAGGAGCCATCCCATGACAGAGGACCATAATGAACGTCACGCGGAAAAGATGCGTAAAATCAAGGCTGCACGCGACAGGATGATGGAGGGTAAGACCGAGGAAAAAGGCCTGATCATGGTCCATACCGGCGCAGGCAAGGGTAAATCCTCGTCGGGATTTGGGATGATCATGCGCTGCATCGCGCATCACATGCCCTGCGCCGTCGTCCAGTTCATCAAAGGCAATTGGGAAACGGGCGAAAAAACATTCCTGCGAGAGCGCTTTGCCGACGAGTGCCGTTTTTTTGTCTCGGGCGAGGGTTTTACATGGGAGACGCAAGATCGTGAGCGCGATATCGCCGCCGCGCAGAGCGGCTGGAAAATCGCCCAAGAGCAGATACTCGACCCCGAGATTTGCTTCGTCATGTTGGACGAGATCAACATTGCTCTGCGCTACGATTATCTGGATATCGACGACGTGGTCGAGTTCCTGCTACATAAAAAGCCGCGCATGACCCATGTCTGCCTTACCGGCCGCAACGCCAAGCCGGAATTGATTGAAGCCGCAGATTTGGTGACCGAAATGACGCTGGTTAAGCATCCTTTTCGCGACGGGATCAAGGCGCAGATCGGCGTTGAGATGTAAGGGGATGCGAATTCATTTGTGGACTGCTCCTGTTTTGTAAGGGTTAATTTAAGCTGATGTTAATGATCGCGGTTTGCGGCCAATTGTCCGATCTCGACCCGACCTGCCCCTGAACGGATTGCGCGTGTTTGAAGTGGCGTCGATGGCGGAGTGCCGGGCTTTCTGTGCTACGTGTGGTGTCACGACCATACGCCTGAGCGCGGCGACAGAGTCGGCGCTGTCATATCCTTTGTCGGCCTCGAGTGTCAGGCGCCGGGTCGAGCCAGGTGAGTGGCGATTGATCATCTCGAGCGCCGCCTTGTGCTCGCCATGCCCATCGGCGTGGGTCAGCTCTGCCTGCACGACCAGCCCGTTGCGGTTCACCCGTGGATGTTCAGTAAGGGAGGCGTGCCGACATAGACCATCCCGCCGATGTTACGGTGGGCCACGCTTGCCGTTTCGCCATACGGGACCCACCCGCTTTTCGTTGATCGGGCCGATGTGCTCGATACAGCGCGCAAGGGTTGGTTTCGTTCAGCGGCCACCGCAAGAACTGGCGCCGCAGACTTTCCAGCGCGAACGATCTCGTCGTAGTCCTGCTTTGGTGGGGAATAGGCCTGAACGGCAGCCGGTGCTTTGGAAGCGTTGGCTTCGCGAGTTCGTTCGTGCTCACGCTCGATACGTTTGTCGTAGGCACTTGGGCGCGCTACCGGCTCAGGTCGGGATGTTCGGGTTTCGGAACTTGCCTCGGCTTGCGCCTTTGCAGCGACCTTCCGGGACCGCCTCTTTTCCTGCCACCAGACCAGAATAACGGGGACACCAAACGCAAACAGCATCTGGGCGCCAACCGGCCAGCCCTGAAGCATTGTGGTCACCACGACCATGCACAAGAAGAAGTACAGGACGAGAAAGAATGTAATTCGGAAAAACTTGAGTATTGAAGGAACATCTGAAAAACCTCGCACTCTGAGCGGGGTGGGATAGACTGGGTGGGACGATAAAGGATGCCCCGTTATGCCCAAGCAGCCCGCCTTTCCCGGTCTCCGCCATGCGATGAAGAAGAAGCAGACGCGCCGGGAGAAGTTCCTCGGCGAGATGGATTCGGTGGTGCCATGGGCACGATTGCTGACGATGATCGCGCCGCACTACCCGAGGGTCGGACCGAAGGGTGGACGTCCGCCCATGCCGTTGCAGACGATGCTTCGAGTGTATTTCTTGCAGCAATGGTATGCGCTCAGTGACCCGATGGCGGAGGAGATGCTGTATGATAGCGACGCTATGCGCCGGTTCGCCGGGATCGAACTCGGCGACGACCGGATCCCAGACGANGTATGCGCTCAGTGACCCGATGGCGGAGGAGATGCTGTATGATAGCGACGCTATGCGCCGGTTCGCCGGGATCGAACTCGGCGACGACCGGATCCCAGACGAGACGACCATTCTCAACTTCCGTCACCTGCTGGAGAAGCACCAGCTGACCGAGAAGCTGTTTGCTGAGGTGAGTGGCCATCTCGCGGACCAGGGCATCACGCTGTGCTCGGGCACGTTGGTGGACGCCACGATCATCGACGCGCCGTCTTCGACCAAGAACGAAGCCAAGGCGCGCGATCCCGAGATGTCGTCCACGAAGAAGGGCAACGACTGGTATTTTGGCATGAAGGCGCATGTCGGTGTCGATGCGCAGAGCGGGATCGTGCATAGCTTGGACACCACCACGGCCAAGACACACGACAGCCAGGTCTGGGACGAACTGCTGCACGGTGATGAAACGTCGATCTGGGCGGACAAGGGCTATGTCAGCGCCACGCGGGAGGCCGTGTTCTCTGGTCCAGATAAGTTCTGGGGCGTCATGCGCAAGGCGCCGAAAGGCGGCGCGCTTCATCCCATCGACGAAGACATCAACCGGATCATCGCCAAGGTGCGGGCACGGGTCGAGCATCCCTTCCGCGTGCTCAAGCGCCAGTTCGGTTACATCAAGACCCGCTATCGGGGTCTTGCGAAGACCCGCGCGCAGCTGTTCACGCTGTTCGCCCTTGGCAACCTGTTCCTCGTCCGACGAAAGCTGATGGCATGAGGCGGAGTCTGCCCGAAATCAGGGGTTGGGCGCCTCAGGGCTGCCTATTCTGGCACTCCGAGCGCAACATCGGGACTCACCTGCAAAATCAAAGCGCGTTTGCTCCGAAATCGGCGCGGCCGAAGCGGTAGATCAGACGCTCCTGAAGACATTATTAGGAACCCTCTCCGAACCACACTATTTTGCCCGGTCATCATTGCAACGACTAACGCAACGGTTGAAGAGTTTTCCCGTTTGCGCCCCATCTTTGGAGGGGTTCCACACGCGCTATAAAACGGTCCAGACAATTTCCGAAGGCATCGAATCCCAGACCACCTTCCGACTGAGAGCGCCATAGGGTGCTATCGCCAATGAAGTTGGATACACATCTGCTCCGTGAGATCTGCCTATTTTTCACAGAAAGTTCCTTTTCAGGCATACTTTTCATGTGCTAGGAACAAATTTCATGGAGGCTCATCTCTCCAACGAACAATCACGCCAAGGGAACGGTATTCATGCCATCCGACCGAAAGGTATATTTTTCAGGCCAGAGGACCGTTTTTCAGGAACGTCGTCTTCCGGAGCCTGCCACCTTGGCAGGCTACGGCGCACTGATCGACTCCTACAGATTATCTGTGCCCCTGCCCCGCAAACTTTCGGCAACAGGGAACCATCACCGGGTCATTGAGGACGATGCGTGGCGCATCTTGACGCCGCGCCACGCCCCAAGTCCGGACCTCGATGGTCACCTCACGTTCGCGCTCAAGTACGAAGGGCTTGACCTGGCCGCCCTCACGAGGCTGTTCGCGGCCACCGGACCCGACGCCATCGCTGAGATCGTTCGCAACAAACCGACCGGAAGCTACGCAAGGCGTATCTGGTTTCTGTATGAATGGCTGACAGACAGCCGATTGAATTTGCCAGATGCAGAGGGCGGTCGCTACGTGCCTGTCGTTGATCCCGAGCAGCAGTTTGCGACGGAAGGTAAAAACGCGCCCCGATACCGCGTGAAAAACAACCTGCCGGGAACCAGAGATTTTTGCCCGCTGGTCTTCCGCACGCAAGTTCTCGAAGAATTCATCGCGATGGACCTGGCCGGTCGTGCCCGCGCGGTCATCGCAGACGTGCCCCGAGACTTGCTTGCGCGCACGGCCGCTTTCCTTCTACTCAAAGACTCTCGTTCCAGCTACGCGATCGAAGGGGAGCGTCCACCACAAGACCGAATTCAGCGATGGGGCCGTGCAATCGGCGAAGCTGGTCGTCAACCGCTCGACCGCGATGAGCTGCTACGACTACAGCGGATCGTCATAGGTGATGCTCGGTTCATCAAGCTGGGTTTCCGCGATGAGGGTGGTTTTGTTGGCGAGCATGACCGCGAAACAAGGATGCCGTTGCCCGATCACATAAGTGCCCGGCATGAAGATCTTGCGCCCCTGACTGATGGGATGATCGCGTTTGATCAAGGCGCGTCTCGGCACTCTGACCCGATCGTGTCCGCTGCAATCCTCGCATTCGGTTTTGTCTACATACATCCGTTTGAAGACGGTAATGGCCGACTGCACCGCTACTTGATTCACCATGTTCTGGCGGAGCGCGGCTTCAACCCACCAGGCGTGGTCTTCCCGGTGTCTGCCGCGATCTATGAGCGTATCGATGAGTACAGAACGGTCCTTGAGAGTTATTCAGCACGGCTACTGCCGCTGATCGAATGGGAGCCGACGGAGAAATTCAACGTTCGGGTCTTGAATGACACAGGCGATTTCTACCGCTTCTTTGACGCAACCCCACAAGCAGAATTCCTCTATTCATGCGTCCAAAAGACAATCGAAGAAGACCTGCCGTTTGAGACGACCTTCCTTCGAAATTACGATGCATTCCGCAGCCAGGTTGAAGCCATTGTTGATATGCCTGACCGCACCATTGATTTGTTGTTCCGCTTCCTCCAGCAAAACGGTGGCATCCTGTCGCGTCGTGCCAGAGCCAATGAGTTCATGGCATTGACCGACGATGAAACGACACGGATTGAACGCGCATATACTGACGCATTGAGCACTGACCACACCAACGAGTAGCACCCAAACATCCGCAAAATTCAGAAAAACCTGGTGGTTTGGAAACCATTGCAAATATCCCAGTCCCAAAACGGGCTTAACGGGATTATGATGGAGGCTAATGCTGGTGTTGGTGGAAGTCTGATCCCATTGGTAAGAAAAGGATAAACCCCCATCGATCACCCGATCTTTCCCAACACCGGAAACACATCGAGTAACCAGTATGAGAGCGCGCTCAACTGTCCGGTGATCATGGCCAGCCCCATCAGGATCATCACGACGCCCGCCCCCTGATGCAGACGGCGGCCCACACGTCCCGCGCCACGCAAACGACCCGTAAGGCGGTCGGTGAACGCGGCGACGATCAGGAACGGGATGCCAAGTCCGGCGGAGTAGATCGCAAGCAGTGTCACGCCCTGCCCAATCGTTGCACTTGTCGCGCTTGCCGTCAGGATCGCGCCGAGGATTGGGCCGATGCAAGGAGTCCAGCCAAAGCCGAAGGCAAGCCCAAGCACGTAAGAGCCCGTGGGGCGTCCTCCCGGCAGGTCGAGGTGA
Source organism: Roseovarius sp. D0-M9 (assembly GCF_037083805.1). Classification (NCBI taxonomy): domain Bacteria; kingdom Pseudomonadati; phylum Pseudomonadota; class Alphaproteobacteria; order Rhodobacterales; family Roseobacteraceae; genus Roseovarius; species Roseovarius sp. D0-M9. The sequence continues at coordinate 18,040 of NZ_JBAPKZ010000032.1, read as the reverse complement.
AACCGCAAATCCCGCTCCATCGCCTGAATACGTGCCGCCCCCAGCATGAAGAGCCCGAACAGGATGATGATCCCACCGCCGAGGAAGTTGAGCTCGTACCGCCAGCGCAGCAATGATTGCCCGAGGGCCGTGGCAGAGGCCCCGAGGATCATGAAAATCGTGGAAAAACCCAGCACAAACCAAAGGCTCAGCCAGACAACCTGGCCGCGGCCCGGGGTCACTGCGCCGCCCACCGAGCGCCCCGCAATATAGGAGACATAGCCGGGCACGAGCGGGAGTACGCAAGGTGAGACGAAAGATATTGCACCTGCAAGAAGAGCCGCAGTCATGCTGATGAGCGAGAGGTCAGCCATGCGAAGCCTCCAGCGTTCTCTGTCGCCACGGCCACCAGCCAAGAGCATAGGAATAGGCCGCAGTCGGAATGACCACCCATTGCAGAACAGGACTCAGCCCTGCGTCGATCACGGGAATGACCGGCATGAGATCGCGGTAAGCCCAGGCTTCACGGATCTCGATGTTCAACCATTCGCTGAAGATCGTGTAGCCGAGACCGAAGACCAGCGCAGCAAGCAGAACACGGGGCGCTTGCGTCTGCGGCCACGTGGGTCGGCCGAGCAGCAGAAGCGCCAGAAAGAAGGTGCTGAGCGTGATCAGGATATCGCCACCGGTGCAGTGAACCGCCGCAAAGACGATCTCCCCCAGCGTTCCGGTCAGCCAGATCGTGTAGAGCGGCATATGCGCGAATTCCCAGATAAGGTGCGCGATAGCGGAGAAGACGAAATACCGGCGCAGCGCGCCCAGCCAATCGCGCGACTCCCCGACATCTGTGAACGGGACTCCTTTCATTGGAAAACTCCAAAGATGCTGTCGAGAAGGCCCGGTTCGGGCGGCGGCGCTGCATTGGTCAATTCGTTGATGTAGAGGATGAGGTTCACATGAGAGAAATCCGCGCCGTGGAAGATCGCGGCGTGACGCCCGCCACGGGCGATGACATGGATCATCGGGGCGTCGGTGTCGCGGCTCGACAAGGCGGCGAAGTCATTTGATACTTGAGGGATACCGCCCTCGATAGAAATCGCGTGCCAGTTCGTGCCGTCCCAGCCCTCTGCCGCAGGACCGACAGTGAGGAAGGTGACCATCTCGCGCATCGGCGTGACGTTCACTCCATCCTGCACCTCGCGCAACAGCGCCTGCTGCGCCTCGCAGGGAGCGCCACAGCCCTCGGGCGCGAAACTGACGACGACGATACTGTCCTGCATGGTGTCGAGCCGCAGTGGCGTGCCATCGGCATCGGTCGCGCGCAGGCGCGGCGTGCGCCGCAAATCAGTAGCCTCGAACGCGGGTTCGCGCGCGGCCATCACCTCGTCGATCCGTTCGCCCGGATGATGCGCGAAGACCGCAACCGGCGACAGGACCAGCACAAGACTGACAAGGATGTATTTCATTCCTCGCCCTCTGGCCCGGTCGCTGCAATGCCGAGAATCTGAATCTCGACCGTGATATCCCCGGCATGCTGGAAACTCAGGGTCAGGGGGAAGGTGCTGCCCTCCTCCAGCTTCGCGACCAGTCCCATCAACATCAGGTGCATGCCGCCCGGGGCAAAGGTGACGGGGGTGCCGGGTTCAATGTCGAGCGCCTCGATATGGTCCATGCGCGCTACGCCGTTCGCGTCCGTCTCAGTGCCGTGCAGCATCACCTGACCTGCGACCGGCGTCCCAAGGAACATGAGCCGATCCGCGACATCGCTTTGCAGTGTCAGGTAGGCGGCACCGGGGCGGTTGGCCTGAATGCTGGCGCGCGCCCACGGCTCGGACACCGTCATTTCGGCGGCGGCGATGGTCGGCAGGGCCGCGCAGAAGGCGGCGAATGCGATGTTTCTCACGAGGAAGATCCTGTCGATTGAATTACGGTCAGGAGATCGGCTGCAAAGGCTTCGGCGGGCGCGTCACCCTCCAGCCAGACGTCGACGAAGCGGCCATCCGGTGCCATGACATAAATGTGCCCGGCATGGGCCATGGAGTAGCCATCGGGCATGCTGGCGTCCTCGGCGCGCTCATACCAGACGCGGAAATTTCCGGCAGCCTCAGCGACCTGCGCCTCGGTTCCGGTCAGGCCAACCATGCGGGGATGGAAGGCCTCGACATAGGCGGCCATGACGTCGCGCGTGTCGCGCGCCGGGTCCACGGTGATGAAGGTCGGCGTCACTTGCGCGGCGTCAGGCCCAAGTTCATCCATGACCTGCGCCATGTAGGCCAGCGTCGTCGGGCAGATATCGGGGCAATGGGTGAAGCCGAAGAACACCATCTGCCACTGGCCGTCAAAACTGTCTGCCGTCACCGATCGTCCGGTATGGTCGGTCAGGGTATAGGCATTGGTGATCGCCGCCTCGCCGGTGATGCGGGGGCCGGTCAGCTCCTGCGGGGTCTGTGCCCGCCAGAAGAAGGCAGCCCCGAACGCGAGCGCGGCAACACCTGTCGACGCCCAGAGAGTGCGGCGCAGGGTGCTTGTGGATATGTTTGTTGTTATCATCGGTTTGCTTTCAGTATGGTCGCGCGGGCCACGTCAGGACGAAGCCCGCGCAAGTGTCACCCTTTTTGCTCAGGCATGCCCTGATGCGGGTGATCAGACATCGCCTGCATCATCTCGGTGCAGGCCTCCATCATCTGCATCATGCCCATCATGTTCTGCATGCCGGACATATCCCCCATCGTGCCGCCACCTTGCATCATCTGCCCGTCCATCGGCGCGGGCGCGGTGTTTTCCTGTGCAAATGTCATCGGGGCTGCGACAAGAACTGCGAACGTGGCAGCGAGGCTCAGTGTCTTGGTCGTTCTCATGGTCGTCTCCTTGGGTAGAGTTGAAAGGTCAGTCCCTCGTCGTGTTCGGCATATCGGCCGGGGTCTTTTCTGCGTCACAGCCCTTGCTTTTGCACATGACGCAGTATCCCGTGGCGCACATCACCGCACAGGGAGCGAGGCCCACGATCACGGGGGCGACACCGATCGCAGCGAGCCAGCCCCAGTTGAACCAAAGGCCCGCCCCGACCGCGATCATCGCCACGATCACGGTCTGACGGCGGCTAAATGGCCAGCGAGCGGGCGCGGCCTGCCGGCGGCGCACAAGAGGTATGTTGGTCATCGTATATTTTATCCTTTTGTAATGATTGTCTCGAAGAGCGTGATGTTGTCCGGACTGTCCCAGTCAGCCGGGCCGGCAAGCCGACCCACCTCATACCCTTGCCGATTGATCAAGATCGTTGTCGGCAAGCCGATGACGGCGAAGGCCAGCATCGCGCGGATGTCCTCGGCAAGGTACATATCCAGATGCTGGATACCGATTTCGTCATAGAAGCGGCGCACCGGCCCCAACCCCGCCCGATCGATCGACAGCGGCAGGACATGGAAATCGTCGCCGCCAAGCCGCGCCTGCAACGCATCGAGCGTCGGCATTTCCTCCCGGCAAGGCGCACACCAGGTGGCCCAGATATTGAGCAACACCACGCGGCCGTGGAAATCCGCCAAAGTGAGGTCGCGCCCGTCACCATCCACGAAGGGCGGCGACAGCAGCTCGCGCGGTGTCTCATGCAGCGGCATCACGGGGCTTGCGGCAGCGGGTGTCGCAGCAAAAGCCAGCGCACCGGTCAGCAGGTCGCGGCGCCTCATGTTCCATCCTCCGTCTGCAACCGGCGGGCAAGCGGCAAGATCTCGTCATCCAGCGTGCGGCGGTCAAGGGGCCCGACATGCTTGTAGGCGATGCGTCCCTCACCATCGATCACGAAGGTCTCGGGCAGGCCGTAAACCCCCCACTCGATGGAGGCGCGCCCGTTTCGGTCGGCCCCGATCTGGGTGTAGGGGTCGCCGAGCTCGTCCAGAAAGGCCAGCGCGGCGCCGGGTGGATCGCGGTGATTGATGCCATAGATGGGAACCGAACCGGTGGCCGCCAGTTCGACCAGCAATGGCATCTCGACCCGGCACGGCACGCACCATGACGCCCAGACATTCACTATCGACACCTCGCCCGCGAGATCGGTTGTGGCCAACCCGTCGCTGCGCCCCTCGATCGGCGGCAGATCGAAGTCCGGAACCGGCTTGCCGATCAGGGTCGAGGGCAGCCGATCATCGTTATTGAACAGCCCCCAGAAGAACATGGTAGCGAGGCCTGCAAAAATCACGACGGGCAACACCGCCAGCGGCGAGACCCGGCACTTGGTTGGCTGTGCCCCTGCGGTCATGATCCGTCCCCGTCATTGGCCGTCACCTCTGCCTGAAACCCGCGTTCGCGTTCGGGCCATGTGCTCTTGATGAAGGCGAGCACAGCAATGATCTCGTCATCCGAGAGAATGCCTTCAAATGCGGGCATGTCGCTCTCGTAGCCGGGGATCACCGCGCCGACGCCCAGCTTCGTGATAGTGAACAGCTGCCGGTCGGCATGATGCCAGGTGTGACCGCTGGCATCATGCGGCGGCGCTGGCATGCGACCGTCTTCGTTCCGCCTGCGCCAATCCGGCTGACCTTCCAGATTGACCCCATGACAAGACGCGCAATTGGCCGCATAAAGATCCTGCCCGAGTTCGACCTGTTCGGCCGTCACCGGCGCGCACAGAAAGGTCAACCCTTCCGGGATGCCCTGCGGCGCGGCCGCCACGACCCAGGCGGCCACGCCCGCGACCAGTGCGAGGACGCCCCCGCAAACCAACCCGACGCGTGTCATGTCGGCCGCCGCAGATATTTGATCAGCGCCGCCGCTGCGAGGATCAGCACCGCAATCAGCAGCAGGAAGACAAGCCCCCCACCCAGCATCATGCCCATCATGGGGCCGCCCATCATCTGGCCCATGCAATCGCTCATCATTCCCGTTCCTGGGTTGTCTACTGTTCCGTTCATTTTGAACTCCTTACGTATTTACAGATTGCCCAAATCGCGAGGCAAAGCCCTGCAACGACGAGAATGGGTCCGAGGGTCATCGCGAGAATCGCAAAGGCGGTTCCGAGCGTGTCAGCCAACAGGCCCGCGCCGTCATTCATCGGAATAGACCGCTACGCCTTCCGGCCCGAAGGCATAGGTGCGCAGAGTTCCGGTTTTCGCGGTTGCCATGCCCGGCGCGTTGCCGGGCATGCCCGGCAGGGTGATGCCCGTGATGTCCGGGCGTTCCTCCAGCAACCGTTCAATGATCTCGGACGGGACAAGGCCGCTGATCACATAGCCGTCGACCATGGCGAGGTGACATCCGATACCCCGCTCGGGCACGCCCACTTCCATCGATCTCTGGTCGAAATCGCGGTCGTCGATCACGTTGACCGCGAAGCCCTCGGCGCGCAGATATTCGGCATAAGCGTCGCAGCAACCGCAGCCGGGATCGCGCCAGATGGTCACAGGCTCGGCGCTTTGTGCGGCGGCGGATGCGACAAGGGTCGAACGGGTATCGCGATCGGCCGTGATAAAAGCCGCCGTGGCGACACCGGCGATCCCCAGCGCAATGGCAAATCTTTTTCTCATGATCGATGTTCCTGTCTCAGAAAGCCGCAAGAGTGGCCCATGTGGCACCCCCGTCACGGCTGTGTTTCAGTTCTGTATTGTAGGCGCCGGCGATGTGGTCTGGATCTGTCGAATCAACGGCAAGCGCCTGTGCGTGCAGGCTGGACCTGTTTTCCCACGCAACGCCACCATCTGTGGAGGCCCAAAGCCCCGAAGGCAGCGCCGCGTAGAGCCGGTCCGGCGCGCTATGAGCTGAGACCAGCGCGCGGACGGGTTCGCCCTTTGGCAACGGTGCCTCGAGCGCTCGCGGCGTGCCCGCCACCAGCGCATCCATCGCGTCACCCGCCACCACGTCCTGCCAGCGACAGAAACAGTCGGGCACTCGCGTCACGCCCTGATCGGTCCCGGCATAGATCCAGATACCGCCCATACCGCTGGCGAGATTGACCGAAGCGAGGGTGAGCACCTCGCGCTCGGCCTCGGCAAGCCAGGGGCGATCCATCACGAACGACCAGTTGGTCCCCGCATCCTCGCTGCGCCACAGTCCGTCGCCCGCGAGCGCTGCATAGATCGTGTCCGGTGCTCCCGCCGCAATCGCAAGCGCGGTGACCTGCGCAAGTGGCAAACCGTCCGAGGTCCCAGCCCATGTTCGGCCCCCATCGCCAGAGAGGTCCAGCCCGCCGCCGATGCGCGCCGCGAAAAGCCGCCCCGGCCGGTCTGGGTGACAGGCCAGCGCCCGGATCGGGCTGCGCGGTGCGGGCAGAAGGATTGCATCGCCGGACGGATCAAACCGCCACACCTGCTCGCCAGCCACGACAAGCGCATCACCGTCGAACGCCAGAACAGAGTGCGACGTGCCCTCGGCCCGCGCCCGCTGCGTAGGCAACAGCCCGGCGGCGGCCACACCGCCCAGCAGGGCCAGCACGCCGCGCCGTCCGAGCGACCGTGTGTTTTCAGAGTTCACATTCAGCATTGCTTTCCCCTCACCCCACACGGATCACACCCATCATCCCGCCCGCCTGATGCTCGAGGATGTGGCAATGAAACATCCAGTCCCCCGGATTGTCGGCGACCAAGGCGATCTCGACCCGTTCACGCGGGGCCATCAGCACCGTGTCCTGCCATTCACGATGCGCCGTGGGCGTCCCGTTGCGGCTGATCACACGGAAGGAATGGCCGTGCAGGTGGATCGGGTGGTGGAACGCGGTGGCGTTGGTCATGGCGATGACGTGGGAGACATTGTGCTCCAGCACCAGCATCGGGTCGAGGATATGGCCCTCGGCCGCGACGCCGTTGACGAACCAGATGCCGCCATCGTGCATCCGGCTCATCATCCCGCCACCCATCATGCCACCCGCTGATGTCAGCCCCATCTGGCGCTCGACCATCCCGCCCATCATGCCGCCGGTGAAGGTCACCTCATGACGACGGGCACGGGCCAGGTCGGGCTCGGGTAGCGGGTTGGGGGTCAGTGCCATGTCCCAGTCGGGTGGCGCATCGCGCAGGGGCGTCGCGGCATAGGCGAGATCGAAGACTTCGAAATTTTGGTCCGAATAGAACCGGTCGGTGACTGTCAGTGTCTCGCCCGGCGCGCCCATCATGTCGATCATCAGATCGACCCGCATGGCCGGGCCAATCACCACCCATCCGCGTGTATCCTGCGGCGCATGCGGTGTGACGGGCTGGCCGTCAAGTGCGATGACCTTCGGCGCCAGATCGCCGAAATCCAGCGCGAAGATGCGGGCATTGGCGGCATTGATCAGTCGCAGGCGGACCCGCTCACCCGTCCGTACCGGCACAGCATCCGGCACGCGTCCATTGATCGTGACGGTGTTCCCCAACCGCCCAGCGTGGCTCATGTCGTGGAACCCGCCGAAGTCTTCGGCAATCCCGGCCTCTTGGGTCAGCCGCCAGTCGTCGAGTACCCAGACCATCTCGCGGTCCACGCGAGGCGGGTTTGCTTCTTCGATGATCAGCGCACCGTAAAGCCCGCGCCCGACCTGCTCGAAGCTGCGCTGGTGGGGGTGATACCAGAATGTTCCGGCATCCAGTGCATCGAAGTCGTAAGTGAAAGTCTCGCCCGGCGCGATAGGGGCCTGCGTCAGATGCGGGACGCCGTCCATGGCATTGGGCACCCGAAGCCCGTGCCAGTGCACGGTGGTATCCTCGTCCAGCGCGTTCTCGACCGAGATGCGCAGTCGGTCGCCCTGCCGCACCCGGATCTCGGGGCCGGGCACGGCGCCGCCATAACACCAGACGTCAGTCTCGCCCCAGGGTTCGGGGGCCAGTTGCGCCCGTCCCGGCGCGGCGCGCAGGGTGAAGCTCTTCGGAGTGTCCGCCCAGGCGGGGCTCAGGGAAACTGCAGCACCGGCCGCAGCGCTCCCGGCCAGAAAGCCGCGGCGCGACAGCGCCGGTGTGAATGTCGATTTCATGTGTCTGTCTCATCTGATCTCTACCATTGGCCGTCGCGCAGAGGTCGCGCGATCGAGTGCGTCCCGAAACCGTTCAGGTTCCAGAAGACGCATTCCGACGGTCACGAAAACGCTGGTGTCAGCGCCCGTGGCGTCGGATCAGATGAAGAGTCGGGGTGGGAAAGGGTCTGGCGGAGCCCGCAGACCATTCGGCGCAGTCACGCTCAGGCGGCGGTCCTGACGAAGGATCGGCATCAGGAATTCAAGAGACGCGGATGCCGTCAGGGTCACCACACCGGGGGCAGTGCAATCGAGTTGGCACATTGTCGAATCTTCGGCACCCTCGCCATCTGTAGGACAGCCTTGGCAATCCTCCATGGAGATCGCGCTGCCATCCATCAGGGCCATGTCCAGCGCCATAGTATTGGCACTTACCGCATGCGCGATATTTCCCGCAGCGAAAATCGCGAGAAAGGCCAAAAGCAATATGGAGGAACATCGAAGCATGGAAAAACAATAGATTGAGCGAGAGCGCGTGTCCAGCCACGACCCTGTGACCTGTCGCGCTGCGACGATCTGGCCTTTCGGGTACACGGCTTGCATCAGCCTGGCTCTTTCTGTGAGATCACAGCCAGATCCTCGAGGATCGGACAATCCGGCCGGTGGTCCCCTGCGCAATTCTCGATCAGGTGGCCAAGCGTTGTGCGCATCGCTTTCAACTCGGCTATCTTCGCGTCGATAAGGTCCGGATGATGTTGCGCGATCTGTTTTACATCTGCGCTCGCGCGGACCTTATCTTCGTACAAAGCCAGAAGAGCACGACAATCTTCAATGGTGAAGCCGAGTGATCTTGCGCGTCTGATAAACCCCAGCTTATGCACATCGGTTTGGTTGAACCGGCGATACGTGTTGGCATCGCGTCCCGGATGTACCAGGCCAATATCCTCATAATAGCGAATTATCTTGGCGGGCAGATTCGTAATCCGCGCGATATCTCCGATATTCATGGCGTGTCTCCTATTCTGCCGGGGCTGCGCGAGACCTGAACGGCGTTGACCACGCCGCGCAGATCGCCCGACATCGGCGGACTCGATCGCCACGTCGGTCCCGGTGCCGATGGCGATGCCCACATCCGCATGAACCAGCGCAGGCGCGTCGTTGATACCGTCACCGACAAAGGCCACGCGGGCCCCGCCCTCGCGCAACGTGTCGAGCGCGGCCACCTTCCCATCCGGGAGCACACCCGCGATCACCGTGTCGATCCCGACCTCGCGGGCGATGGCCTCCGCCGTTTCGCGCTTGTCGCCGGTGATCATCGCCACGCGAAGGCCCATGCCGTGCAGGGCGCGGATCGCCTCGGCGCTGGCGGATTTCACTGGATCGGCCACGGCGATGACGGCGGCAGTCCGCCCGTCAATGGCGGCATAAAGCGCGGTACGGCCCTTTGCGGCGAGGTCAGCCTCCGCCTTGGCAAGGTCGCCGGGGTCCAGCCCCTCGCGCGCCATCAAGCGATCCGCCCCGACCAGCACGTCATGTCCCGACACCCGGGCGCGCACACCGAAGCCGGTGATCGATTCGAAACTTTCCGCATTAGCGCGCACGGTCCCCTAAGCCTGTGCCGCACGAACAATCGCCTCGGCAACGGGATGCTCGGACTGGCTGTCGACCGCGGCGATCAGCGACAGGACTTCATCGCGCGCGAACCCGTCAGCCAGCACCAGGTTGGCCATTTCGGGGCGTTCCTCGGTCACCGTGCCCGTCTTGTCGAGTGCTGTCTGACATGGGTTCTCCTTGAAGATTTGCGGTAATGCGCGCCGGCCGCACGGGTCGGATTTTCAGTAAACTCACTGAAGCGACTTCCGTTCCCTGAGAGCTGGTTCAACGGCGGCAGCAACCGAGCGAGGGCGAACGCTTATTCGACATCCAATTTTCAGGGCAGGATTTCGAAGCCCGCGATCGTATCGCTTGATGATTTGCAGCGTCAGCGCCCGAGGTTGTCCAGGGCGCTCCGCACCTTTGGCCCGGCATAGCCGCCATCGGCAAATACGTGGCGGATTCAAGGGGCCTTGCGACGGAGCTTTGAAAAACCCTCGGGCGCATCGTCGCGATGCTGAATATTTGCCGTATCCACGCGGCACGCGATCAAGTTGCGGCTTGTACCCTTGATGATGTGACGCTCACGTCCCTGAATTCGCTTGGCTACCCGCGTGCCTGCTGCGCTCTGCGGCCGGAACGAAATGCGGCTCGCGTTGGTTAGTGGATCAGTCACATCGGAATTGGGGGCCGAAGATACGTAGATTCGTTTCGCTCGGCTGCCTACGGAAAAACCGAAGCCGGAAAGGATCGAGGCTAAGCATGGAGGAGGTAGGCGCTGACAAGTCTCGGACACCCATCTGTTCCAAGGCACCGCCGCATGACTGGAGATTATTCGACATAAGCCCGCCCTTTCTCCCCTGAGCAAATAGGATACAAAGATGAACATCGATAACAAAACCACAGCGTTGGTCGTGACCGATCCCCAAAACGATTTCCTCAGCGAAGACGGTGCCGCTTGGGGTTTGGTCGGCGACAGCGTTCGCGAAAACAACACGATCGCCAACCTCGAAACCTTGTTGACCGCCGCGCGAGACGCTGACTACCGGACTTTCGTGTCTCCGCACTACTATTATCCAGCCGACAAGGAGTGGCAGTTTGGTGGCACGCTCGAAACCAAGATGCATGAGATCGGCATGTTTACCCGCAGTGGTCCGCTGGACCTGTCCGGATTCGAGGGATCCGGGGCTGACTGGCTGGAGCGGTTGAAGCCGCTTCTGACCGATAGCAACGTTATCGTGGTCAGTCCTCACAAGGTCTACGGACCCCAGAACAACGACCTGGTACTGCAGTTGCGCAAACACGGGATCAACAAGGTCGTCCTAGCCGGGATGTCGGCGAACCTGTGCGTGGAGTCGCACATGCGCGATCTGGTCGAACAGGGATTCGAAGTGTTTGTCGTATTGGACGCCACCGCAGCCGCCATCGATCCGGATCTCGGTGACGGGTACCAGGCCGCCATCATCAACTTCAAATTCATCGCCAGCAAGGTCTTGACTACCCGAGAGGCAGTTGATGCGCTGCGTTGAACAGCGCAAGATCCGTTTTGCTGGGCCCGGTGACAGTGTGCACCTATGTCGCGCATCCCTTTGCGCATCAGAAGGGGAAGCTGATCGGATTTCTTGAACATGCTGCGCGACATGGGCCACGAGACAGCCAGCCGCTGGCTGGGCCGAAACTTCGCCGATATCGACGCGCGCTCGACCGTCGATCTGCGCGAAATGTTCGAGGGGATCGGTGCCCAGTCTCAGAGTCTGATTCAAAACTATCTGAGCATTATTAATCCCTTGCGAGATGGCGTGTGACGCGTCGAATGTGGGCGATTGTGATCCATGCCTCTGCGCTGGCGATGGATTTTTCCCAATCCTTTGACAGGTGGCGGCATCGGCCCAGCCAGGCAAGGGTGCGCTCGACCACCCATCGGTGTGGCAGAACCTCGAACCCGTCGGCGGTGTCGGAGCGTTTGACGATCTGGACGCTCCAACGTCCGATGGCTTTCAGAGCGTCTCGCAGTTTGGGTCCTGCATAACCGCCATCCGCAAAGACATGGCGCAGCATGGGGTAGCGCGACGCAACGGCTCTCAACACATCCGGCGCGCCATCACGATCCTGAATCCCGGCGCTGTGGACCTCAAGCCCGACGAGCAATCCGGTCGTGTCAGTGACGATATGGCGCTTGCGCCCCTTGATCCGCTTTCCGGCATCATATCCGCTAACCCCAACGCTTTCCGTGGCTCTGGCTATCGATAATCCCCGCCGTCGGCTGGGCTTTGCGGCCCTCCGCCAGCCGCGCGGCTTCAACCAGCTTGCAGTTCATCTCATCGAGAAAACCGTCATTGCGCCAAGCATAGAAATAGCCTCGCACCGTCGAAACCGGCGGAAAGTCATTCGGCAGCATCCGCCACTGGCACCCGGTCGTTGCCATGTAGAGGATCGCGTCGAACACGTCGCGCAAGCTTGTCGTGCGGGGTCTGCCCGTGGTCTTGGGTGCGGGCATGAAAGGCGCGATCAGTGCCCATTCGGGGTCTGTCAGATCGCTTGCGTATTTGCCCCCCGCTCGGGCATGCTGGCGGCGAGTGAGTTCGGTCCAGGCCATCGTGATCTCCGTTCAGCTTTGCAACCGAACAGAAGCACAACCTGCTGAACTCACTCAATTAGTTTCAAATCGGGCTCTCAGGGATGACGCGTTCCAGCGCGACACCGGCGCGCCCCTTCCAACCCTGAAGGAGACCGACATGACGACCGATTACAACCACAAGTATCTGCAGGTTGAAGGCCACAGGCTCGCCTACCTTGATGAGGGCACCGGCCCGCCGGTCCTGCTGATCCACGGGATCCCGACATCGAGCCTGCTGTGGCGCAACATCATCCCGGTGCTGGCCCGCACGCACCGGGTGATCGCGCCCGACATGCTCAATTATGGCCAATCGGATAAGCCCGAACACGCTGACGTGTCGATCGCCGCGCAGGCCCGGCTGATGGTCGGTGTGCTTGACGCGCTCGGGATCGCGCGCGCCGACGTGGTGTCGCATGACATCGGCGGCGGCGTGGCGCAGATCATCGCAGTGCGGCATCCCGAGCGGGTGAAAAAGCTGGTTCTCAGCAGCGCGGTCTGCTTTGACTCGTGGCCGATCCCCGAATTCCTGCCCTTGCAAGAGCCGGGCACCGAGGCGGCGATGAGCCTGACCGACTTCCTCGATATGCTTCGCGGGTTCCTGCCGCAGGGCGTCCATCGGGCCGAGACGATGACTCTGGAGATCATGGAGATCATCATGGCTCCCTGGTCGAGCGAGAAAGGCAAGCAGGCCCTCTTCCGCAACTTCCGGCGCCTCCACCCGAAATATACTCAGGCGATCGCGGGCGAAGTGACGCAACTGGAGCACGAAACACTGATCCTCTGGGGGCAGCGCGATGTCTTCCAGAAACCGGCTTTTGCCGAGAGGCTGCAAGAGACCATCCCGAACGCCAGGCTGAACTGGATTGATGCCGCGCACTGGATCATGGAAGAAAAGCCCAACGAGGTGGGCTCCATCCTTACAGACGTCCTGAACGCAAAAAACGCATGATTCTGTCTTCGCAACGTGGAAACAGCAACATCGCGCCGGGCTGATTTCCGGGCCGGGACATGTCAGGAACATATGTCATGGCAAGCCGTGAACCACGAACTGCGTGGCGCAGCGCTTTTCTTCGCATTCTTTCACCAGCGATCTATCCCGCACAGCAGGACAGTTTCGCCACGTCCTTGTCGAAGGTCTGCGCGGCGAGCTTCAAACCCTCGACGGTGGTGAGGTAGGGGAAGATCGTCTCGCCGAGCGATTTTGCCGTCATGCCGAACTTCAGGGCCATGACAAGCGTCTGAACGCTGTCGGCGCCCTCGGGGGCCATGATCACGCCGCCCAGCAGGCGGTCGGTTGCCCGGCCCGCGATCAGCTTGATCAGCCCACGCGTGTCGCGGGCGGCGAGCGCGCGGGGTACGTTGTCGAGGGTCAGCACGCTGGTCTTGACGTCATGACCCGCCGCGCGCGCCTGGGCCTCGGTCAACCCGACGCCGGCGACCTGCGGATCGGTGAACACCACCCAGGGCATCGCGGCGTTGTCGTAGCGCTCCGTCCCTTCCAGCACGGCGTTGCGGGCCGCGAGCTTGGCGCCGTTGGCGGCCATGTAGACGAACTGGTCGCGGTCGGTCACGTCACCGGCGGCGAAGATCCCGGGCTTCGTGGTCTGCATGTCGTCGCCGACTTGGATCGCACCGCGTGTGTCGGTCTCGACGCCCATCTCGGCGAGACCCAGCCCCTCGGTATTGGACGCGCGTCCCGTCGTCAGGACGAGGTGATCGGCCGTCAGATCGCGTGAGGTACCGCCAAGCGTCACGGTCAGGCCCGCGCGCTCCCCGTTGCGTTGCGCGGCGACGTAGCTCGCGCCATCGAGGATCGTGAAACCCTCGGCGCGTAGGATTTTTGTGAGCGCCTCGGACACCTCCGGCTCTGCCTGCGGCAGCAGGCGCGAACGGCAGACGATTGTGACGCGGGCGCCCATCCGCGCCATCATCTGCGCGAGTTCCACGCCGATATAGCCGCCGCCGAGGAAGATCAGGCTTTCGGGCAACTGATCCATTTCCAGCAGCGACGTGCTGTGGAGCGTTGGTGCGTCCTGGATCCCGGGGATGTCGGGCGCGGCGGGTCGGCCGCCGGTGGCAACAATGACCTTGGGAGCCGTGATCCTGCGCCCGCCGACCTCTACCCCGCCGGGGACGAGCCGCGCCGGGCCGTCGTCGAGATAGCTGACGCCCTCGTAGCCCGGCAGCAGGTCGGCGTACTTCTTCTGGCGCAGGTCGGTGACCAGGTCGTCCTTGGCCGCGACTAGCGCCGCCCAGTCGGCGACCTGCGCCTCGCCGCTGAGGCCCGGGAAACGGGATGTAGCCCGCGCGCCGTGCAGGGCCTCGGCGGCGCGGATCATCGTCTTGGAGGGCACGCAGCCCACGTTTACGCAGGTGCCGCCGATGGTCCCATGCCCGATCAGCGCGACGCGCTTGCCGCCCTCGGCGGCGGTGATCGCGGCCGAGAAGCCGGCTGATCCGGCACCGATCACGGCAAGGTCGAAGTCGCGGCGTCCCGCGCCGTCCGGTGTGCAGCAGTCATTGGGGTCCACTTGCTGGTCCATTGTCGTTTTCCTTCACTATTTGTGGGAACAGTCGAGCTGGCGACGCCCCGAAAGTCGTGTGTCAGACCATCCCGCCGATGTCGGAGGCGTAACTCGGATAGGCGAAGATCATCGCCTTGATCTGGTTCGCGGTCTGGCCCGCCCCTATCGCCATGGCGAACAGGTTGATTTGCTCCTCGGCCCCTGGTCCGATCAGATGCGCACCGAGGATCTTTCCGGTCTCTTGCTCGACCAGAACCTTGTAGCCCGACCATTTCGCGCCGACCCGCAGCGAGGAATACCAGCCGTCGGTCTTCTCGAAATGCGTGTCGAACTTCAGGCCCTTCTTTCGGGCTGCAGCTTCCGATAGGCCGACGGTCGCGACCATCGGCAGGGTGAAGACGACGCTCGGGATCGGCGGGTAGGACACCTCCCGCGCATCCTTGCCCGCCAATAGGTTCTTGCCCACCACACGGCCCTCGTTGGCCGAGACCGGCGTCAGTTGTGGGCCGCTGTCGGCGCAGTCTCCGGCCGCGAAGATGGCCGGGTTGGTGGTGCGCATCGCGCTGCTGACCGTGATGCCGCGCGGGCCGTATTCCACCCCGGCGGCCTCAAGATTCAGCCCGTCGATATTGGGCACCCGCCCGGTGGCATGGACCACGGTGTTGCAGATGACGATCTCCGTGCCGCCCGGCCGCTCGACGGTGATGGCGAATTCACCGCCATGTTTCTCGATCTTCAGCACCTTCGCTTCTGTCCGCAGGTCGACGCCGAGATGCTCCGAGGCCTCGACCAGCATGGCGACCAGATCGGGGTCGAAATTGCCCAAGGGGCGGTTCATCATTTCCAGAACCGTCACCTCAGCCGCCCCGGCACGCTTGGCGATATGGGCGAACTCCATGGCGATGAAGCCGCCGCCGACGAAGACGATCCGCTCGGGGCGTTCGGGCAATTCAAGAAAATCAGTACTGGTGATCAAATGCTCTTCGCCGGGAATGTCCAGCGTCATCGGCAGCGCACCGGTGGCGATGTGGAAGTGCTTTGCGTGCAGGGTTTTGCCGTTCAACTCGATCGTGTCCGAGCCGGTGAAGCGCGCGGCGCCGTGCAGCATCGTGACGCCCACCTTTTTCAATCCGGCCTCGATCCGCCCCGGCATCCGGTTTGTGAAGCTGCGCTTGAAGGCCATCATCTCGGCCCAGTCGATGGAAACCCGGGCCTTGAGGCCCTTGCCCGTCAGGTTTTCGGCCCAGTCCACGCCCTCGGTGACAGCCACCAGCATTTTCTTGGGATCGCAGCCGCGCAGGGCGCACGTTCCACCATAGGGCAGGCTGTCAATGCTGGCCACGTTCCAGCCCGCCGCCGCGGTCATCCGGGCCACGCCGTTGCCGCCGGTGCCGGCCCCGATCACGATCAGATCATAATCAAATGCGTCACTCATGCTGTGCTCGCGTCGATCTTGGTCGTCCTGTCGCTGTGCGCATCAGCACGCCTGATCAAGAGGTGAGTTATTGCGGCCGTTGCCGCGATCAGGCCGACGGTGAGGGTCCAGCCGGCGCCAAACACTGCCATCGCAGAAAAGCATTGAGTCATCATTGGTCGTTCCTTTCAGGTGTTGCTTTGGTGCCGTTGTCTGCGGCACACGGCGTAGACGGTTAGCGCGATGAAGAATGCCAGTGCGGGAAGCAGAACGTAGTCGATCCAGCCCAGCACTGCGGAGAGGCCGACGGCTCCTAACAGCACGACCAGGATTGGTGTGAAGCAGCAGAGCGCGGCAAGCACGGTGCCGACGATCCCGGTGAGTAGCAGTTTGCGGTCAGAGCCTTCAGCCATCCTGCGCGGCCCACGGGGTACTCGGCTGCACGCAGCATTCGTAGGCTTTCCTGCCGCGGCGCATTGTGCGCCAAGTCAGCGCCACTGCCGTCGCAGCCAGCAGTACCGAGATCCCGGCCAACCCGGTCAACTAGCCGCCAATCGCTCCAACGAAGCCTGCCAGCAGAACCCCGCCACCACCGCAGCAGACGATCAGGACTGGAGCCGCCACTGCCGTCGCAAGCACTCCACCGATGAGGTCATCACGCATGATCTCAGCTTCCCGCCACGGCTGGATATCCGGCATTGGCCGAGGCCTCGGCGATGGCATCGGCACTGGTCGCGGCCGTGTCGAAGAGAACCGTGGCCGTGCGCGCCTCAAAGTTGATTTCGACTGCGGTGACGCCTTCGACACCTTCCATCGCGCGCTTCACCGTGATGGGACAGAGCGCGCAGGTCATGTTCTCGACTGTAAAGGTCACGGTCTGCTCGGCGGCGACGGACTGTGCCGCAGCAGGGATGGCGACCATCGAGACCACGGCGGTCAGTCCGAACAGAGCGAGTGCAAGGGTCTTCTTCATGAGGGTGTCCTTTCGGGATCAGTAGAGAAGCCGCGCCCACCAGTCGATGGTGAGCGCGGCGACAACGAGAATGAGGGAGGTCCAGAGCGCGATCTGGGTAACCCATGCCGAGAATGGGCGCGCGCAGTATGAACCGGGTTCGCAGACGGTCGGCTTGCGGAAATACACCTGCCAAAATCCGGCCCCGATAAAGCTGAGCGCGATCACGGCGAAGATCGGCTTGTAAGGCTCTAGCGCCGTCAGGTTTCCGATCCAGGCCCCTGAGATGCCGAGGGTCAGCAGCACTAGCGGTCCAACGCAGCAAGCTGAGGCAAGAAAGGCACCCAGCGCGCCACCTGCCGCCAGCCAGCCCTTTCGGGCCGAGTGATCCGCGTCGTCGTTGTCCGTTTTGTCGTCTGTCAGCGCCATGTTGCGCACCTCTCGTCTTTGGCTGACTATTGTTGTAGAGCCTGTAGTACCTACAGGCTCAAGAGGAAAACTTGCATGTCAGATCACGAAAGCGAGAGCGGTCTCACGCGCGGTGAGCTCGCGCGAGCGACCGGCTGCAATATCGAGACGATCCGCTATTACGAGAAGACCGGCCTGCTGCCCGACCCGCCGCGCACAGATGCAGGCTACCGGATCTATACCGCCGCACACGCCACGCGCCTGCGCTTTATCCTGCGCGCCCGCGAACTCGGGTTCTCGATGGAGGACATTCGCGGGCTTTTAGGGCTCGAAGATGGCGCGGCACCGACCTGCGCCGAAGTTAAAGAGCGCACCGAACGCCATCTTGCCGATGTCCGAGCTAAAATCTTGGATCTCCGGCGCATAGAGGCGACATTGGCCAGGACTGCAGCGCGGTGCTCAGGCACCGCAGTGCCCATCTGCCCAGTGCTCGACACCCTTGGCCACTGAGCGCGCAGTATCTTTGTTTTGGCGCAACCGAGCTATGCCCGAAAGTTGGTGACGGCGTGATCAGGCGGCGGCTTGAAGTTGCTTGATGCCGTCCTTGAAGGCAATCCCCTGGACGATCTCGGGCAGCCGATTGGCA
>NZ_JBAPKZ010000031.1:0-42342 GCF_037083805.1 Roseovarius sp. D0-M9 | reverse complement strand
GACAGACTATTACGCCGCTCTATGAGAGATTAACCACACTCTATTCAACTTAGTCGAACTTTACGCCAGCTATAGATGGTGCAAAAATACAGCGCTCGATCAAATTCATTGAATTTTTTGAGGTATGATCCAAAATAATGGGTTGACAGGTCGCTCGGATTGGAACAACAAGTTCCTTGTTCCTTACTATTTTGGTTCCGGATTTTACACCCGAAATACATACTATATATACTCTATATATAACATCTACTTAGCTGTCATAGATATTGGTGTTAGATAGTAGATTCATATTAGAGTCATAGAAG
This sequence comes from Roseovarius sp. D0-M9, assembly GCF_037083805.1. Lineage (NCBI taxonomy): Bacteria > Pseudomonadati > Pseudomonadota > Alphaproteobacteria > Rhodobacterales > Roseobacteraceae > Roseovarius > Roseovarius sp. D0-M9. The sequence goes on along the minus strand of NZ_JBAPKZ010000031.1, from coordinate 42,037 downwards.
ATGATATCTATCTCTTCATACACCAATACAAACCTATCTAATACCTACCTACATGACCCACCCCATTCCCTGGCAAGGGGGTGACGGGCGCAGCGCAGCGCAGCCCGCAGCCAAAGGGAATGGGGTGGGTCATGTAGTAATCAGAATAGAACACCAACAAGACGAGAGCCAACGAGAGTCTATGCCCCCATCCGAGACAGGATCAGAGCAGGCATCTGACTCTAATCTCTGGGCATGGAGCCAGTAGGAGCCAGCGCTCGACTGTCCCTCTGGGGCGACCCAACCAAGAACAGAACCAAGAACAGGAGAACAGGGCGGAGACTCGCAAAGAGCCAGAGTCGCAGATCACCCGCCATGCTCAAGCAAACTTTGCAGATACTTGAGCTCTTCCCGCAGCTCGGCTTCAAAGCTCTGGGCTTCTAATTCGTTCTCGGCCAGGTACTCAAATCTTCCCTTCATCAGATCCTTTATTCGCATGTGATGAATGCTCGGATCGCGGTCAGCCCTGGCATAGAAAGGCACGCACTTAACGAGCGTATACCTCCCAAGATTTTCGCGCACCAGCACGTTCATTTCTTCTGCATTGAAATCTATGCTGACAATCACTTTTGGATAGAGCTTGGCGCTGAGCCGTCTGATCTTGCCAACGCGGTGATAGATGGAAATTTTCATAACAATCTCGCACAATGCTCTTCGAAGCTAAAATGGATCGAAACTGTGTCAACTTCCAAAGCCAACCAGTCACTTAGAGGCCATATGCGGCCCGTAGAGTGTCATCTTGGGGCTTTGGCACCCCCTCTCGGGCAAAGCACCGCTCCAGCAACCAGAGGCCCCTTGCAGAGACTCTCACGGCCTCTCCTCACAGCCTTGCACAGCTCTGCATCGAATGATCAACGTCAGAACCAGGGTCAGAGAGCATCAGAGACAGAGATAGGGAACCAAGCAAAAGAACCCCTCGGCCGCGTCCAATCACGCCCCTTCGGATTCGGACCACCCTACCCCAAGACTTTCTCAATGGATCAAGGCTCGAGCTGATCACCTTGTTGAACCAAAGAGCGCCAGTGGGGGCTTGAGCATCGGCGCCCTCTTGCGAGGGGCCTTTATGGGCTTGAATGCGGGGGGCAGTTCAGCAGGTCACCACATCCACACCGCATGAAGTCCACGCAACATGATCCATGGCAGCCCATACTGCCGGCCTCTGCCCGTGGCGAAAGCCCGTAGGATTTACCCGTCATGCTTGGCAGCGTGCTTCGCGTGCATACGGTTCAGGAAGGCTTCATTGTCAAAAGGGCGCGGTGTCCCTGACTGTTCCCCAGCAACCAATGCGTCCTGCAAAGCCCTGACCATGGTCTCGTGCTCTTCGAGCAACCTGAGCCCTGCCCGCACAACATCGCTTGCCGAACCATAACGGCCAGTCTGCACTTGCTCACTGATGAAGTCCGCAAAATGGTTTCCGAGGGTCACGGATGTGTTTCGGGGCATCAACAGGCACTCCTTCAATTCTCAGCAATGCCATTATGTACCAATAAGTATTGCAAGGCAAACACACCTTGAAACCAAACAATCCCCACAAGCGGATGCACAGATGGGAGCAAAAGGAACCAAGCGGGTAGTTCAATGCCTGAGCCAAGGCATTGGTGTCATGACACTCGGTCGCGAAACCAAGCGGCAAGTTCGGTTTCTGTCACAAACCCACCAGAGACATCTTCCATGATACGGACTGCGTCGACTGGATCGAAGCTGAGACGGTATCCGTTGTCCGCCAAGAACAGGCGTGCCGCGACCCAGGCGGTGCGCTTGTTGCTGTCCACAAAGCCATGGTTCTTCGCAAGGCTGTAGGCATAGGCGGCGGCCAGATCAGCCGCATCGGGTGTGCCATAGTTCACGAGATTGAGGGGGCGAGCAAGAGCACTGTCGATACCGCCAGCATCGCGAACTCCTTCGGAGCCACCATGTTCCGCCAGTTGTCTATCATGAACAGCGTTGATGACGATTGGGTCGATCCAGCGCCAGTCTTTCCCAGGCGGTGGGTCGGATGGATTACTCACTTTGCCAGGGCACGCAGGACTTCACGGTCATCGTGCATTATATCCTCAGCGAGCGACATTTGCCGCGCAAATTCTGGGTTATAGGGGGTCAAGCGATACCCGCCGTCAGCTGCTTCTGTGAGATAGAGGATGTCACCCTTCTTGATCTTCAGATGAGCCATGACCTCCTTGGTCAGGATCACTCCGGACGACGCACCCACGGTGGTGACTTTGAGCGTTTGCATGTTGGCCTCCAAGTATATAATAAACATTATATACCACGCAGATCAGAATGCCGCAACGCTGCCGCTTCAGACTCTTCGCATAAGCTCCTGCGCGTGAGCCAGGCAAAAGGTAGTGACGCATAGTTCACTCCCTGATGTCGGAGTGAACTCAAGTGACGGACTCTGAGGACTGCATCCGAGACACCCAACGGCAGCGTTAGGGTTGAGGGTGCCTCAGATAACGATCGATCCAAGTTAAGGTTGAGGTTCTCCGGTTTTCCCAAAAGACAGAGGCCAGCACACGTTGCAGTCGTGCATAGAACCCCTACCTGGCATGCATCCTGGGGAGGGGTTTTCTATGTTTGGTGTATGGGAGTGTGAGGTTGAGCGCGGGCCGGGAGCAGCTATCCCCCTCGGTTTAGTTCTTGACGAAGCACCCGCGCTCAAGAGACATGACACGTCGGTGGTTGGCTCACCTCGGACGCATTGTAGTGCGTGTGTCATGTCACCAAAGAGCGGTGTAGTCCCCTCCCCTGCTATGACAGGAGAGGGTATTGGTTCTCAGCTCAGTGGTTTAGCTCATGGCGGCCACTTGTCATCTCGCCTGTCCATCATGATGATCCAAGCAATGAAGATCCATAGAGCCAGAAGTGCTGCTTGGATTATCAGCGCCCAGACGCTAACGCGCCTGAGCCACTCTGCCGTGTTCCGTAAGCTGCGGGCTAGAGTTGGCTAACCAGAGCTGACTGGATCAGTGGGTGCTGAGCAAAGCTGTGATGAAAACCAGCGCGGTCAGTGACAGCGCCACTATCTCAGGCTGGTTGGCTGACGAGCTGGCGGTCTCGGCTTCGATCACCGCGGGCTCCATGACAGGTGCGGTCGTATTGCCGGCGCTGACAGGTGCGGCTGCGATGGTCGCGGCGGCGATGGCTGCAAGATAGATCTTCTTCATTGTGGTTCTCCATGTTTGTTAAACTTACTGAGCCGCTCCGGCGGAGCCACCGCGCAATAATAAGCTGAAACGCTTGCAGTGTGATGCCACTAGGTCAAGCGCATGCCTCTACTATAAACGTCCAGCGTGACTGCTTTGCCACTTGGAAAAGCGGCGCCGCCACTACAATGTCGCCACTACAATACCGTCAGGATGCATAGCTCTCTGGGATACCGTCCGCCCGCAGGCTTGGGCTCTTGGCGATCATCAGGTGTCGAAGAAACGCTGGGCTTGATTATGCGGTCTGCCCTCGATCACATTTGCTCTAACCGTGATAAGCAGCTTCATCATGCCGTTTTGTGGTTGAGGGTGGGTCAGGTCATTATGCGAGGCTTCGGGCAATGTTTGCCCCTAGGGAGTGAAAATCAGAGTGGGACTCCTGCAGAACTCCCTGATTGCTGATTTTGGGCCGTTTGCGCCTGACTGACCCTCAACCATAAGCGCCCGCTGACAAGGATTCCGGAGTTCAAAGAGAGTGCTCACGAGTTCTGACTAGTTCTGACGAGTAGCCAACTAGTCGGACTACTCGTTGTCACTCGTGGCCACTCGTGAGCACGAGTGAACCACCTAAATCACTCCAGTGATCACTAGCGGGACAGTCGGAGTGTGAGATCGGTGATGGTTCTGTCAGCCAAGGTCTGCATCAAACGTTCATTCGCGTCGCGCTGATGGGCTTTAAATCCTTGAGCGGAGGGAGTGTATGCGGTGAAGCTCTCCACGAACCCAGTCGTGATGACCTCGCCATCAGTCTGCGAGGTTACCTTATAGGTTACTTTTCCGACCACCTGTGAACGCGCCGCACCAATCACTTCCAGACCATCCTCAAAGACCAGGATGTCGTACTCAAGGAGCTTTCCAGCGTTTGGATTGTATCCGATGCGTTCCTCTAGATTGCGAACGAAAAGAAACCCTACGCGGTTCACAGGAGGTGCGATTTCGATGTCGGACAGCTTTTGATCCATCTGCATGTCTGGACCATAGACGGGCGTGAAGCCACAGGCAGTCAGACTGGCAATCATGGCAAGCGCCGCGAAAAATGGCGCGGCCCTCAGATTTCCCATGTCACCCTCCCCTGGATCTTCGCTTTGAAAACTTCGAAAATCTAGGCAAAACTTAGGCAAAACCAGAGAGCGCAGTCAATAACCTGTGCCGTGTGCTGCAGGACATAGAGTAAAGCTGTTGCGACTTGGCACAGTTGGCACATTTGGAACAATGGGCGTGTGAAAAGCCTCGCAGGCCTCTCAGCCGTAGCCTTGCTTTTGGGCTGCATACATCGAGGCATAGAGACCATCGGCTTTCATGAGATCCCCGTGTGTGCCCTCTTCGACGACCTGGCCGCTTTCCATGACATAGATCCAGTCGGCATTGGATACTGAGCTCAGGCGATGGGTGACAACGATCGTCGTCTTGTCTTCCCCGAGCTTTGCCAAGGTATCCCGGATACGCTGTTCGGTACGCTGATCCAGCGCGGAGGTTGCTTCATCCAGCATCAGGATCGGCGCGGATCTCAGAAAGGCCCGTGCGATGGCTATTCTCTGCTTTTGACCGCCAGAGAGCTGGGCGCCTTTCGGACCGACCGGCGCATCGCCGCGCTGCCGGATCAGATCTGCAATGGCGGCCTGTTCTGCTGCGTCCCAGATCGCTTCATCGGAGGCATCTGGGCGGACATACCGGATGTTTTCCCAGATGGAATTGTTGAAGATGACGATGTCTTGGGCGACCATGGAAAAAGACTGGCGCAGGGATCTGATCTTGAGCTTTTCAATGGGCTGATCGCTGATCGTAATCTGCCCGCTATCGACATTGTAGAGCCTTGCCACGAGGCTCAGAATGGTGGTTTTGCCTGACCCTGTAGAGCCAACGATGGCTGTGGTCTTGCCACCCTTGAAGGTCATGTTGATGCCGTCAAAAAGCGGTGCATCCTCTGAGTACCCGAATGCGACATCCTTCAGAACAATGTCACCCTTGGTATCAAACTCCTCTACCGCATCAGGGGCATTGGTAATTTTTGGGATCTCCCGGAAAAGAGAGTGAACACCTTCAAGTAGAATGAGGTTCGCCTGCAGCTTCGTGAAAAACTGAGCCACGAGCCGGGCTGGATCAAACAGGAGGACCAGTCCGAGCAGGAAGGTGATCACCCCGGCGCCATCAAGATCATAGGCGGGGCTGAGCGCCATGTAGCCACCCCCCCCGATGACGAGCACATAAGCCACTGCGGAGGATAGATCGATAGAAGGCAGAACCATGGCCTCTGCGGCCTGCAACCGGATTGAGAGGTTCCGGATCTCCTGGGTCGCCTTCCGCATGCGTGAGCGTTCGCTTGGTTCCTGGCTGGAGATTTTCACGGTGCGCATCCCGCCCGTCATCTCTTCGATCCCGGTCATGTAGTTGCCCATGGCGTTCTCGGCGTTTGCCTGGATCATCTTGATGCGTTCCGAAACCATGAGCATCAGGAAGATGATGCCTGGAATGACAAGCACGGCCGCCACGAAAAGCTGGGGTGAGAGATAGATGAGGTAGCCCGCAACCATGATCACGGTCACTGCGTCTCTGAGAGCGTTCACCGTGGCCTGACCAACGAAGAGGCTCAGATCCTGTGCCTGGTTGACCATCCGCAAGATGATTTCGCCGGACTTGGTTCGCTCGAAGTAGGACAGGTCCAAGCGCAACAGGTGATCGATCATGTCCTCGCGCATCTGCAGAACGGCGTTGCTGGCGAGCCAGACCGACAATCGCGGGGTGAGGTAGGACATCACACCGCGTACCGAGAACAGCATGAAGACGATAGCGCAAACACGGGCGAGTTCCCAAGCGCTGCCGCTTTCAAAGATCACCCGCAGACCACTCTCTGTCAGAGCGAGGAACTGCTGATAGACAAAGCCTTGGATCAGCACGGTGCCCAGAACAACCAGAAGCCAAGGAGACTTGCTCTTCAGATAGTTGTCCCAGAACCAACGAAGATTTCTGCGGTCCTGTGCGGAAAACAGAGGTTTGGTTCGACGTAACTTGCTGAACAGCATGCCATCTTGTTCCTGTATCAAGGCTTGGAAGGCAGGGTGTGAGGCGAGGCCTCACCAGATCCTGTTCAAGCTCGAGCGGTTTTACAAAAGAGAGCCATGTGCCCTTTTTCAGCTTCTATGAACTCCGATAGGAGCTGGAACCCCTTGCCTTACTCTTCGATCAGGCTTTTACGAACGGCATCAATCAGCGGCGATGCCATGTAATTCACCACTGTCCGCTCCCCTGTCGTGATGATGACATCAGCTGGCATGCCGGCTGAGAGGCGGCCCTGGATATTTTCAGGGATGTCTTTGTCGTTCACGTCGATACGGGCAAGGTAATAGGGTGGGTCTTGCGGGTTTTCAGGGGTGATGATGTCATTGGAGACGGATCTGACATGGCCCAGCATGATGGGGGTCAGGTTTGTCTTGAAAGCGGTAAACCGAACCTCTGTTTCCAGTCCCGGTGAAATGCTGTCGATGTCGCGTGGTGACACGCGTGCATTGATGATCAGGTTTTCATTCTTGGGGACCAGCTCCATGAGGATGTCGCCTGGGCGGATCACGGAGCCAATGGTGTGCACCTTCAGGTTCTGAATGGAGCCAGAGCCCGGTGACCGAATTTCGGTTCGGTTCAGGACATCAATCGCGACCTTCTTGCGCTGTTCGAGTTCTGAGATCTGAGCACGGATTTCTTCCAGCTCTGTATTCGCGCGCTGTTTGTACTCTTGACCAACCTGCAGCTTTTCGAACTCTGTTTCGTTGATCACATTCTTCGCTTGAGCAATCTCGGAAATGATCTGTCCGAGGGATGCCTCAATCTGGATCATTTCGTCTTGTTGCTGAGACATGACATTCTTCTGGATCAAGCCTTTTTCGACACCGCCGGTCATCCGGTCGATCATGGTTGTGAAATTGGCCACACGGCGCGTTAGCGCTGACTTTTGCATCTCAAGGCCCTGGACTTGCTCCCCGAGCTGTTCAATGCGGCTTTCAAGGATGTCTGTCCTTGATTTCAAAATGGCCCGGCGATCTTGAAACAGGACTCTTTGGTCTGCGATCGTCGACTCCACTATAGTCGAAGATGTTCCGACGTTCAGATCGGGTATTTCAAGCGTGTCAGCCAGTTGGCGTTCTGCCAGAAGACGGGCTTCGACAATCTTGGCCACATCCAAGCGCGTATCGACAACATGCAGATTGGAGCGCGCCTCGACACCACTCAAGCGCAGCAGGACATCGCCTTCCTTAACGACGTCAGCTTCATCCACGAAGATCTCTTGAACGATGCCGCCTTCAAAGTGCTGTACGACCTTGCGGTTGCCTTCCAGGGCAATGGTTCCTGGGGCAAAGACAGCACTGTCAAGCTTGGCAACAGAGGCCCAGCTTCCAAAGACGCCAAACGTGAGGATCACGATTGCATATCCCATGATCGCAATCGGTCTTGGACTTGGTTTCTTGGCCATCAGTGGCACGTCCTACTATCAGTTGTGTTGGCTCCCATGTTCTGTGTCATGGGCGTTTGCAAACAGGCAGGCTTGGCTTGTTTGCTTTTCTTTGTCGATCTTGTCTTACTTGGGCTGCCCGGATTGCCCGGAGGGCGACAGCTGCACGACTCCAGATGAGCCCCCGGTGGCCTTCTTGGGGGCCTGCTCGCTACCTTGCGCTTTGTCTGCGGCCTGCGGGGTCTGGAAGAAATCCTTGGTTGGGCCAAACTTTTCAACGGTTCCGTTCATCAGCATCAGTGTCTTGTCTGTCAGAGCCAGCAAGTTGGTCTTGTGTGTAACGAGAACCACTGTCTTGCCCATGGCTTTGAGGTGCTGAATGCAAGACATGAGGGCTTTCTCGCCAGCACTATCCAGGTTGGAGTTTGGCTCATCCAGAATGACCAGGCTGGGCGAGCGGTAAACCGCACGTGCAAGGCCGACGCGCTGGCGCTGACCTCCGGAGAGGAACATGCCTCCGTCCCCGACATTGGTCTCATAGCCGTTGGCAAGCGTTTGAACCATTTCGTGGGCTCCAGACATCGTTGAGGCCTCAACGATGTCGGTATCCGTTGGCTCTTCCTCGAAGCGTGAAATGTTTTCGGCAACAGAGCCGCCGAAGAGCTTCACGTCCTGCGGCAGATAGCCAATGAACCGTCCAAGCTGGTCGGGATCCCAGTGATGCATTTCTGTCCCGTCCAACCGCACAGCACCGGAGGCTGGCGACATTGCGCCAACGAGATGCCTGACCAGAGAGGACTTGCCGGACCCGCTTGGCCCGATGATCGCGAGCACTTCTCCGGCTTCGATCGAAAAGTTGATGCCTCTGAGCAGCGTGTCACGTGTTCCTGGAACGGTGGCGAAGAGCTGCTCAACCTTCAGATTGCCTTTTGGCTCAGGAAGCTCGGTGCGCTCTTCTTGATCTGCCACGTTGTCAAACAGCTGCTTCAGGCGCTTGTGGGATGAGCGTGCACCCACGAACTGCTTCCATTGGCCCACAGCCTGCTCAACGGGAGCCAAGGCGCGTCCCATCACGATGGATGCAGCGATCATGATGCCCGGTGAGATCAATTGCTGGATTGCAAGGTAGGCACCGGTGCCCAGGATGGCGACCTGCAGACTCATTCGAATGAACTTCGATGTGGCCATGATTGAGCCAGCGCGATCGCTTGCCTTGGCTTGATGTACCAGCATGTCGTCATGCTGATTCAGCCAGCGCTGGGTCAGTTGCTTCTCCATACCAAGGGCGCGAATGACCTCGGCGTTCTGCATGGTCGTGCTTACAAAGTGATTGGCACCCTGAGCCGCTTTGCTGGCGTCCTGCAAGACATTCCGCGTCGCGAACTCATTGGTGATCGCCAGTGCGAAAATGATGGCTGCACCAATGGTTGCCACGATTCCGAGCCACGGATGGAATGCGAAGCAGAGGGCAAGGAACAGTGGAACCCAAGGCGCATCGAAGAACGCCAGGATCCCCTGCCCCGTCATGAACTCCCGGACTTTATCAATGTCACTCAGAGCAATCTGAGCATTGCCGCCGGGCATGGCTGTTTGCTGTTTGACGACGCGGTGGAAGACGGGGTTTGCGAGCACCTCATCGAACTGCATCCCGGCTCGAACCAGCAGACGTGAACGTGTGAACTCCAGAAGGCCGTAGCTTATGAGCAAAGCAATGGCGATCACCGAGATCATCACCAAGGTCATTTCGTTGCGGCTGGACAGCACCCGATCGTAGATCTGCAGCATGTAGAGAGGGCCAACAAACATCAGCAAGTTGGTGAAGAAACTGAAGACTATGGTCGCAATGAAGGTGGACCGGAATCGACCATATGCGGCGTCGAGCGAAGTTTTCTTGCGCATAATATTGCCGGCCTCCAGAGCCTAAACGTATGACTTTCACGCTACCGTATCACAGCCGTTCACGGCTTACCATCTTCGGGCCTTGTAGAGTGATATGTCGCACTTGTGAAGTAGCCCTTCTTTCATTGATTATTCGTGTGGTTTTGGCGGCGGATTGTGGCCGGAGAAGGCTGCTGAATGCGGCGCTGAAAGTGACGCCAATCGGCTCTGTATTCACCCTCTGAAGGTGGCCATCTTATGTGATATATCAAGAAGCGCTAATGCGCTTTGCATGCATTCAGCAAATCATGTCGACTTAAAAGCATGCAATCACATAAGCATTATTGCACTATTGCACCTATGGCGCCAACAATGCTTGCATGCTTTGGTGAATGCACCCTTGGCGCAATCAGTGATTTGATGCTAGCATGATCAAAAAGCAGGCAGGCAGCACTGGAGCGTATGTATGACGTATATCGTGGGGATGGTCTCTCAGAAGGGAGGGGTCGGGAAATCCACTTTGGCGCGGATGATGGCAAGAGAGCTCGTTGCTGGCGGGTTCTTAACGAAGATCGCCGATCTGGATACGCAGCAGCAGACCTGCACGAATTGGGCCGGACGCCGGGCGGAGAACGGAGTCACCCCAGAAGTTCAGGTTCAGAGCTTTGCGCGCGTAAAGAGTGCAATTGAAGACGCAGACCGGTTTGATGCGCTCATTCTCGATGGCAAGCCGAATGCGTCAGACCAGACGATCGAAATTGCCAAGGCGTCTGACCTCGTAGTCATACCGACCGGCCAGACCCTCGACGATCTTCATCCAGGGGTTCTTCTGGCGCACAGCCTTCGCAAGAAAGGGATCGTCTCAGGGAAGATCGCCTTTGCGCTGTTCCAAACCACTGGCAGTGAGCGCGAGAGCATGGCGGCACGGGATTACATTGATGAGGCGGGGTATAAGGTGCTGGAGGGGGAAGTCAGCGTCTCCACGGCCTATGGCTCGGCCTCTGACCAGGGCAAGGCAATTACCGAAACCTCATTCAGCACACTCAACGCACGGGCGTCAAAGCTTGCTCAGAGTGTGATTGACCGTATGGCAGAGCTACAAGACAGGAGTGTGGTGTGATGGCGACCAATCTTTCGAAGCTGAAGAGCGGCAAGGGAACACCTCCCCCCGCAGACGATGTGCCGGATGTGATCGAGACCAACCCTCGGCCAGATGAAAAGGCCCCTTTGCGCCCCCTTCAGGTGCGTATCCCGGAGACGGTTTTTGCTGAGTTCAGTGAGCAGGCAGGCCGCGAGTTCGGCTTCACTCACGGCGCGAAGAAGCAGCTTTTTCTCAGGATGTGGAAAGCATACAAAGCGCAAAACATGTAAGGATGCATGCCTCGTTGCATGCATTCATGCGATTTCTTTGTAAATGGTAAGCCACTGCTTTTGAATAAAAAACGGGGAGATGGCTTTCTGAGGGCGGGGGTGGTTACGCGACGAGGAACTCAGCCATATCGTTGGATAGGCCAATCATCGATACAACACCGCCATCCTCTAGCTGCCAGCTAACGGATGTGTTGTTACCGGCAAAGGCAGCCTTGTCGACAAAGATGATCTCTCTTTCAAAGACAAGAATTTCCAACTCGGAGTTTGCAATCTTGGAGTCGATGAAGTTTCGAGCCGCATCGTTGAACATGTTGAAGTCAGACGACTTAGCGGCATTGTCCCCAGTATCCCCAGTATCACTTGTGGCTTCTTCCTCTGCGGGAAGGGGTACGCTTTCGAAAATCGCGGAGTATTTCTTAAGTTCACCATTGAACTTACCGAGGCCTGACTGGAAAGAGACCGTGTCATAGTGGCTGACACCGGTTTTTTGGGATGCATAGGCTTGAGTGATGCCTTGAATGGAAGCACTCACCGAGGCACTTGATGTCTTCTCCTGTCCCGGGAATTCAGAAACGTTCTCATACAAGGTCAGAGCTATGTTAGCCTGTAGGATACTTTCTGGCTCGAGAGGCGTCTCGACTGGCACATCGGCTTCTTGGGGCTGAGAGGCTTTTGCGAGAGTATTGGAGAGATCACTTGCTTCAATGAGCATCTGTTGGCCCATTCTGTCGTCCATGATCTCTTCGATATTCAAGGCTACCAGATTCAGGGTATCGGTGCCCTGACCCCCCGCGAGGTGGCTTTCCCCGGCATAGTTGTCATTGCTCTCCAAGATGACGAGATCGACCACATTTCCCAATAGAGCCAGCGCGTCTGACAGGTGGTCGACAAGTGTTACTGGCTCGCCGCTCGGTTCATTCTCCTTTGCCTCACCCAATGGGTCAGAGGTGCCCGTGGGCGATTCCGTAAAGGATTTCCAGAAAACATCCGCAGCTTCTGAGCTGGCGTAAAAGCCAGCCGCGATGGCGATTGTGGTCAGAGCGTGTGAGTAAGCGGAGAAGGATAGGTTCTTGTCGTCTTTCTGCGCTGATATCTCTCGGATATTCAGGTCATCGGAAAAATCAACGATGCTTGTGTCAGCTTCCGCCGATGTCACCAGATCAGCCTGGAAGTCCGTGGGCGCAGGTGTGTCTGACAGAGCCACATCCTGATCTCTGTCCTGCCCTTGTTCCAGACCCTTTTGGTTCGCCTCATTTGAGGTTGGAAGCGTCAGCTCATCGGCATTCATCAAGAGCGTCCAGACGAGCGCAGCAATCATCATCGACGGATGTAGGCAAACCTTGCCACCGCGGGCCAGCCGGATAACATTTGTGGGATCATCTAGAGGCTCAGAGTCCTCGTCATCCTGCGCATGTTCCCCGACCACACTGATCAGGAAGTCCTCTATCAAAGCGTTGAAATCTGCGCCTCTCAGAGGCTTCGACAGCGCAACGCTGTCCAGGATATAGACGCCCTTGATGCGGCAGATATGAACCAGCACATCGCCTTTATCATCGCCAATCAGGAACCACGGATCTCCTTCGTCAGAGACACCTCGGTCACATTCCAAACCCGGCTGTGCTGACTGAATCAGGGAGTGAGCCCGGTAAAGGTCGGCAAGTTCTTGGTTGGTCCAGTCAGATGCAAAGATGGATTTTTGCTGCGCCGGTTGAGTTTGTTCTTTGGGAAGTTCCGGGTGTAGTGCTTGAGGCTGAACAGCTTTGGAGCCCGGAAACTCTAACAAGTCTCCGTCATCGACCAAGTTATCCAGAGCGTGTCCACGCGTCCGGTTTAGGGTCTTGTTAAGAGAGACAATTTTTGCCATTGGACCCAATCAGCCAGCGTCAATACGTCTCGTCCATATCGTCCGAGAACAGGATTTCGTATGATGTAGGATCATAGTGCATCAAGAGCTTGCGTACAAATGTCTTGGAGTCCTGACCAAGCGCTTGAGCCCACTCCCGGTACCGGCTGGAGGGAATCTTGCCACGCCCGTTCTCTAGCTGAGAGATGAATGTGTAGTAATCCAAACCAAGCATCTCGGAGAGGTCACGCTGGGAAAGGCCCCGCTCTTCACGCAGCTCACGCAGCCAAAAGCCAAGAGCGAGTCGGTGCTCCTTTGACTCTTCTGAGCTTAGTTTTCGCTGTGATGAGATCATGACGCTTCCTGACGTTTGTCTTGGCTCCGGCAAGCCTAGCCAAGTGTATAGTAGATTTATTACCCCTTCGTCTAGTGGGGGGCTGACGGCAAGTGCAAATGAAGCAACGCCTCACCCTTGTTTCTAAAGGCTGACCCATAGCTATGGTCTGCTGTAGTACCATTTTTCTTGGTTAAGCCCTGCTTTTTGATGCTGCGAGAAAATTTGTCACCACAGCACTTGAGGGCGATCGCGTCATTATTGCAACATTTCGGCCAGAAACGGGTCGAGAGACGCGCTCTGTCTCTGACCAGATCTCAGAGGGGGCGAAATAAAGGTAAGGTAAATCATATGCTTATGCTCATTCAGCGGTGGTATGTAATTTGCTGTATATCTTTCCTTGCACCACCGCCTCCAAATCGGTAGATCATTGTAGAGGATCCGGAGTCCCCATGTAGGGTCGATGGATGTCTTAGCTTCGTTGCGTCGCTTTGAGCAGTGCTCATGGGATGTGGCGGGCGAAATAGGACCACGAGCGTCAATTAATCCGAAAGGGAACTACAGATGCCCATTAATGCAAGCGCTGATCTTACAGTTCAGCAACAAATCACCGCCATCTATATCGCGTACTACGACCGCGCGCCGGATCCGGCAGGTCTCCAGTTCTGGGTCGACCAAGTGCAGGCTGGCCGTTCGCTGGTTCAGGTCGCGAGCGACTTTTCGACCGCAGCGGAAACCAAAGCAAAGTATCCCTTCTTTGACGCTCCCGACGTTGCGTCGGCAGACACTTTCATCACGAGCATCTACACCAACTTGTTTGGTCGTACGCCGGATGCCGAAGGTCAGGCTTTCTGGAGCGCGCAACTTTCGTCGGGCAGCACGCCCGTCGGTGAAATCATTCTCGCGATCCTCGAAGGCGCGCAGGATGTCGCAGGTGGCAATGATGACAAGACCACTGTGACCAACAAAATCGACGTCGGTCTCGACTGGGCTGAAAGCGCTGTTGCAGCGGGCATCGGCCTTTCGAACAATCCGATTGCTGCAGAAGTTGACGGTAAGGTTGTAGTCAACAACCAAGCTGCGTTCGACTCGGCAACCTCCATCCTGGATAACGTTGACGGCACTGCAGCCTCGGTGACGACTGCCAAAGCTACGACCGATACGTTTATCTCGGGCAATGCCAACGCAGGCAGCAACCTTACGCTCACTACAAGTGTCGAAAACTTAACGGGGACCACAAACAACGACACGTTTAACGGTGTTGTTGGTACGAATGGCGCGACACTGACTGCCGGCGATGCCGTCAATGGTGGCGCAGGCGTAGACACACTCAACGTCACAACCGTTGCTGGTGCAGCCGATGTACTGAGCGGCGCATTGGTTTCCAACATTGAAGTTGTAAATGTTCGGGCAACAGCGAACGAGAATTTGACGCTTAATGCAACTGGGCTGACCAACGTTGGGCTTACGGGTACTAATACTGGCACGACTGGTCTCTCAAACCTTGCCAACAATGCGACCGTGACTGTCGGTTCCGGTGCCAATCTTACGGGCGTAATCACAGCCGGATATGCTGCTGCTGCAACTACCGCTAATCTTGCCTACGCTGGTGGGACATCGGGTGCCGTGAACGTAACAGGCGCAGGCTTGACTAGTGCTTCTATTGCTACGTCCGGTACCGCCAATACTGCAGGTAGCATTGATGTTGCGGCTGCTAAGGCCGTCACTGTCGGTGGCTCCGCAAACCTGACTGCCACATCTATTGACACAACCGCAGTCGACGGCACTTTGACCATTAATGGCGCTGGTGCGTTCTCTCTCGGCACACTGGATGCAGGTTTCGATACCGTAGATGCTTCGGCTAACACTGGCGGCGTGACGCTGACACTGGATACAGAGGTTGATACGAAGTTCACTGGTGGTACAGGCAACGACGTGATCACGGCAAGCAATACTGCTTATGTCGCGGCGAACACTGCTGCGATCGATGCAGGCGCAGGCACGGACACTCTCGTGGTCGGCAATGGTAATGCGCTTAGCACAGCGGCTTCCGGTGCGAAGTTTACGGGCTTCGAAACACTTGAGGTGCAGACTAACGACACCATCGATCTCGACAACATCGCAGGCATCACCAGCATCGTTGTTGACAGCGCTGCTGTTGATCTGAACGACGTCTCGGCCACACAAGCCGGTGCGATCACTGTTCAACAGGATTCGACGCTTGATATCGCCGTCAAAGGCGCTGCTACCGTTGGCCAAATCGATACTGTGAAGATCACGGCTGATGATGGTCTTGCGGCTACCAACACCATTGCTCTGACTACTCCGGTTCTTGCCAATGTTGAAAAACTGGAGCTTGTCGCGGTTGACAACCTGACTGTAAGCGCTCTTACCAGTGCAACCGCGCTCACAGGCGTTACGGCTTCGGGTGCAGGTACTATCAGTATCACAACCGGCAACGTTGCTTTTGCTTCTAACAGCACGATCAATGCTTCGGCAGCTACTGGTGCAGTTACCATTGATGCAGGGCTTGCCAATACTAATGGTCTTGCCATTACTGGCTCCGCAACAGCGGCGAACACCATCACTGGCTCTACTGCCTCAGATGCGATCGTTGGTGGTACTGGTATCGACACGATCACCAACTCTGCTGGTACCGACACAATCGACTTTGGTTCCGATAGTGCAAACGACGTGTTCAACATCGCCAATCTAACCGGTAAAAGCACGATCACAAACTTCGATGCCGCAACTGCGACAACAACCGAAGACCTCGTCAACGTATCGAACGACGAAGTTGACGGTAGTGAAGTCGCAATCACTGGAGCAGGCGGACAAGTTGCTTTGACAGATGATGCAACCATCGTTGTGACACAAACGGCCGGAGCGGCGGGTTCGCTTACTACAGGTGGTACTCAAGCGCTTGTTTCCGCAGACTTCACTGCAGCAACGCTCACCAATGTAGCCGCTTACCTTAGTGAAAAGTTCACAACAGCCGCTACCACTGACCAGGCTTTGGTGTTCCTCAATGATGGTACAAATACCTACGCGTACCACGTTAACGAGGGTGCTGATGCAGCTTTGGATGCTGGCATTCAGGCTGACGAAGTCTCCCTGGTTGGCGTGTTCAACGGCGCTGTCTTGAACGCTGGCGACATTTACCAAACAGTCTAAGTCAGCGATAAACTGACTGCAGATATTTGAAAACAAACAAAACCCCCGGCTTCGGTCGGGGGTTTTTCGTCTCAGCCTGCCGATGTTCTGCTGGTATCATTGCAGCAAACTCACTGACGATTTGGATGCATCATGACCCAATGGACAGCCCTCTCGAAAACCGATCACGCCCAGTCACTCTACTGGCCACGTGACGGCTACCAATTTGCTAAGAATGAGCAGGCAGTGCCGGTGTTCCTCGCAGAGATTGGTAAGTTCCTGCCGCACTTCATGCTAGGGTTCGTCAAAGACAACGATCACTACCAGCCGGTGGCGATTACTGGCTTGGGACAGGGCAACCTCTATCTGCACCCGGAAGGTAGCTGGCTAGGCAGCTACATACCGGCAGCCCTGCGCAGCTACCCGTTTCAACTGGTGGACAACCAAGAAGGTAAGCAATTGGTGTGTATCGCCGATGGTCACCTCACGGAAGACCCTGAAGCCAAGCCGCTGTTTGAGATTGACGGCAGCCTCGCCAAGCCCGTAGCTGAAACAGTGGGGTTCTTGCAGGAATGTGAGAAAAACCGCCAGATCACGACCGCTTCAACGCAGAAGCTTGCAGACGCGGGGGTCATTGAAGACTGGCCTCTGATATTGGAGCGTGGCGAAGGGCAGGAGCCACTTACGGTAAATGGCCTGCACCGCATCAGTGAACAAGCGCTGAACGATCTGGATGCTGAAACGCTGCATGCCCTGCGCGGTGGCCCATTATCGCTGGCCTACGCTCAGATGTTCTCAAGCCACCAGTTGGGAGAACTGACCAAACGCGCGGAATTTCTGGCAACCTACCACGCTCAGCAAACCGTGGAGAAACCAGCAAATAACTTTGACGCTATGTTTTCGGATGACGAAAAACTCATCTTTGATTTCGACAAATAAACCAGTTATCGCCACCCTATAATAGAAGGAGATCGACAATGGCCGACGGACAAACCATCACCATCGACGAGAAAGAATATGCAGTGGAAGACCTCACGGACACGGCTAAGGACCATGTGGCCAACTTGCGTGTCGTAGACCAAGAGATTGCTCGGCTGCAGCAGCAACAGGCTATCATGCAGACAGCCCGCAATGCTTATGCGAATGCACTGAAGGCTGAGCTGCCAAAAGACGCTTGAGGTTTGGGCGCCGCAAAAGGGTAGGGGGGCCGAAAAGGCCCCCTGTGTCGTGTTCGGGAAGAAACCTTGGAGGATCATCTCAGCGCTCAGAACAAATCATGAACATGAATGACATCTTCGCACATATGTTTTGTACCGATTATGCGATTTACGGGGAGGGCGATGTGCAATCAAGGCGCGCTTGATCTCCCAGCGCCCTTCAACATACGATCATATCATATCTGGAGGACGTGATGGCGAAAGCGACAACAGTCATATTGGGCGATCATTTCGATCGATTGATCTTGCAGCAGATACAGACGGGGCGTTACGGCACAGTCAGTGAGGTCGTACGCGATGCGCTGCGTCTGTTCGAACAACAGCAGACCGCGCTTCAACGCCTGAACGACGCGATTGAGGAAGGTTGTGCAAGTGGTTTCGTCGATGAAATCGATTGGGACGCCCTTGATCGGCGCGCAGAAGATGCAGCAACCTGTTGATGAAATCTGTAAAATACGCGCGCCGAGCCAGTGCTGATTTGGAAGACATAACCGACTACACCGCGCAGACTTGGGGTGCAGAAAAAGCGAAGAAATACACCAAAGACACTCGGGCAAAGATACAAGAAATCGTCAAGAGTGAGGCGAGTATTCAGTCTATGGACGTTGGTAGGGCTGGAATGTTCAAAGCCCGAGTAAATCGCCGCTCGATCATTTTTGAGCAGACAGACGATCACATCCTCATCATTCGCATTTTGCATGAAGCCATGGATATTCCATAGGGCCACGTTGTTGACCTAGTCCCATCTAATTATAATGCTTTAATGAAAGCCTGTAATCATGCTTGCATGCATGATGATCAAGCTTTCGATACTAGGCCGGTTTGATATCTCGCTTTATCTGATGCCAGGTAGGGGCGGTGCATCCTTCAAACGCCATGCACGCATTGCAGAGGCAGCATCTGAGGAAAAGCGCGCAGCAACATTTGTCACCGCTTTGACGTAGTGACTTGGCGTATGCTTCTCCTCAAGACGCGCCCGCCCTGCAGCTCCTATTTCGCGTCCTATCGATGGGTCCGCATGAAGCCTGCGCACGAGCGCTTGCAGTGCAGGAATCTCTTCGTCCTGCTCAATTTTGAATACGGTGTTCGAGGGCAGGGTTGCATACCACCCCAGGTTGGTGACGACAGAGGGTGCCGCAGCGTTCCAGATGCGCAGCTGACTGCCTGATGCTTCGCCCATGGTCGGATAGCGCAGATTGAAGACGAGATGAGCCTCCCGCAGCTTTTGATCAAGATCGCTCTCTTCAACAAAGCCATGGAGCTTTACGTTTTGGTTGAGGTTCAATGCGTCTATGCGGCGCTGTACATAAGAGGGATCCCAGACGCTCCCCATTATATCCAGGCGGAAGTCGATCTCACCTTTCAAAGGTGCAAGGGCTTCGAGGACCTGCTCCAACCTGCGATTTGGTCCGCTGTATCCAAACTGCACAAAGCGCAGTGGCCCGATACCTGACCGGATGACCTGCGGCTTTTTGGTGGATGGCCGGAACGGTAGATCCAGCAGGTACGTGGGTACAGTCTGCGTGGCGCCGATTGCATCTCGGGCGATAGCTGTATGGGTCAGAACGGAGACGGCAGAGGATAGTGTCATCTCAAAGCCCGGTATCTCTTTGGCAAGCTCGCCCACCTTATGGTGATCCGCGAACACCTCTTGCACTCGGTGCAGGCCTGTCTCGCCATGCCAGCGAGCCATAGTCGCTTCATAAGTCTCTCGGGGAAATAACCCATTTTTTATGGCGTCGAAGCATAATTCCTGGATAGCCAGATCATGCAGGACCACTACAGAGGGTATGCGCTGGATCATCCGCAGGAAGCCCGCGTGGAAGGGCCAGGCATTGCCGATATTGACAAATACTGCCTCGGGACTCTGGCCCAGAGTCCCATCGCGGCGACCTGCTTTTGCAAAGTCACGTGGCATGATGCGGTCGGGATCCAGTCGGCGGACAGGACAGAAGTTGTAGAGCTCCCGGTCCCATTCAGGAGTATCTGTCCAGAGAACCAGATCAGAGGCAGCGGCCAGCTCTGGCAGGATGCGGCGGGTGTAGTGAGCGATATCAGTTTTTGCAGGCGGTAGTGGCGAGACCCAGTGAATGCGCGGTTTCAAGGAGCACCTCGCGGCAGCGCTGTGTTTCTGACAATCCGCAGGAAGGCCTCCTCCGAACAGGAGAGTTCAAGTGGAGCAGCTCGGCCCCGTCCTGAGAACACTCCCACTCCCGACTGATAGAGGTGTAGGCGCAGCTTACCTGCACCCCCCTCTTTTTCATCAAGGCGCAGGGTGATCTGCCCGGTATCGCCGGGGCCAATGGGACTGTTCAAAGGCTGCATCAAGTGCTGGTGGCGCAGCACCCCTGTCCCATCAATCCATTCGGCCAGAAGACAGGTCGCTCGCTCACCGGCGATGGGCCAGAAGCCAGAAGAAGTGTTCTGCACGTCGATTTTTGTCAGCCCCGTTGCATCCGCTCGAGACGCAACAGCGAGAACTCCATGCATACGCGTGGGATCGCCATGGTAAAGGATTTCGGGAACACCCTTTGGTTCGCCAGCCTTGCGAGCCAGATACTGAATGTTCTCACCGCGCAGTGACAGATCGTCATGGCGAGCGACCAGTATTTGCGCCGCGTCCTGTTCTATGTGGCGATCATAGACATCGATTGTTTGCAATCGTACGGTTTCAAACCCTGCGGCCTCTCCCAGCAAGGCAAGCTCCTGCGGGGCGTACTCGCGATTATGACGGCCATAGACCCCACCCGAAGGCACGAAGATGCCAAAGGAGTACGGCGCTATACCGCTAAGCGCTTTCCAGACACCACGATGGCTCACGACGTTAGGAGTGGTTATCAACAGGTGTCCGCCCGGTTTGAGGACACGAGCCGCTTCTGTGTAAAAGAAATAAGGATCCAGAGCGAGGTGCTCGAGAATTTCCATACCGGTTACGAGATCAAAACTGTTGTCCTCGTATGGCCAGGGATCCCGCTCGCCATTGGCAGCTTTCAGTGTGATGTCGAAGCTCGGTAGCTTTTTGTCACGTGCCCGAACGGTTTGGCGGTAAGGCTCAGGGCCTTCCCAAAGACCATGCATATCCACGCCTGGGAAGCGATTGGCCAGCAGCGCTTGAAATACCAGCGGAGGGAAAACACCCACATCGAGAGCGCAGGATACATCCAAGCCCTCCAGCTGGTTCAGCGATGTCATGAACCGCGTCCAGTGCGTATCGAGGTAGCTTGCAAGACCGGTATCAATGGGTGGCTCCTTGCGGCCCAAGGCTGCTGGAAGCTCTTCGAAAGCGTAAGCTTGAAGCACCTGCTCAATGTTATCAAACGGGATGCCCTTGGGCGGTAGAGGCGGAGCTACGGCATTGAAGAGTTGCTGCTTTGCTTCCTCTTGGGAGAGAGGAGCAGCGGTCTCTTCTGGCTCTTTTGGGTCTTCTGGTTTTTGTGTCTGTGTCAGTATCTTCGTCAGTGTCGGTATAGGTGTCTGTTCGAGTTTCTGCCCAGACTTTTTCCCGGTCAGTGTCTCGACCACATGATCCCAGGAAATGTTGAGATCAGTGTACCGGGCAAGACCAGCCAGCCCCATGCGCTCAGTTTCTGCGGGATCCTCCATCAGACGGTCAAACGCAGCTCCTAGCGCAACTGGGTCTGGAGCGGTGACAAAGCCCTCAGTCCCGTCTGTGATGAACTCCAGCGGTCCACCTGCGTCGGTCACGGTAACGACAGGCTTGGCCGATAGCATCGCTTCCAGAGTGATGTAGCCATAATCCTCATCTTGAGGGACAAAGACGACGCCGCGGGCCTCTGCGTAATGGCGGATCAATGTTGCGTCATCCACGGCGCCGAGCCATGTAATGCGGCCTTCAACACCCAAATTGGTCGCCATTTTCATAAGGCGGTTTTGATAGGCGGGGTTCTCGGCCACGCCTGCAATGACCAGACGTGCCTTGGAGTGAGCCAGTGCCTGCAGGCTTAATTCCAGCCGTTTAGATGGATTGATGCGGCCTGGTACAAAGAGGTAGTCGCCATATTCCCCTTGCCGCAAAGCCTCCGCATTGGGCGGCGGATGGTAGAGAGGCTGTGCCTTTACTCCGAGGTGTCTCTTCATCCGGCCAGCCACATTGTCGGAATTGGCGTAGATTGGATGAGGGCTGGCTGCGAAGGCGGATTGATCCTCTTCGCGAATGAGTGACCGGAGCGCCTCACCTTGCGGGATGTCCAGCAACTCAGATGTGCCCAGCTCCCATTGATCGTAGGCTTGACGGTGCTGGTGCAGCACCCAGAAAACCTTGTTGGGGTGCTGTGCCAGCCAAGCCGGGAATTTCAACCCGATCGCCAAATCAATGGGTACACCTTCAACCTCGGAGACATCGATCATTTTCGCTGCCAGAATGTGATCAGCGAGCACTTCACCTGGATACCATTTGAAGGGGAGCGTGATCTCAGTGGCCTCATGTCCACGAGCATTCAGAGCTGCAACAAGGTTCGCTGCATGCCTCTCTGCTCCACCTGATACAAAGGGCACTTGAGTTCTGAGGACGCCAACACGCACTGGTCAGTCTCCGATCGGTTTCGTTCCAAGGATTGCCAGATCCTGTGGGCCAAACATCAAGAAGGCCAACTCGTCATTGAAGTCAGACTTGGACAGGAATTCGCCGAAGCGTTCATGGGGGTTGAGGCCATGTATGTTTATCGGATTGAAGCCGGCGGTCTCAAGGAGGACCTCCATGACTTGCTCAGGCATCGGTTTGAGGTGTGTTGGATCGGTATGGAAGGTCGTGGCTCCTACAAGCACATTTCGGGTATTTGGCGTCTCGAAGAGCAAGAGACCGCCCGGAGCCAAGACACGCAGTGCCTCGCGCGTGATCCAGGCGACCGCATCAAACGGCAAGTGCTCGATGAGATGATGTGCGGAGATGACAGAGAGGCTGTTATCTTCCTGATCGGCCAGCATTTGCAGAGCGTTGCCCTGAATGACATCAAGACCATACTCAAGAGCCTCTTCGATCTGTACAGGGCTGAGGTCCACCCCAAATCCCTTGATCCCGTTTTCATCGAGGAGGCCCAACCATTCGCCACGCCCGCAGCCAAGATCCAGAACAGGTTTTTTCTCGGTCTGGATCCAAGCAGCCTCAACATCCGGCAGGTAGACCTTCAGACGTCTGGTAATCTCTTCGGGTGCGCCGCGGTAGCGGTTCTCAAACCGATGATAAAAGGTGTCCTTGAATAGATCGAAGCCATCGGTTGTCGGGAGATCAAACTCGGCAGGAGCGATATCCGGCACAACCCTTTTATTGTTTGCGACGTCATCAAGTCTGCGAGACAGATCACTACACATACGGGCGAGCAACGCCGTATTGGATTGGGTGATGCGCTCCAGAATGGCTTTTTCGCGCCCATAATCTTTGACCAGGTCTTCAGCCAACGTATCATGTTGGCGGAGACTCTCTGAAAGATTGCGCATGTCCTGATCCAAGCGATCAACCCTGGCACGGGTTTCCTTGGATAATCCCTTGATGCGGCCCAGTGTGAAGATGGCAGAGACATAGAGCTCAAGCCGCTTGAGAAATTTCATAGCTCATCTCCTGTTCGGGACTGGGGAAAGGCTATGGACGGACTGCATCTGGGGGGCGTGCAGTCCGTCACAGCCTCAGGCGTTGCCCGTCGTTCAAATGGTTCCCTCGAAACTTTCCAGACAACCCGACCGGCATCCTTTCTCGAAGCCTTTTCTCAATCGCGTATCTTAGAGAGCAATTCAAGCATGAGTTGGCTGTTGCGATCTTCAGGCACCGAACTGGATGCTGAGTACGGTCAGGTCTGCTCTTACGCTCGGTTCCAGGCGTTCAGTAATGAAACCCCAGTTGCGCAATCTCCAGGCTCTGGCCGTCGCCAGTCCCACTAACGCGGTAGACCATTCGATCTTCCTGAGAAATTCGCCGAGACCACCAGCCGGTCAGATCGCCCTTCAAAGATTCCGGCTTGCCGGTCCCTTTGAAGGGGGTCCGCTTGCACTGCTTGATCAGTTCGTTGATCCGCTCACGCACCTTGTCATTGGTGTTGGCCCAGTACTGATAGTCTTCACAAGCCTGATCGGAAAAAACCAGCTTCACTCGGTAAGTCCACGCTCTTCGCCAGTTCCAGCATTGAGTTGCGCGATCGCCGCATGCAAGCGGGATGCGTTTTTCGGTGTGGACAAGAGGTGCAACGTCTCGTTGACAGCGTTCCAAGTGTCCAAGGATATGACCACGACGGCTTCACCCTTTTTGCGCGTCACGACAACTTCTTGCTTGTCGTGAATCGCTCGATCCATGACACTCTTCAGTTGAGCGCGTGCGGCTGAGTAGGTCATTACATCCATTTGCAGTCTCCTTTATCCCCCAATTTATGTACAATATTACGTACAAGTAAAGGGGTGGTATGAAGACGGCAGTCAATTTCATAATGAATTTGCAAGAGCGAGCCGGCTCACATGGACGCTATCGCCATCCGCCTCGCAAAGGACGCTTCTCGTGAGGAGCTTCGCAGACGGACTGGTCTGGCAGATGGCTATGACCAAGCTTGGCCCCTCTTTGTCGAAAGCGCCAGATTCCTACGCCGCCTTTGGGTTGCTAGCAAGAAAAGGTTGTTAGGCGGACTCTGCGTTGCATGTTTCCTTTGCTTAAAGAGTACCCTTTGCGTATATTTGTTTATGATATGAGTTAAGGTACAAAGATGATGATCCAAAGGCCCAACCTTCTGCATGTTTCACAAACGATCGTTTGTGAAACATGCTGATCGGGTACGCTCGGGTATCAAAAGCGGATGGGAGCCAATCGCTCGACCTGCAACGGGATGCCTTGCTCGCAGTCGGTGTCGAAGAGAACCAGATCTACTCGGATCGTGCGTCAGGCAAGAAAGATGACCGCTCCGGTCTGGACGCCTGCCTCAAGGCATTACGCGACGGCGATGTCTTGGTTGTCTGGAAACTCGATCGCATGGGCCGCAGCCTCCACCACCTTGTCAGAACCGTCAGCATGCTCTCCGAGCGCGGTATTGGTCTGAAGGTACTCACGGGCCAGGGAGCGCAGATTGATACAACAACTGCAGCAGGACGCCTCTCATTTGGTATCTTCGCAGCTCTTGCCGAGTTCGAAACCGAGTTGATCCGCGAACGCACCTTGGCAGGGCTTCAGTCCGCCAGAGCGCGCGGCAGAACCGGAGGGCGAAAATTTGCGCTTTCAAAGTCTCAAGTGCGCCTGGCTCAGGCTGCCATGGCCAACCGTGATACATCCGTTGCCGAGCTCTGCAAGGAGCTGGGCGTGACGCCCGTCACGCTTTATCGATACGTCGATCCCAAAGGAAACTTACGAGACTCCGGCAAACGGGTGCTCGCCTCTTAGCGTAGGATTTTGTGGATTCCTGCATCAGCTCTGGCACGGGCATGTCAACAACGACGCCGTGCATGACAATTCAGCGGCAGGTTACAGCCAACACAATTTGCGGCCATGGCATCATTCAACAAGATATGGTGGACCTACAGAAACGGCATGTTCTTCATTGTCGCATTCAACGTTCAGTGTGACATTTCCACCGAACGTAATAGAGTTCGCAATAATTCCAGTGCAACCTAATCCATCAATAGTAAGTACTGCATTTCCGTTGACGGTTATGTCTGACTTTGGAGCGTAGAGTCCAACCCCCGCAAAGCCACCCATCTCCTGAGGCATGACAGACAGAACTTTTTCGCCACCCCTCATGTCTAAATCCACACCCTCCGTAAACACCAGGGTGTTGCCATTTCCAGTCCAGTCAGAAGAAATCGATTCAAACTTGCTTGAAAACCCGTCCACACACAAGACTCCTGGGTAGAGTTTGAAAACACCACTGCCCTTCTCACCCTTTTCACCGCCCTTTTCGCCCTTCTCTGGTGGTAATTCTGTTGCTAAATCCTCAGGGAGTGATCCTGTGTAATCACACATATTACTGTTAAAATAATCTTTAAAAGGGTCTTCGAGCGGGATCTTGGGGTTAACTTTAATCTCGTCTTTGCAGGCTGCTTGATTTTTGAAACTTACTGCAGCACATTTTGTACCGAGGGTTTGCCCGTTGGCAGCGATTGACCCATTCGATCCTACACCACATCCCTTCAGATTATACGTACCTCCTCCGTTTGCGGTGAATCCATCTTTTTCGCCGCTTCCCAGAGCTAGGATGCATGGTGTGATCTTAGTTCCAAGAAATACTTTTGAATTTGTATTTATTGTCACGCTGGTTCTGGCATCTATTAAACGTGGCAAGATGAGTGTCTTGTCTTCAGAAATGGACACCTCGACATATTCAGCGTTCCCAGGGTTATCAAAACTGACAGTTACGCCAGATGTAACACCGTTGAGAGCCGCGACAGATTTCGCGACAGATGTTGCCACTTTGACTTTGTTATCCGATGTCTCTGAACTATTTTTCTTGTACTCGACCGCAGCACCATAGGCAGCGGCATCGGATGTTCGTTGATTCTCGGCTCTTGTTATAAGGCTCGATCCATATTCAAGTGCCAATCCCGCAAAACCCAGAAGGACCGGCATAGCCACACCTGCGATGATGAAAGCGCCACCCTGCGTATCGTCAAAAAAATCTTTTGCAAATTTGGCGACTTTTGCAACCATGGAAACCATTCCTATCGCTTGAGCGTAATGTCAGCTGGACTCACCCACATTAGTTTACTCAAGTAACACGAAACGCACCATCCTGACCATTTGGCCTGACCTTATGGCCACTTCCTCATGCGCGCTGCCCTCCCGGACGCAAGGCAAACTCACCCACACCAAAGCCCTGCCAGGCTGCATAGCGCACCTCGATGAATGTTTATATTTAGCTCTCCAGCCCTCCGGCTAGTGAAGATCGCTTTATCGCCACCAAGGCCTTCACTACGGATCGTCTCCCGGATCAAAGACTTGGGCTGCGAGGCGTGCTGCGCCCTTTTCGGCCGTCTCACCAGTTCCATCTTTCCAGCGCAGA
This sequence comes from Roseovarius sp. D0-M9, assembly GCF_037083805.1. Taxonomy (NCBI): domain Bacteria; kingdom Pseudomonadati; phylum Pseudomonadota; class Alphaproteobacteria; order Rhodobacterales; family Roseobacteraceae; genus Roseovarius; species Roseovarius sp. D0-M9. Next base: position 15,574 of record NZ_JBAPKZ010000031.1, on the reverse strand, counting down.
TGAATCCAGAACCACTGATCCATGTTCTGGCGCACCTGTGCTTCAAGCCGAGCATTGAATTCACGGGTCATCTCGATCGGATCTCCGGGGGGTATGGGCGCCTCGACATGAACGTCGAAATCCAAACCATTGGATCGGCGGATGCCCCAGACGGGCACCAAAAGCGCATCGAACTTCAGAGCCAGCTCCGCCGTTATCAGCGATGTCAGAGCAGGTTGGCCAAAGAAATCGAGTGGTACACCACCAGGGGTATTGAGATCGTTGAGAATGGCAAGAGTGCCACCGGAGCGCAGATGTTTGGTTGCTTGCATCATGCCGCGCCTACCCTGTTTGAACATAGGCCGGCTCAGGTGTTCCATTGCCTTGGTGTAATGCACATTGAAGTACCGGTTTCTCAGTGGGCGATAGAGCGCTCCTATCTCAAAACCTTGTTCGATCATTGCCATGCGTGCAGCATTGAAGCTGCCGAAATGCCCCGTGACCAATATTATCGGACGGCCTTCGGTGCGAGCACGCTGAATGTCGGGAAGGCCAGGACCAGTGACCGGGGAGCGCCGTGCACGATCCGCAAACTTAACCGCCGAATACATCTCCATCATGTTGCGGCCAGCGTTGTCCGGTACTGCCCGCATGAGGCGGCGCACGTCACGCTCAGGCATGTCTGGCATTGTCAGAGCGAGGTTCTTGCGCACACGTTCCGAATAGCCGGCAAGGGGCGCAACAATTCGCGCCGTGATCCAGCCAAGAGCGGGAATGCGCCAGCGGTACGGCAGGATACCAAGAGACAGTATCATGGCGCGCAGAGATAGGTTGACCAGATATTCACCCACGCGTCGCTTCAGCGCATCTTTATCCTCGCGCATGAACCACCTCTTGCCCGTCACCGATCTTGGTGCCTAAGCGCAAACCTGCATGTCAGGTGACCAGAAGGTCAACAAAATCTGATGTAACATCATCCCAGCTGCGCAATCGGGTGCTGGCAATCCTTGCCTCCAAGGCAGTGCGATGATCAGGCTCGGCAATCAGCTTACGACAAGCGGCATAGATACTGTCAATGGAGCGAGCATCACAATACTCCACCATGTCGCCCCCTACTTCAGGCATCGATGAGTTGTCCGCAACAACAGCGGTCTTACCGAAAGACAAGCTCTCACCTATGGGCAATCCCCAGCCTTCGTAGAGGCTCACCGTCGCCGTGAACAAGCAAGTTTCATAAAGATACGCCAGCTCAGCATCCGTCGGATGGTTGGCGAGCTGGATCCACCCCCCCAGATTACCCGTGGCTTTGATGAGCTGGTTAAAATCCTCGTTGTACCAGCCTGGCTTGCCAGCAAACACGAGCTTGGGAAGATCCAGGTTGCCCTCACGGCTGAGCCGCTGCCAAGCCTGTGCCAGCCGCCAGATATTCTTGCGCGACTCCATGGTGCCGACCACCAGCACGAAAGGCATCTTGGACAGGTTGAGGATATCACGCCGCAAGCCAAGGTTACGATCTATGCGGGCTCTGTACGTACTGGACCCAGCCTGTAGACCAGCACTACGCGCTATTGCCTCACCATTCGCCACTTGGAAATCTTGGGCAAGCGGAACAGTCTTAATGGGACGAACCACACCTATCTCGTCCATGAAGGCAGAAAGGTCACGGGCCGTATTCTTCGAATTGGCAAAATACCTGGCACAGTAGCCGCTCGATGCCTTGAGCCAGTCGTAGAAGTCTTCGCTGAAATCAGATGCGATATGTTCCGGCGTGATGATCGGGATCAGATCATGAATGAGCTGTGATATCTCCAGGCCTCTCTGATCTTTGAGGCCCTGAAAGCATTCACCTAGTCCGTTTATGGACCAGGTGGCGCCCAGAACTAAGAGATGATCCCCGTGCTCAGCGATGTCCAAGACAGGTTTACGTTCGAGGTCGGAGAATTTGGAGCTTGGCTCTGGCAGGGCACCGGCACGAAAGCTGTTCCATTCAGCGATACTGGAGCCCTGTTTGGTGAAATGCGCCTCGTTACCACGCAAGGCATGATAGCTGCGGCGCAAATAATGGAAATGGTACTTGAGAGGATGGTTGCGGTAACGCTCCAATGTCGGAGCAGTGCCCACCCGCGGGCGTGCCCCTCGACCATAGAACACAGAACTCCAGACATCAGGGTCGAACTCGATCATGTCAGCCACGAAGTCTGCTTCCATGGACAGGTATTCGCGCCGCCTGCGATCCCAATAAGACAGGCGCACCGCTTGCAGGCCATGCCGCTCGATCATCCGTTTGATGACCTCAAAGGACACCCTCTGGATACCAGTGACCGTCGTATGCCTTTCAACATAAAACATAATGTCGGTGACATCGAAGAAATGCATTCTCATCAACCCGCTTGTAAGCCTGTACCGTGTCTGGCAGATGCCACGCCGAGGCAACAAAAACCAACCATCTAGGCTCTTTGGCTGCAAACATGATATTCCTCAACCCCTCAGTAGTGCTAAGAGGCTCGCATGGCTGCAGTGTATTATGACCTTTCAGAACAGTTCTTAGCTTCAGGTGTGAAGTTCAAGTACTATGGTATTGCCCGCACTGTCATGGAAGTGGGCTATGAGCTTGCTGTGTCAGGCGCAGACGTGCGGTTCGTGATATTCTCTCCAGCTCATGAGCGCTTCTTCGAAGTAAACCCGCGCATCGGTTCGCTTTCACCCACAGGTATTCTCGATCCTGGGCTGCCCCGTGCCGCCACGCCAAAGCGGATGCGCTATAGCTTTCCCACGCAGAGCCGTCTGCGTGACGCAATCTATCCGGCAGTGCAATGGACCGTGCGAAAAATGAACCTGAAGCGGTGGCGCAACGTTCCTGAAGGCATGGTTAAAGAGGTTGATCTGGATGGGCAGATATTGGTGTCTCTGGGAAGACCCAAGATCATGGCTGATTACCTGACCGTGATGGATAAGGCCGGCGTCAAGATCCGGTTGAACCCGCTCTTGCACGACATGTTTCCGCTCTATGGATCCGACCATGTAAGGCAAGGCACGTTCACCAGAAACTTCCTCCACGACAACAAAATCGTGATCCGCCATGCTGAGCGTCTTCTGTCAAACTCCGAGTTTACCAAAGCGGAGATAGAGCGGTTCTCGGCTTTAGGCCACTTGCCCGCTCTACCCCCAATAGTTGCCATTCCATTGAGCCATGAAATGCGCCCAACGGATGAACCCATCGTGCAGACAGGTCCAACAGAGCCCTATCTGCTTGGCGTTGGCACCATGACAGGACGTAAGAACCTTGAATGCGTATTGAATGCGATGGTATATTTGCGCGTGACCGGGCGGCCAGTCCCCGTATTCGTACTGGCCGGAGCACATCGCAAGCGAACAGAAGCCTACATCAAGGGCCCAGGCTTGTCGTCAATACGCTCACGCATTCATTTCGCGCTGAACCCCAATCAGGCCGAGCTGTGTAAGCTCTACGAAAACGCACTCGCCCTCGTCATTCCCAGCCGCATGGAAGGTTGGGGCCTGCCACTGGGTGAGGCGCTTTGGATGGGGACGCCAGCTCTCGCTTCCAACGCTCCTGTATTGAAAGAGGTAGGCGGCGATCTTGCTGAGTATTTCGATCCAGATGATCCAACAGCTTTGGCAGATAAGATCGACAAACTTCAGTCTGACCCCGAAGGATACAGCGCGCTCAAGACACGTCTCGCAGCAGCCCGGCCTAGATTGCGTCCTTGGAAAGATGTGGCGCAGGACATTCTTGCTGCAACCGAAACCACCAACGAGGCTGGAGCCAAAGTTCATTGAGCCAAGCTGGGGCGCCAGGATCTTCGTTTAAGAGGGACGCCCACGCTTTTCGAACCACTTAGAGCAGAACCCGATGAAAGCCTTTTCAGGATCACGTGGAGCATCCAGACCACCATCGGCCATCCAGCTCCGCCAAGTCTGCTCCAAGTAGTGCACATCCCACCCTGGAGCCACGGCACGCGCTTTTTCATGCGCTTCGCTACCAAGCTTGATCTGATCATCAAGGACATCACCCGCAAGGCAATCCATGGTTCCACGGTTCTCAAAGAGAACCATGTCGCCTTCCATGCAGATCGCGTAGTCTGGCATGTGATGATGAGCTTTGTCCTGCTCAATGATCGCACCGATTAAGCGGCGAAATTCACGCATCGTCGAGATGGAACCGCATTTGCGTTGTAGCGCAGAGAGACCGATCTTCCATTGCTTCTGGCGCCCACAATGCTTGCGCGCCAGTTCGTAGAGACGACGCTCCAAGGGCTTTCTCAGACGGAAATAATTGCGATGCAACGTCAGCACTTCATGGGCACGGATAGCATTGAAGACCCAGTCCGATAGCTCAACCTCGATTTCCTGCATACGGCCATCGCGTGTCTCTCGAATGATCCGAGCACGGTCAATGATGCTGAAGATGTCGAGTTGCTCGGTCCCACCAGTGCTGATGTTGGTTTCAATTTGAGTGCCCTGAAGACGGATGAGGGATGCACGTAGTGCTTTGTACCCCCGTCCATCCGTCACCCGGTTCGTGGCCTTGAGCAGATCATAGGCTTTCAACCGTACGACCCGCTGCACTTCCCGCCCTTCATTCAATGCCGCGATAACCTGGCTGATGCAGTAGATCAGGATATCACGATCATGGATCGTCGCCAGTCCATCCGAAGAGGGACGAATCTCCACGTAATTCTTGCCACTCTCATCCTCGTAGCGGCGCAGATGATGGTCTGGTTTGGTCGATAGCGAGAAGATCGGATGCGCCATCGAGGCCATATCGCCCTTTGGAGCAGCATCGAAGATGTCGCACACGAAAAAATCCTTCTGATCCTGACGATCAGGAAGAAGAGGAGACCGGTTATCTTTCGTGATATCACCCACCATGGAGCCACAATCGTGATATCACCCACGCTCGTCAAGCTTTTCGTGATATCACCCACACCTGCATTCTTTCGTGACTCTACACACGTTCTTTCGTGACTTTACACACGCTCTTTCGTGACTCTACACACGGGGGGTCTTAAATTACTGATGCATTACAGGTAGTTAGAGCGCGTTTTTTTGGCGTAACACACTATTTAACACATATATAACACACACACAGAAGGCGAAGGCCTGTGGATAACTTTCAAGCCGGACATTTGGGATGATCATCTGCCTTACCAATGCCACCCCTTGAAGAGGCTTAGAAAGCGAAGAGCGGCGATGTGGAGTGACCAGATTACTCGTTAATCAAACCGTAAGACTTGGCCCGTAACAATCGGTCGACGACACATTGAAGGTCATTCCCGATGGGACTCAAGACAAGCAAAGCCTCACAGCTCAACGAGCTCTTGACCGAGTATATTGAAAAATACGGTCTGACAGACAACGCACGGGCATATTTTCATGACCCTGAGCACAATGCAGAGGGTCTGCTAGCCAAACAGCCAGCCCGCCAGTCCAAACAGCCAGTCCACGAGTCCAAATAGTATCAGGCATCACAACTCATATTCTGCCGACATAGCCGGTGCAACGGCTCATGGGCTGCAGCAAGAGGACAGAATCCGCACTTCGTAAGTTTGGATGACACTGCTGCGCCATCATACGAATGGCATTGGATGCGGTGGATCAAGCTTATGGAACACACTCTACCGATCGTGGATAATATCCTCCGGGATGATTTCACTACAGACAAGATCCGAGGTGGTTCTGGAAACGATCACCTCATCCACCATCGGGATCTCAGCGTGGGAGCACATTCCAGCGTTGGATTGACTGGATTCAGTGGGGACGACATTCTCGAAGGCTCCGTGGCGCGCAATGGCCAGATCCACATGTTTGGCGCAGACGGGAACGACTGGTTTATCCTCGATGTCACCAAGATCTCCGATGCGGTCGGGATGCAAGGGCATCATGCCTATGGCGGACCTGGCCAGAACACGTTTCAGTTCAAAAACATTGAGAAGAATTCCGCCCCGATCATTGGGCGTATCGATGACTTCAGCCCGACCTCGGACCACATTCTTATCGAGGGCACAGAAATCAACCTGGAGGATCTACCCGCGACCATCAAGCTGCCTAGCGGGAAGGACGTGCATGTTCGAGTGATCGCTATCGAACACCCGGAATTTATCGTGGAAGACTTGGGCGTCCAGCACTTCCTGGCCATTGGTGACAACATCTTCTACGCGCTCGAGGGGGCCCGAGACTTACAGAACGGGACCTCCGGCATGATCGGTGAAGAGCGTCACTTTCTGAAGCCAGACGCCCTTGAGGTGCTGAGAGCGGCTGAGACAGTCCAGTACGAGAACCCTAATAATTTTGTTCCGTTTAACCTTTACGAGCACCGGGAAGGTGAGCTGAACCTGAATTGGAACCAGCGTGGAGAAAGCGTCTTTGCCGAAATCGGCGACAAGGCAGCATCTCACATGTACGGCAGCAAAAATAACCCTAACGCCCCCAGCTCAGATGGAGAGCAGGTGATGACGGGGAGCAGCGGCGATGATGTGATCAATGCCAATAACGGCAATGACACAGTTTTCGGCGGCCAAGGCGATGATTTGATTGCTGGCGGAATCGATAACGATGTCCTCTACGGCGAAGATGGAAACGACATGCTCTGGGGCGGAGACGGAGATGATAGGCTCCACGGCGGAAGCGGAAACGATATGCTTGATGGTGGCAGGGGCATTGACACGGCAGTCTACTCTGGCAACGCATCAAACTACACGCTGATATTCGGCGCCGCGTCGACCACGATCACTGATCGTCGATCTGATGGCGATGGCAGCGATACGCTCTCCAATATTGAGTTTCTAGAGTTCGATGGCGGCACGCTCGATCTGGATAAGGTTAGCGGTATGGTGAAGTTGTCTGAGCAGGAATTTGAAAGCTTCATCGAACTCTACATCGCCTACTTCAACCGAGCGCCTGATGCTGTTGGCCTGAACTTTTGGGGCACCGCCTTTGCCAACGGCACGTCGTTGGAGGATATAGCAACGCTATTTGTCGATCAGCAGGAGACGCTGGCAGCGTACCCAACGGGCACCTCCAATAATGCCTTCGCTGAAACGGTTTATAACAACGTGCTGGGACGCACACCGGATCAAGTAGGATTGGATTTCTGGGTAGGCCAACTCGACTCCGGCACTGTCAGCCGTGACCAGTTCATTCTTGAGGTTTTGAAGGGCGTCAAGACAGGCTCTCCCGACAGAAGTTACCTGGATACCAAGGTGGACCTCGGAGCGTGTTTCGCAGTCCACAAGGGCATGTCAGACACCGGTAAGGCCGCTGCAGCCTTGGCTCTCTTTGATGGCACTCAGGCCGGGACAGATGCGGCAGTCTCCGCCATCCAAGGCTATCATGCAAATGCCATAGACTCTGCCAGCGGCGAGTTCCTCATGCCTCTCGTCGGAGTGCTGGATGACGTGTTCGCCTTTGCCTAAAGAGGTCTCAGCAGGCTCGGCAATACAGTTAGATCTCACGCGTCCACCTGTGTTACCGCGGCCGCTAACCGTCCGGCTAGTCCATCAAGCCTAATGGTCTTGGAATCGCGGTTTCCTCATACTCTGGTGGTGTGATTGATCTGAAGTCACCTATCCTGCGGCGACTCCGCTTGCGGCATAGAGAAGCTTCTATATGCGCTCCGAGGCGCGATGATGGAGATCCTTATAATGGCTGATCCGTTTTCTGGTGGCCAAACAAGCACCGCTCCATATTCAACGAACCCCTTTATTTCGGGGCTGCTGAAAGGTGATTTCATACGCTGGGGCACTGGTTCGGATACAACAGTGACCTACAGCTTTCCCTGGACCACATCGAGTACAGCCCAGTGGAGTACAAATTACGGGTACGGCGAGCCTGAGGCAGAATTTCGCTTTGGTCTTAACGCTGTTGAAATGGCTGCCGTCGACACTGCCCTGTCTGAATGGGCAAAGGTGATCGATGTGGATTTCGTCAAAATATATGAAACCGATACATTCGTTGGGGACATGCGTTTTGCATTCTCGTCATCTCAGGAAAATGCGTGGGGCTGGGCCTATTTTCCGAGCAACTACTGGCCAAGTGGCGGTGATATATGGATAAGCTCGAACTACGCCAATGATCCCAATTGGAGTAATTCGACTTACAACTTTTTCGCTCTGTTGCACGAGATTGGTCATGCTTTGGGCTTGGAGCATCCCTTTGATGATAGAGATGGAGACGTCTATTCTCAGGCTTATGACACGCGCACCCATACGGTCATGTCATATACAAGTCCTGACAAGGTATTTGCTTGGGACAGCGCAACAAAGCAAAGCCTTTGGACCATCCAAACTCCGATGGTTTACGATATTCTGGCGGCACAGCACCTGTATGGCCCCAACTGGGACTACAACTCCAGCGACACCGTTTATACGTTTGATCCAACTGAAGCAGTGCGTAAGACCATCTGGGATGGGGGCGGTCAGGACACATTCGACTTCAGTAGCTTCACGCTCGATCTCTCAATTGATCTAACACCAGGCTCCTATTCGGACGCTCCGATACCAGGATGGGACGCTTCGCAGAACATTGGTATCGCGTTTGAAGCGCTCATCGAGAACGTCATTGGGGGGGCTGGTAATGACCATCTGATTGGCAACTCCCTGAACAACAGCCTTACTGGGGGCGCAGGCAATGACATGCTAACGGGAGGGAGTGGAGCCGATACATTCAAATTCCAGAGCCATTTTGGGCACAACACCATCACAGACTTTAATGTGGAAGAGGATTTCTTAGAGTTCTTGGGATCCGACGGGCTTGCCCTGAAAGGCGCTGGAACCTTCATAGACATAGGGACGACCGCTAAGGGTGACGCCAGAATAGTTGCCAATGCCCGCTATGAAGGAGCCTCAGGAAGCATCACACTTCTTGGTGTCGCGCCGGAGGCGGCAGCAAGCATTTTTCCGACTTTCAAGAACGCTGTCACTGGAGCATCTGCAGGTGATGTTCTCCGCGGCTCTACCGGCTCAGACTTGATTCAGGCTCAATCAGGTGACGACACCATATTGGGCAGCCAAGGCAATGATGAGCTCGATGGTGGGGCCGGGTGGGACATGGTTGCATACTCGGGGAACCAGAGCAGCTACTCGCTTAGCCTTAGCCCAACCTCAATCATCGTCACCGATCGGCGCTCAGATGGTAACGGAACAGATACGCTCATCGACATTGAAACTCTGAAATTCAATGACAAGAGCTTTGACCTGACCAAGTTCGGCGGCACCACGGGGCTATCCGCTGAAGCGTTTGAGAGCTTTGTTGAGCTCTACATCGCCTACTTCAACCGGGCACCCGATGCTGTCGGTCTGAACTTCTGGGGCACAGCTTTCGCCAATGACACAACACTGGAAGAGATGGCGACGCTGTTCATCGATCAAGACGAGACGTTAGCTGCGTACCCAACGGGCACCTCCAACAATGCCTTTGCTGAAACAGTTTACAACAACGTCCTTGGCCGCACGCCAGACAAGGCTGGGTTTGACTTCTGGGCAAGTCAGCTCGACTCCGGCACTGTCAGCCGTGACCAGTTCATTCTTGAGGTTTTGAAGGGCGTCAAGACAGGCTCTTCCGACAGAAGCTACCTGGATACCAAGGTGGACCTCGGGGCCTATTTTGCGGTGCACAAGGGTATGTCAGACACTGGCAATGCGGCTGCAGCCTTGGCTCTCTTTGATGGCACTCAGGCTGGAACTGATGCGGCTGTTGCAGCCATCAACGGCTATCATGCTGATGCTCAAGACCCTGCCAATGGCGAGTTTTTCATGTCTGTCGTCGGCGTGCTGGATGATCCGTTTGCCTTTGCCTGAAGCAGTAACTACCTGCTCAGCTCCGGCGTTGAGGTATGCGGCGGGGCTTCCCTGCCCTTCTTGGATAATGCAAGGGGGGCGCTGGAAATCCCTGACGCGTCACCGCTTGCGAGCCAGAACAACCTGTGACTTGTAACTCAAATCCCACGCCGCGCCATTTTCCGTGACCTCTAAAATGGTCAGCCCCGCACCTTGGATGGTCTCTAGAAATACGTGTTGTGGAAGCACATGCATCTCCATCTTATCAAGTGTGTCTGCTAAATCATCCGTAGCGCAGTAACGGTACCCTTGTCGGTATGTTTGGGCTTGAACATAAAGGTACCCACCCGGTTTCACGCGCGAGCACAACGCATTCAGTATTTCCAGCATAACAGGGGGAGGGTTATGTTGCAGGACGATGAGGCTTAAGACCAGCTCAAACTCAGGCAAGTTTTTGATGTCCTGAATGGAGCTGGCTCTGACGAGCTCGATGTTCTGACAGCCCATCCGCGCGACATTGGCCTTGGCTTCCCGCAAATGTGCAGCAGAGATATCAACTCCTAGAACATGACCGGTGCTTCGTGCCATTGGTACTGACAGGCGGCCAACCCCGCACCCGAAATCCATGGCGCTCTCAATGTTTGAGAGTGATGTGCCTACCCGGTTAAGCGCTGCATCCAAACGCGCTATATCGCCGTCACCCATACTGAAAAACTGGTCAATATGACTGCTGAGGCTCTCCTTACGGAACTTTTCATCTGTGATGACTGACCAGTGGGCATCCTCCTGCCCTAATCGTGACCAAGTGTCTTCCACTCGATTTTGCAAGCGCTTGAAGGTTTCTGGATCGACATGTGTATCAATGGTCATGGGGGCTGCGTTTGCGTGACGCATGATGATGGCATACGCCCGCTCAGTGTCCTCGTGGTCGGCATCGAGGTTTTTGCGAGTGTTGGCAGGCTTGTTGAACAGCTTGTGGAAAATTGTCATCCTGTGACCTCGCTAATTCGCCTGAAAAGTTCTTAATCCTAAAGTGCTTTAGCGGAGACAGGCAATCCACCATCATTAAAACCGAGGAGCGGCGGTAAGACATCAGTCGGAAAGAGGTGGTTCGGTTTGTTTGAACAGGTTCCAAGCATCCCGTGAGTAATTTTCGCCTTGATCATCCTGTCACAGCTCGGAGCACCAAAGGGTTGAAGCAGGCTGGTTCAGCCTGCTTTACGCACAGCCTCAGCAATGGTGGCGACGACATCCCGCAGCATTACCTCATCCTCGCATTCGGCCATGACACGGATCAGCGGCTCGGTTCCCGAGGCGCGTATCAACAGGCGGCCTTGCCCGTTGATGCGCTGCTCCTGCGTGCGGATGACCGTCTGGACATCGGCATTGGCGAGGGGGACAGCGCCGGCGTTTAGCTTGACGTTCTCCAAGAGCTGAGGCACTGGATCAAAACTGCGTAAGAGGGCGCTGGCGGGTTTGTCACTGGTCACCATGGTGGCCAGAAACTGCAAGCTTGCGACCAGGCCATCCCCTGTCGTGGCGTAATCGCTCATTACGATGTGGCCCGATTGCTCACCTCCGAGGTTGAAGCCGCCCGCCCGCATCCGCTCAACCACGTGGCGGTCGCCCACCTGGGTTCGCTCCAGCGCCAGACCGATCCCTTCAAGATACCGCTCAAGCCCGAGGTTAGACATCACGGTGGCGATCAATGCGCCTCCGGTCAGCCTGCCGGCCTCTGACCAGAGCCGTGCAAAGAGCGCCATGATCTGATCGCCATCGGCAACGCGCCCCATTTCGTCGATCAGCACGAGACGGTCCGCATCTCCATCGAGGCAGATGCCCAGATCGGCACCATGGTGTTGCACGGCATCGACTGCAGCCTGGGGTGAGGTTGATCCACAAGCCAGGTTGATGTTGTAGCCATCCGGTGTGTTTCCGATGGGGATCACTTCGGCACCCAGTTCCCACAAAGCTTCAGGCGCCACCTTGTAGGCCGCACCATTGGCACAATCGACAACCACTTTCAGGCCTGTCAGGCGCGTTGCGCGCGGGATTGTGGTCTTGGCATATTCAACATAACGGCCGGGACCGTCATCGATCCGCTTGGCGCGACCAATGTTCAACGGTTTCACCGGCTGGATCTCACCCGCCAGGATACGCTCGATATCGGCCTCGGATGCATTGTCCAGCTTGAACCCGTCGGGACCAAAGAACTTGATACCGTTGTCGTGGTGCGGATTGTGGCTGGCTGAGATCATGATACCCAGATCAGCCCGCATCGATCGCGTCAGGAACGCGACAGCGGGCGTCGGAACAGGACCCAACAGCAGCACGTTCATGCCAGTTGATGTCAGGCCCGCTGTCAGCGCGTTCTCCAACATGTAGCCCGAGCGCCGCGTGTCCTTGCCGATGACGACACGGTGGCCATTGTGCCCGTCGCGCCGAAAATGCCGACCCGCAGCTGCCCCGATGCGCAGCGCCATGTCTGCGGTCATGGGGTAGGTGTTGGCGGTGCCGCGAATGCCGTCGGTGCCGAATATCTTGGCTGTCATGGCTTGTGCCTTTCACCGCTGATGGCGTGGACTGTAGTCGTCTATATCTCTCTCATGGGGGATTGGCGAGGTTGGCCGCTCAAATACGGCCAGGTCGAAAAATTCCAGACTCATGTAACAGACCTATGAGAAATGAAGTATCAAGGAATAGGGCCTGATATGTGGACCCATGGGAATTGGCTTATTTCTGCCGGTTTGGGTAGAGCGTAGCGTTTGACGGAGAGTGACGGAGAGTGTGGTGCCAGAAAAAATTCTTCTGATTGGTCATAGCCTGGTCGGCAAGATCATGCCGCAGATGCTGAACTCGGTCATGACGACCTTGGGTCGTGATGTGCAGGCAGACGTCCAAGTGATCAATGGCGCACCACTGCGCTACAACTGGGACAACGGTGATCGGGCAGAAGGCGTGAATGCCCGAAATGCCTTGGCAGATGGCAGCTATGATGTCGTTGTGGTGACCGAAGCCATTCCCCTCGATACTCATCTGACTTGGAATGACACTCACGGATATGCCACGCGGTACTATAATCTGGCCACCAACGCCAATTCTGCCACCCAGTTCTACGTGTATGAGACCTGGCATAACCTTGGCTCAAACTTGGGGGCATGGCGCGCCCAGCTTGATGATGATCTGGGCAAGTGGGAAGGCATTGCAGATTACATCAATGCCCAGCGTGCAGGTGGGATGCCGGAGGCGCTGATCGTACCAGCGGGTCAGGCCATGGCGCGTCTATACGATGCGATCCAAGCGGGGCAGGTGCCAGGGCTGAGCTCAATTCGGGACGTGTTCAAGGATGATATTCACCTTAACGATCTGGGGCAGTGGTTCATTGCTGGATTGCAGGCAGCAACCCTGGCGCAGGTGTCGCCAAACAGCCTTCCGGCACAGACAGTTGATACTTACGGCAGTCCTTTTGATGCGCCTGATGCGGCGATGACCGCTGCCCTGACAGGTATCATTGGAGAAACGCTGTCCAGCTATGACCGCGATGGGGTTTCCGTCGCAGGAGAGAGTGGCACGGGAGAGGGCAGCGGAACTGATAGCAACAATGGCGGTGCTCTAGACAACGATGAGGTTGCCCAGATCGTTGAACTCTACATTGCCTATTTTGATCGCGCGCCTGATGCGGAAGGGCTCGCCTTCTGGGCCAATGAATACTCTAAGGGCTTGTCTTTGCAGGGCATGGCTGCGCTCTTCATTGATCAAGACGAGACCCGTAGCATGTACCCCGATACGATGAGCAACACAGCACTGGCCACGGCGGTCTATAACAACGTGTTGGGGCGCATCCCTGATGCCAAGGGCTTTGACTTCTGGGTAAGCAAACTGGACCAGGGGGCAGTGGGGCGTGATACGTTCATTCTGTCCGTTCTGGAAGGTGCAAAAGCCGTAACGGGAAGCGCCGCAGACGCGGCTTACCTTGAGACAAAAACAGACATTGGTTTGTACTTTGCAGCGATCAAAGGTTTGTCAGGTCATGCTGATGCGGTCTCTGTAATGGACCTTTATGACGGCAGCCCAACCAGTGTGACCAGCGCGGTAGCCGAGATCGATCAGATCTATGCAGAGGCGGGTGGTTCCACGGGTGGAGACTTCCTGATTGGACTCATCGGCGTCATCGACGATCCGTTCGCTGCTGCATGAGGACATTCCGACTTCAGGCAACCAGTTTAGCTTCCCAACGTCGCAGACATCGGCGTGCCGTGGAATGGGCAGCGCCAGACATCACATTAGGTGATGCCGTCAGCTCTGGAAAAATCGCCTCGATTTCAGTGCGCTGATCTGCACTCAAGGCGTCCAATGCCACTTCACCCAGATACAGGCTCTCGCTTGGAATGCCTTCTGCAAAGATCACCTCATGCTGCTCGAAGGCCAGATGCCCATAGCATACACGTCGCCGTGGTACCTGCCGGATAGTATCACCGTTTATTAGATGCACGGCTGCTGAAAGGACCTGCGCTTGACCGAAATACATCTCGGCGCGCCAACCCTCGATCAACATCCTGTGCTGTGGCGACACGACAAGCCTGCGCGGGTTACCCAAAGCCCCTGCGGAGATCTCAATCGGCGCCATTGACCCACGCCCTACTACCTCGCGCTGACCAGACCAGTGGACCGGCTGCAGCCCATGATCAAGCGTATGCACCAGATCCCCCGCTCTGATCACCTCGATAGGCAACGGCCCGGTCTCTGTTTCGATCAACGTGCCCGCTGCAAAGCACGGAAAGACTGGCGGTTCAGGAGAAAAGGTCTCAAAAGACAGTTGGGCTTCCCGGGGAGGATCGTTCCCTGGTCCATATTGAATGGTGCCTGCTGTCAGCCCGTTAACGTCAAAAACGATATTCTCAGACCCGGTGATGATCTGATGATCACCCGAGGATGCGCGGCCCTGAAACTGGTCATGCTGTGGGTTAAGGTTGGAATAGAGCGGCGGTGCAGGTGGGTCGCTGTCTGGATGCGCATAGATATCTACGAACTGCCCGTTTGAAAACAGGTTGTCCCCTTCGTTTACCTGCCTGATCACCACACGGAAGATATCCGAAGAGGTGCCAAGTGGTTCCACTCCCTCCAGTATAACCTTTGTTCCGTTTGAATTGCCTGATGTTGAGACGCTGGAAAAGGTGCCTACCTCATCCCCAGTCACAAATATTTCAACGTTGGCCACGCTACCGCCCCTTGCAACCCATCCCCCCAGGATTTGTTGTCAAATACGGCTTTTCCACTGTGCTCTTATCCTTTGTGCCCGAAAACGGAGCTCAATGGAAGCATGGAGCCTCAGTTGTAAGCTAGGCTTGGATTAACCCTGACCTTGAGCAGATCGCTTTCACGGCCTTGTTGTTCACTTCCAGCCCCTAAATGCCACGAGTAATATTCGCCCCGGCCGCAATCCGGGACCTGCAACGGCTGCGCGATTTCCTGCGCCCGAAGAGCGCCGATGCTGCACGTCGGGCTGGTGAGGCGATCCGGCAGGGCGTGAAGTTACTCGGTGCGCATCCCCGCTCGGGACGGATAGTTGACGATCTTCCCGAACAGTTCCGGG
Organism: Roseovarius sp. D0-M9; assembly: GCF_037083805.1. Classification (NCBI taxonomy): domain Bacteria; kingdom Pseudomonadati; phylum Pseudomonadota; class Alphaproteobacteria; order Rhodobacterales; family Roseobacteraceae; genus Roseovarius; species Roseovarius sp. D0-M9. Next base: position 208 of record NZ_JBAPKZ010000031.1, on the reverse strand, counting down.
AAGACGCACCTAATGTGAGCGCTTTGCCACGTCTTGCGATATAAAGATTGTTAAAGGTGACCTTCTGCAGGTTAAGACATGGTTAGTATGAGCTAGAGTCAGGTTAATCGGAGTTAAGACAGACTATTACGCCGCTCTATGAGAGATTAACCACACTCTATTCAACTTAGTCGAACTTTACGCCAGCTATAGATGGTGCAAAAATACA
>NZ_JBAPKZ010000030.1:0-47342 GCF_037083805.1 Roseovarius sp. D0-M9 | reverse complement strand
GTCGCCGGTCGGCTCAAGCACCTGCCCGCGTCACCCTACGACACAACATCTGGTGTGGTCGTGAACTGACCGGAGACCCGCACACCCACACAAACCGCGAAGAAGCCAATTTGTCGAGATCACGAATTTCCGAAAGCTGAAATCAACCCATATCGACTTCGACAAAAAGACGACGATCCTTGTTGGTGCAAACAATAGCGGCAAGACCTCTGCCATGGTGGCATTGCGGATCTTTCTCCTATCACCGAACCGCCTGGCTCTACGCGACGTTACGATCGCCAATTGGACAAAGATTGATCAGTTGGGAGAGGAGTGGGAAGCGGATACGGACCCATCCGTCGCTTTGGACCAAATCCTTCCGTCGCTCGACGTCTGGCTCGATGTTCCGCTTAGCGAAGTTCAGCACGTAGTCCACATCCTGCCAACGTTGGATTGGTCCGGCGGTATGCTCGGGGTGCGGCTCACCTATCACGTCAAAGATTTCGACAAGCTCAAGACCGAGTACCTCGCGCAGCGTAGCGCGGCTCGCGATGCGTCGATCACCGGCCCGAACGGTGAAGCGGTCAAGATCTCGGTGTGGCCGCGTAGCCTCACCGATTTCTTGGAACGTCGGTTGCGCGCACATCTTGACCTGTCAGCTTATCCGCTCGACCCGGCCGTCGTCACGCCGCCGAGCAAGGATGGTCTTGCAACACCGCAAACGCTACCGGCAAGCGCGCTGGCATTCGATCACCCGCCCTTCAAGAACTTGATCAAGATCGATGAAATCGCCGCGCAGCGCGATTTCTCCGATGCTGGAAGCAGCGATGGGAGTGAAGATAAGGGAGACGCGAGCACTCGCCGCTTCAAGCGTCGACTATCAGATCAGCTGCGTTCCTATTACGATCGCCATCTCGATCCCTCAAAAACGCCTTCAGACAAGGACTATGAAGCGCTTGGAGCGATACAAGCGGCTGAGCGCAGTTTTGACAAGCGCCTTGAAGCAGGGTTCGCCGCTGCCTTCGAAGAGCTCGAAGAGCTGGGATATCCAGGTATGAACAATCCCAAGCTTAAAATCTCAACGCTTCTCCGCGCAACAGATGGGCTGAAGCATGGCTCCTCGGTGCAATACCAGGTCGCCGATCCATCGGGCGATGGCACCAGGACGCTCAAGCTCCCCGAAGATTATTCCGGCCTCGGCTATCAGAATCTGATCGCGATGGTATTCATGCTGATGGGCTTTCGCGACGAATGGATGCGAGTCGAAAAAGCAGGCTTGCTCGAAGGCACTGACGTTTCTAGCGAGATTCAGCCTCTGCATCTCGTCCTTGTCGAGGAACCCGAGGCCCACCTCCATGCACAGGTCCAGCAGGTCTTCATCAACAAGGCCTACGACCTCCTCAGGAAACACTGCGACCTCGGGGATGGAGATTCCTTTTGCACCCAACTGATCGTAAGCACGCATTCAAGCCACGTCGCGCATGAGGTGGATTTTGCGAACCTGCGGTATTTTCGCAGACGGCCTGCGGCGAGCACGGGGGAGACCCAGACAACAACCGTCGCCAACCTATCCCATATTTTCGGTGACGGCGACGACACGAAACGCTTCGTGAAACGGTACCTCAAGGCCACACACTGCGATCTCTTCTTCGCTGATGGAGTTATCTTCGTCGAAGGACAGTCTGAGCGCATCCTCGTACCGCACTTCATCCGTCATCACTTCCCTGAGCTGTCGCGCCGCTATGTGACACTGCTCGAGCTCGGCGGCAGCCATGTTCACAATTTTCGCGACTTAGTCGACGCGCTCGGAATCGCAACCCTAATCATCGGCGATCTAGACGCGACGGTGGCGACAAAAATAGTCGACAAAAACGAAAAGGAAACAACGCGCTGGAAATCGGCTCGGCCGGAGCAAGGCAAAGCGCAGAAAACGGCAAATTCTGTGCTCAAGGAATGGCATCCTAAGAAGAAGTTGATTGACGAGTTGATTGCGCTGCCCCCCGATGATCACGCATCAGTTGGCAGCGGTTATGAGCTCTATGTCGCCTATCAGAAGCCGGTAAAAGTCGAAGGCGCGGCCGATGGAGATGCCCTCGTCATTCCCCGGACCTTCGAGGACGCGCTGATCTTGGAAAACCTCACTGCTGTGGCAAAGGTTGAGGGTTCAGTTACGTCGCGAAAGATCAGCGCCATTGTGGCCAACACGCTATCGGGCGACGAACTTGAAGATGAGCTATTCGATTTGCTCAAGACCGCTGAAAAGGCGGCTTTCGCTCTGGATTGTCTGATGCTGGAAGATCCCAAGGCTTTGAAGCCTCCTAGCTATATCGCGGCGGGTCTCAAATGGTTCGAAAGTGCGGTCAGTAAGGATATTCTGGAGAGCGAAATCAAGACGGGGAATGCAAATGGTGGTAATTGAGACCAAACCGTCAAACTTCGACGATGGCGCCGACACGCAGATCCAAGAGTGCCTTAACCCCGTGGCACCAAGAAGTTTTTTCCTCTATGCCGGTGCTGGTTCGGGAAAAACGCGCTCGCTGAAGAATGCGCTGGACCGGTTTCGCCAAACTCACGGCGCGGCGTTCCGTCACTCAGGCAAAAAGATCGCGGTAATCACCTACACCAACGCCGCAGCCGACGAGATTGCTGCTCGAGTGGGACAGGATTCGTTGTTCCCTATCTCGACGATCCACAGTTTCTGTTGGAGGCATATCGGAACCTACCATGCCGACATCCAGGCATGGCTGCTTGAAACCCTTCCAGCCACCCTCACAGAACTGCGCGATAAGCAGGCGAAGGGACGCGCCGGAACCAAGGCAGCGTTAGATCGCGAACGCGCCATCGCTTCGACAACCCGGCGCATCGAATGGCTGAACTCACCTAGGCGTTTCACCTACAATCCAAACGGCGACAATTTCGGTCAGGAGTCATTGTCGCATTCCGAGGTATTGAAGATCACCGCGGCGTTCATCGAGACCAAACCATTGATGAGGGCGGTCCTAGTCAACAAATACTCATTTTTGCTTATTGACGAGAGCCAAGATACGAACAAGGGGCTGCTCGAAGCCTTCTTTGCACTCGCCGCTGCGAACGAGGGCAAGTGCGGAGTGGGCCTTTTCGGCGACACGATGCAGCGAATTTATCTTGATGGTCATCCCGAGTTGGAGCGCTTGGTACCCGAAGGTTGGGCTCGCCCCGTAAAACGGCTGAACCACCGCTCTCCCCAGCGTGTCATAGCGCTCGGCAATATCCTACGCGCGCCAATCGATCGGCAATGCCAAGTAGCCCGAGACGATAGTGAAATCGGGATTGTCCGGCTCTTCGTCGCGTCCAGCACGATCCCCGACAAGCCAGGCGTCGAACAACGGGTGCGCGATCGCATGGCCGACCTTTGTCGCGATCCCAAGTGGGGCGACGAGGCGGAGGTCAAGGCTCTCACGCTTGAACACCATATGGCAGCATCGCGGCGCGGCTTCCTGGAAATGTTCCAAGCACTCGATCGGGACCCGCGACTCTCGACGGGGCTACGGAACGGAGAGGTTGCGGGACTGAGGCTGTTTACCGAGCGTGTTGCTCCACTCATCGCCGCGGCGCGTGCGAAAGATGGTTTCGCAACCATGGCTCATTTGCGTGCAACCTCGCCGCTTCTCAAACGCTCGGCCGTTGCCCAGACCGTGAATCCGCACGATCCGCTGCTGCCTATACGGACGGGTGTTGATGCGCTGCTGACCCTCAATGCCGATAGCGCTGAGCCCTCTTTCCTCGACGTTCTCGAATGCGTCGCCGAGCACCGGTTATTCGAAATCCCTGCCTCACTGCGCCCCTTTGTCGCTGCTGATGTCGGCACCGCAGCAACTGATGTCGAGCCAATAACTGGCGAAGAGACGGAAGAGAACTCTGACGAAGAGACGGTAGCGTCGTCTCCCGCAAGTCTCGAGGCCTGGCGCGCATTCCTGGAGACGCCCTATCGCCAAACCATTCCCTTCGCTGAATATGTCAGCGACCGGGGACCGTTCGGAACCCATCAGGGCGTCAAGGGGCTCGAATTTGAGCGGGTGCTGGTAATCCTCGACGATAGCGATGCGCGCGGTTTCCTTTTTTCATACGACAAACTATTCGAGGTCAAGCCGCTGACCGATACGGATCGTAAGCATCTCGCCGATGAAACCGACGGCGGCATTACCCGGACGCGGCGCCTCCTGTACGTCACCTGCACGCGTGCCGAGAAAAGCTTAGCTCTGATTGCCTATACCGCCGATCCGGATGCTCTTGTCGCTGCAGCGCTCCGCAACCATTGGTTTGCAGCTGATGAGGTCGAGCTACTTTGACCACGCGGATTGTCGAAAGCGGCCAAAGTGCCTCACTCTGACGACCCCGTCGAATGCAGCCCGTGTCTGAAAGCCGCCCCGAACCAGACATTAGTGCAAGGCGCAGCGAACGGCCGATTCCCGCCGATCTACAATGGCTTGATCGGCCATCGCCTGGTTGCGCGTCAGCTCCATTAAAATCACATCCACTTATCCACAGCAACTTTCTCTCCCCCCTCTTGCTCCGAATCGAACTCCCGTGCAGGTTGCGCGCGTGGGGAGAGCAGTCCTCAACCAAAGGCAAAACAGGTCTATCGGAACGGCACTTTGGACAAGGTCGCAGCGCTTTTGCGCTCTGAACGACGTTGTCTCCGATCATACTTACTCTGCGCTTTCCCGGCGCGGGCAGCAGGCGGTTTGATTGCGGCTCGTCCTCTTTCCAACGAGGATCTATCGATCATGGCCCTGCCGCCACGCGTGTTTTTCACCCTTCATGAGGCCTCGGCGCGGTGGGGCTGCAATATCGCGGATATCGCAGGCTGGGCCGATACCGGCAGATTTCGAATCCTGACCGGGATCGCGGCTGTCCGCTGTGGCGAGGAGATCATTGCGGGCAAAGTCGTGCTGTCCCCAATGGAATTGCTCCCGCTGTTTCGCCGGTGTGGCACCGGCCCCTCTGAAGGTGTCATGCGGCGCATCCAGCCTCTGGCTCGCCAGGACTGGCTGCTGATCACGGATCCCGCGGGCGGCATCCCCGTCGCAATCGCTGACATGATGATCCTGGCTGAGGATGTTCACGCGTTCGAAGAGGAAAACGACATGGTTCGGCGCGTGACATCGGGACCGGGTGCCTCAACATCCTACGATTGGGAGGGGATGATGGTTGCCTTGATCCTGCGTATTCACGACCACGGCTTTCCCCCGACCCAAGCCGAGCTGGTCGCCGAAATGCAGGAATGGTTCGCGGACCAGACGGACGGCAAGAAGATGCCCGACAGCCGCAGCATTCGGCGGCGGATCACGCCGATATGGAAAGCCGTGCGACGGGAGGAGGCGTGATAGTCCGGGTCCGTGCCGGGCCGCGTCACGCCGACTTGGCGTCGCTGTGATCACCCGCGTCGTGGACCAGCCGGGGTTTCGGCCGGAACGCAATGGCCACGGCATCGACACCGGCGCGCAGGGGCGAGTCCATCAGATGCGCATAGCGCAGGGTCGTCTGCATCTGGCTGTGGCCCAGCAGCTTGCCAATCATTTCCAGCGAGGCACCGCCGCTGACCAGCAGCGAGGCGAAGGTGTGGCGCAGGTCGTGGATGTGGACGTCAGACAGGCTGCACGTCCTCTGGATCTGCGTCCAGAACCTGCGCACCTCCTGCACTGGCTGGCCGGGCACATCGCCAGGGAACAGCCACGGGGTGCCGCGCGGCACCAGAAGCTGGCGCTGGCGCACGATGGCTGCAGTCTCGTCCGAGATCGGCACGCGATGTGCGCGCCGCTGTTTCGTCATGGCCGGCGGCTTTGACCAGCTCATGTGTTCGAGGTTGAACTGCTCAAACTTTGCCTGTCGCACCTCGCCCAGCCGGGCACCGGTCAGCATGCACATACGGATGATATCAGCGGCGCGGCGATCATCCGCAGCGTCAAGGGCTGCGGCAAGGCTGGCGATTTCTTCTTGCGACAGAAACCGCTCGCGCGGGGTTTCGACGCGCCGGTGGAAGCGCTGGGCAGGATTGTCCTCACACCAGCCCCATTGGACGGCCAGCGTGAACATCTTGCGCAGGACTTCCCCGATGCGGTTGGCGCGCACCGGCGTAGGTTTCGCGGGCTGCAATTTGCGCGCCCGGTTGTTGGGCTTTTCCTTGTGGGGGCGGGCCCGACCCGCAGCGATCATGGTCAGCAGCTTGTCAACGTCGGTCGGCGTGATTTCCGTCACCAGCTTCCGGCCCCAGACGGGTGCCACCAGCTTTCCCAGCGCGGATCGCTGGTCTGCCGCGCTGCGGTCCGACAGCTTCGGCAGATGCTCGGCGCAGTAGCGTTCGATCAGGTCGGCCACACGGGGTGCCTCTCGTTTGGTCTCGCGCTGGGCGAGCGGATCGCCTCCGGCATCAATCTCGCGGCGCAGTTCCCTGGCCCGTTCCCGTGCCGCTGAAACTGACCAGTCCGGCCAGCGCCCGAAGGTCATCCGGCGCTGTCGCCCGGCGTTCCGGTAATCGAGCGTGAAGGCGCGGCCCCCGCCGCGATAAATGCAGGCGGCAAACCCGCGTACGTCGGTATCGAAGATCTGGTAGTCGCGCCCAGCGGCGGGTTCGGCCTCACGGAGCACTTTTTCGGTCAGTTTGATGCGTTCTGGCATGCGTTGGTTCCTTCTTGCATCCGAAATGAGGCGTGGTTTCGCCGCACTATCAAGTCAAGCACGCGGGCCTGGGTGGCAGGGAGGCGGAGGGTGGCGGAAAGGTCGCCATTCTTACGCCACCTCATGTTTTCATGGCGTTTCGGCGCTGGGCGGACGGGTTGACAGGCGCGCGCATCCCAAATGAAACAGGAATCGTGGCCGAGGAACCCTCTCTCTGGGAGAAAATCCCCAACAAGCCCGGCCCCGAATTTGCGAACATCCAGGGAAATCAATGGGTGGCGGGGGTGCCATGCCGGATGCCACCCCCGCTTTACCCACCAATGCCCCTCATTGCCTGCCAATCCGGCTGTTTGCAGGTGTTTGCAGGTTTGGTGTCCATTTCGGCCCCGGGCCGCGAAGTCTCGCGCCGCGCCACACCCCACTCATCAACGTCGAAAGCCCAATTAAACAAGGGGTGGCGTAATAACGGCTTCCTTTCCGCCACTCTCCGCCTCGCCGCCACCCCTGCGGCTCTGCGCTCACTGCTCTCTGCAAACGCCCCCTGACGCGAACCGTCACCGGGCTCAGAAACAGGGAGACCCCGATGCCGCATCTCGGATCGATGCCAGACCCAAAGGACAAACCGCGCACGTTGCTGGTCGGCTGGATCAGCCGCCTTGATCTTGCGCTGGAGCTCGGCCTGTCGGTCGACACGCTGCGCCGTTGGGAGGCCCAGCGCTTTGGACCGCCCTGCGTACGCGCCGGGCGGAAGGTCTATTACCGGCGCGCCGCCGTCGAAGAGTGGCTGGAAGAGCAGGAGCAGGCCGCCCCGCGCCGCCACCGTTCAGGAGGGCGTCGGTGATGGTCGTTCAAACCCGTAGATCTGATTGGCCTGCTGATCGGCTCGTCGAGGCCCGCGCCGTCATCGCCGATGTGGCTCATCATCCCGACCACCTGATCCGGCTCGCCTGCAAGGTCCTCGCCGCCCATGGCGACACCGCCGCCGAGCGTGAAGACGCGCAAAGGCTGCTTGTGGTGATCGATGCACGGCGGCCGGTGCGGCGCGCCCAGCGCGAAGATAACGGGAGGGCCGCAGGATGACGCGCCGCCGTACACCCGAAGCTGATCTGCAGCGCGCCGTCGTGCAGGCCCTGCGCCTCGCACTGCCCCGCACGGCAATCCTCCATCACTGCGCCAACGAGGTAACCGAGGCTGGCCCCCGCGGCGCAAAACGTCAGGCGATCCTCGTCGGCATGGGCGTCCATGCGGGCTTTGCCGATCTGATGGTCCTTTGCGATGGCCGCGTGCTGTTCCTCGAGTTGAAAGCCCCAAAAGGACGACTGCGTCCGACGCAGGAGGCCTTCCGCGATGCGGTGCTGGCACAGGGCTTCGGCTGGGCACTGGCGCGCAGCCTCGACGATGCGCTGGGCGCGCTGGCCGATCACGGTTTTACGACGCGCATTGCGCCGCCTGCACGGAGGTCCGCGCCATGAGCCATGACGCCACCAACTGGGCCATCAAGCAGCGCGGGTTGAAACCCACCACCAAAATCGTGCTCTGGCATCTCTGCGACCGATTCAATCCGGACTTTGGCTGCTTTCCGTCGCAAGCTCGGCTGGCCCATGATTGCGAGATCAGCCGCTCCACGCTGAACGATCACCTCCGCCAACTGGAGGCAGGCGGTCTGTTGCGCCGTGTGCCCCGGATCGACTCGGTGACCAAGCGCCAGCTGCCCACCCGCTACATTCTGGGGTTCGAGCGCGGCTTCACTCCGGCTGTTGTGGTTCCGAGTCCGGAAATCGGACACGGAAACGCAGGCGTCGAGAAAACCCCTGATGACACTGGCACATGCGTTCTTGATGCGCCTGGCGCGGCTGATCCATGTCCGGATTTCGGACACGGGATTGACCCCGAAGCCGTGTCAGGATTTCCCCCTGACCCGTGTCCGGAAAATGGTCAAAGCCGTGTCCGGAATCCGGACACTAACCTTGTAAGAGAACCACTAAGTAAATCAGTAAAGGAGGAGGAGCACGCGGCTGCGTGCGAGGCGAATTTTGATCAGTTCTTTGCAGAGCTGCTCTCGGCACTGGGCTTCGCCGCCGATGCCAGCCTGCCCGCCTGGTGGCAGGGCGCGCCAGCCAGAACCCATGTTCGCCGCTGGATCGATGACCTCGGGCTGTCCGAGAACAGGATCATCGAGACCGCAACCGGGACCCGGCGCGATCACCCCAATCCGCCAGATGGGCCCAAAGCGCTGGATCGGTTCATGGAACGCGCTGCCCGGCGCGACGCACAGGAGGCTGCCGCAAGCGGCAGCCTCCTGATAGCCAAGCGTAGCCGCAAGGCTCAAAGTGATCCACGACCCAGCCCCGATGAGCTGGCGACGTTTTATGCGGCCAAGGTGAACTCAGACGAATACTTGCCCCAGAGCATGATCAGCGCCGCCATGTGCGGATTGATGCTCGCGCGCGGGCTGGTGACACCCGAACGCCTCCGGATGCGAGGTGTGCGATGACCTTTCAAAGACCGATCCTCAGGCGCGGAGGACGCACAAAACGTGCGCTGGGCGTGCAGGAGGCACTGGAATGGGCATTCCGGATCGAGAAGGCCCAACTGGAACTGCCTGCTCCCAAGTACGTGCCGGAAGAAGGCTCTGGCTACGGCCTGGAATATGTCCTGCTGCAGCGCGCGGCGCTGGGCTGCAAGGTTGAAGGCGGCCAGTACAAGATGGGCAGTTACACCCACCCCGACGCCGAGGTTATCGCCGCCACCGTCGCCGGACTGCCAGACAGCCTCGGTGGCATCCGCATGGCGATCCGCGTGGCCGAACTGGCCCGCGCCGGTCTGACACCGGACTGGATGCCCGGCGTGGTGCCTCGTTGCGTGCCGGTCGAGACCAAGCGCAACCAGCATGGCGAGCGGGCGACCACGGTGGTGATCGGCACAGAACGGGTGCTGACCCGCGGCAAATGGCGAACGGTGGAGGTTTTGGCCTGTCCCGTCACCTGGCGGCCGCATCCGGAACAGATCGCATCCGCTCGTCGCGGTTATGACGATTGGTGGATGGCACTGGATTGGGTGCGGGATGGCCTGGTGGCAGGAGGGATGTTGCGAGAAGTAGGGGTAACGGAGGCTATGCCGAGCCACCGCCCATGGGATCGTGATACCAGAAAAGCGGTCCGGAGTTAACGGAATGTTCTTGCTTGCAGGGATTCTCTGCGCCAAGGTGTCAAAAAAATTCCCAGGGGCTTGAGCAGATATGACTGAATTCGACGAATTGCTGATGAAGGCCGGTTACACGGTATCGGAAGCCGCAACGGCGCTGGGCTATTCCGAAGGTCATATCTACCGCTTCAAGAGAGGGGAAGATGCACCGCGTGAAAGCGTGCTGGAATTGTTGCGGATGAAGGTCGCAGCGCGTGCTGCGGAATCCACTACTCCGCCGTCTTTCACCTTCGTCGATCTCTTCGCCGGAATAGGCGGGTTACGCAAAGCGATGGAGGCCACTGGTGGCCGCTGCGTGTTCACCTCTGAGTGGGACCGCTTCGCCCAGCAGACCTATCTCGCCAATTTTCCTGACAACCGGCCGATCGCCGGAGATATCCGCGACGTGGGGGCGGGCGACATCCCGGACCACGATGTGCTGGTGGCAGGATTTCCCTGCCAGCCGTTCTCGATTGCGGGCGTCTCCAAAAAGAATGCGCTGGGCAGGCTGCACGGGTTTCTGGATGAAACGCAGGGAACCCTGTTTTTTGACGTTCTGCGTATCCTGACCGCCCATCGCCCTGCCGCATTTCTTCTGGAGAATGTGAAGAACCTGAAGAGCCACGATAAAGGCAAGACGTTCGATGTTATTCAGCGCAAGCTGACATCGGAGCTTGGCTATACGCTGCACACTATGATTATCGATGCCGCGCACTTCGTACCCCAGCACCGTGAGCGCATCGTTATGGTCGGCTTCCGCGAGCACACAGGGTTCTCATGGGACGATCTTCAGCTCCCCATCCGTGGCCACCGCCGCATGCAGGATATTCTTCACCCCGAGGATGGTTCTGAGGCACCGGAGGGACACTTCACGGTCGGAGCGGAGGCAAAGGTGAACGACAAGTATGCGCTTTCGGACAAGCTCTGGGACTATCTGCAAGGCTATGCCGCCAAGCACAAAGCAAAGGGCAACGGTTTTGGCTTCGGACTCGTTGAAGGCGACAGCATCGCGAGGACCCTGTCGGCCAGATACTACAAGGACGGATCTGAAATCCTCGTCAGCCGGGGCGCGAGAAAAACCCCGCGCCGCCTGACACCGCGCGAATGCGCACGCCTGATGGGATACAGCGAAGATTTTCGGATCCCCGTCTCCGACACCCAGGCCTATAAGCAGTTCGGCAACTCGGTCGCAGTTCCGGTCTTTGCCGAAGTTGCCCGGCTCATGCAGCCACATGTGGAGCAACTGGTCAGGCCTTCCGGCAAGGAGACGGTCCGGAAAGTTGGCTGACGTCCACGACAGGCAGACCCGCAGCCGCAATATGGCTGCGATCAGGGGTAAAGACACAAAGCCGGAACTGCTGATCCGGCACAGTCTGCATGCACGCGGGTTTCGGTATCGTCTGCATGATCGCAAGCTGCCCGGACGCCCTGATCTCGTGTTTCCGAAATACCGCGCCGTGCTGTTCGTGAACGGTTGTTTCTGGCATGGACATGACTGCGCAATGTTCCGGTGGCCGAACACCCGCCCTGAATTCTGGCGCGAAAAGATCACCGGCAATGTCAGCAGGGATATCCGGAATGAGGACGCTCTCACGGCGCTGGGCTGGCGTCTCGGGATAATCTGGGAGTGTGCCCTGAAGGGGCCAAAACGGCTTCCACCCGGCGATGTGATTGACAGCATCTGCTCATTTCTTGAGAGTTCGGAAATTCACTTTTCCGTGCAGGGGCAGCCGGTTGATCGATTCTCTGACCAGACTTCTCGATCTGATGCAGGCGCAGGGAGCGATCCGCTTCTACGCAAAACGCCTCTCCCCGAACGATAACTCAAAGAACCAAGTTTATCTCGGCGGTGGTTTCGGCGCGCTGAACGTTCTTCCGCACGCGCCCGTTACGACCGATGAGACCATGCGCGCCGGAAGTATTCGCCGCCGGGACAAAGCGGACCTGCAGTTCTTCTGGATAGATGAGGCCGGGCTGTCCCCGGCGCCCAACGCCCAGCTCATCCTGTATCCGAAATACCCTGAAGTCCGCATGTCGGGATTTCTGTTCAAGACGCAACGAGCACCGTCGGACCTGATGCGGTCCAGAGACGCAGGTCGCGTCCTGTTTCTGGGGGTGACCGCCGATGGCCGGATCTTCGGATATTCAAGTGGTGCAGAAAACCCGGTCTCTCGGGAACTTGAGGCAGCCGGGCCAATCGAACAGACCGGTGTCTTTTTGGACCTGACGCCGCTTCGCGCCGGCGCAGGCAATTCCAGAGACGCTCTGATAGCAGTTCTCCGGGCGATCCATCTGAAGGAGTGGATCCCGTCGCAGAAGCTTGGCCCGGATGGTCAGCCGCACCCCTACGCTGCCAGAAACGGCGGTGGATACACACTTGAGGCTGAGCTCGGGATTTCACCAAACGGGTATTCCGAACCCGACTATCTGGGATGGGAGGTCAAACAGTTCGGCGTCACGGATTTCACAAGCTACCGCGCAAAAAGCCCTGTGACGCTGATGACACCCGAACCCACCGGCGGCATTTACAGGGAAGAGGGCGTTGAAGCGTTTATGCGCAAGTTCGGCTATCCCGATAAGTCAGGCAAAGAGGGCCGGATTAACTTCGGAGGGGTCTATCGCACTGGCGGTGCACACCATGCCGACACTGGCCTTGCGATGCGAATTTCAGGGTATGACGCTGAAACGGGCAAGATCATCGATCTGGATGGTGGGATCGCAATGGTCGATATCAACGATCGGGTCGCCGCCTTCTGGGGACTGCGCGGCCTCATGGATCACTGGAACCGGAAACATGCAAAGGCGGTCTATGTCCCCTCCCTCGCACGGATTCCGCCGCCTGAATATCGATACGGCAGTCGGCCAAAACTCTGCGAGGGAACCGATTTTCTGCTTCTGATTCGGGCAATGGCGACCGGAGCTGTCTATCTCGATCCGGCGGTAAAGATGGAAAATGCGGACACTGCCAAACCGGCCATCAAAAGGCGCAACCAGTTCAGGGTGGCGCATGCTGCTCTAGGCGGTCTCTACCAGAGGTCTGAGCGGCACGAACTGGTATGAGCTCACTTCGCATCGCTAATAAAGTTCCAGCCATACTACCTACCGGGATGTGACAGCTAGTTCTTAAATCCAGTATTGCAGTATGGATGGCAGAGCTGACCATTTTCGGCGTCACCTCCGCCTCCATCTCCCTTACGGGTTATATGGTCGTAAGAGACGGAAATTGAGGGCTCCAGAAGTCCATCGCAGATTGGGCATTGTAGCGCGGATTTTAGCGCTTGCCGTATCATTATGGCCGACTTCCCCGCATCCGAAAAGCTCTTGCCTTCCACTTTTTCACGCAGATCGACAATGCTGCCCTTTAGTCGGGCTGCATTGGCAATGCCCTCAATGCTCAAGCCGTCTCCAGCGTGTAAAACCAGATAATCGAACATATCGGCCACACGTTCGACACGCGCCCTACTGGTGACTTGCTGTAGGATTTGCGAAATTAGCGCTTTATTAGTGTTTAAAAAAGCCTCGATCTTGGCGCGGTTGGTGGTGAATTTCTTGAAGAAACCACTATCGTTGTTCAGCAACTTGCCCTTTAATAGATATGCCATACCAAGGAATAAGTCTGGCATATATTTGCCACGGTCCGAATAGAAGTAAACCACTGGATGCAGCCCCAAACTGCTATGACCATTTCCTGACATTCGTTCGAGAGTCCCTAAAGCATTCTTTAGAGTCGCGACTGTCAGACTACCATCGCTGTCATGCTCGGCGTCTTCAAGCTTCTGCTTACGGTTCGTCTGCGTGCCGTCGGTGATGGAAAGCAGCCTTAGTAGCAGAGCTAACGCGTCCAGTGTCGAAGCGGAACCGCCAAGTGGCAACTGGAGCGTTTTGATCGGCGTGCTGATTTCCGGATGAAACAATAAAACATTAACATCGAAGGCCAGTTTTTCGATTTGTCTCCGTACGGTATCATCGAACTTCGACCAGTACTTATGGCCAGTCGCAGCACGCACCATCGATCGGGCAGCAATGGCTGGAGCGCGACTTCGGTTGCGGAGCAGGGCTTCCTCGGTCTTGTCTAGTGGGGTTCCCTGCGTATTTATCTTGAAAAAAGATGCTTCAGCGACATCAGCGTCTCCGGATACCCACTGCAACTCAAGCTGCCGCGATCCGAGATGTTTGAGTCGTTTGTTAGTTTTGGATTCATATTCCACTTCTGGATTGACAGCGCGCGCCGAAAGCTTGTCTTTCAGCGAGCGATAACTGCCAAGTTGACGCTCCACCGCCAATCGCATTGCCTTGCCAGCCCTTTTCTGCGCTTCCGGGATCTCTCCTCCGTAGAACGCGATCGAGATAAGACCGTCACCGTAATCGTCTTCAATCCAAGCTCGCAAGGTGCTCAGGCGGTGGGCTCCATCGATCGCGAAAATGAATCCGTCATCTGACTGCCAGAGAATAACAGACGGCACCAAGTCACCGTCGAGAAAACTTTGCAGGAAGATGAGTGCCTGATTGACGCTCCACTGATTAGTTTCTCTTTGAAAGTCGGGTTTGCGCAAAGAAAGGACAAAATTGGAGTCCGTACGCAGATTTTCAAAGGTAATGGAAGAAGCCGGTTTCGCACTGGCTATATTATCAGTCAAATTAGTTGCGCCCTTCTGCCAGAAATCAGCGCGGCGAATCATTGCATCGAGCACTAGTCGGGTGGCCATCAGACTTGCATCCCCTGGTGTTTATAATTCTGACAAGAAGTCTGCGAACATGAGCGTGAAATAGAGAGCCTACCACATGATTGTTTCAGTTAGTCACAGTTGAAACACAAGATGCATTGTTTGGACACATGCAATTTGCTCCGCAGGCAGCAATCAGGTCTTTACAACGTAAAACCCTATTGACTGACCTAGAACACTTCGCTCACAGAAGAACTTCGTCCTTTGGTGCGGCTCGGTGGCTTCCATACCCCCTCCCAATGGTTCCTCCCCGTCCCCGAATGTAAACGGGGGGGCGCAGCGCGGCATTTCGCTAGCGACTGGCTTCTTCACCGGGGAATCCAGGCGGAATCCACCTCGGCAATATCGCGAAATAAAATCATTATATTACAGCGCCTTACGTTGAGACGTTCGGTTCTCAGGGTGGATTTTAGTATTTTTGTCAAGAATCCAGTTTGCGGAAGCCACCGCGCCGGAAGCCAGCCAGTGGAAGCCACCCACTGAGAAGCCTTTGAATCCACTTCCGTTTTTCGTTTGACAAAGCTGCCCCCTTGACCTACCTATTGATCATCGAAGGATAGCGCCCGGAGGAAACCCCTCTCGGGCGCTTTCGTTTTTCTCCACATCGCGGATCCTTATCCTGCCGCGCGACCGGTCCGGTCGCGCGGTCACGTCTGTCCGCCTTTTGCCACAGTAAAGAACATCCCATGGACCTTGTCTTCGCACCAAGCGAGATTGAGACGTGGCCGATTGATCGGCTGCGCCCCTATGCCCGCAATGCCAAAATGCACGGCGACGACCAGGTGGCGAAGATTGCTGCCAGCATGGCGAAGTTCGGCTGGACCGTGCCCTGCATGGTGGCCGACGATGGCGAGCTGATTGCCGGGCATGGCCGGGTGCTGGCGGCCACGATGCTCGGCCTGACCGACGTACCGGTAATCCGGCTCGGCCACTTGGATGAAGCCGAGCGCCGGGCCTACCGCATCGCCGACAATAAGCTGACCGAGCTGGGCGACTGGGACGAGGCAATGCTGCGTAATGAGATCGCGGGACTGCTGGCCGAGGATTTCGATCTGTCGCTGCTGGGCATCACCGACGAGGACCTGGATGCGCTGCTGCGTGATCCCGATGCGCTGGGCAGCGATGGGCCGGTCGAGGGCGAGGATGACATTCCGGAACCGCCTGTCACGCCGGTGTCGGTTCCGGGCGATCTCTGGCAGCTGGGATCGCACCGGCTGATCTGCGGTGACAGCACGTCCGCCGATGTGGTCGGGCGGCTGCTGGGCGACGTGAAGCCACTGCTGATGGTGACCGATCCGCCCTATGGCGTGGAATATGACCCGTCCTGGCGCAATCAGGCGGGCGCGGCCAAGACCAAACGCACTGGCAAGGTGCTGAACGATGACCGGGCCGATTGGCGCGAGGCTTGGGCGCTGTTCCCCGGCGACGTCGCGTATGTCTGGCACGGTGCGCTGCACGCTGCGACCGTGGCCGAGAGCCTCGTCGCGGCTGGTTTCGCCGTGCGGTCGCAAATCATCTGGGCTAAGGATCGGTTGGTGCTCAGCCGAGGAGATTACCACTGGCAGCATGAGCCATGCTGGTATGCCGTCAAGAAGACCGGCAAGGGCCATTGGGCCGGAGACCGCAAGCAGACGACGCTCTGGCACATCTCGGGCAAGGACCAGGACGCCGCCACCGTCCATGGCACCCAGAAGCCGGTCGAATGCATGCGCCGCCCGATCCTCAACAATTCCAACCCCGGCCAAGCGGTCTTTGAGCCCTTCATGGGATCCGGCACGACCCTGATCGCCGCGGAAACCACCGATCGCGTCTGCTTCGGAATCGAATTGAACCCGGCCTACGTCGATGTGGCCATCGAGCGATGGCAGCAGTTCACCGGTGCCAATGCCGTGCTGGCCGAGACAGGCCAGACCTTTGCCGATCTAAAGGCAAAGAGGCTCGCGGCATGAACGCGCCCCTTCGGCCTGGCCAGATCGAACACTGGTCCCCTACTGGATCAAAGTGCGGGCTTAGCGAGCTTGCACGCATCGCTGTTATTCAGGAATGCCACGGCACGCTTCATCTCCCGGCTTTGCAAGCCATCGTGATCCAGCACATCCTGCTTGCAATCAGAGAACCGAGGCTCCTGCTTGCAAACACTGAGCCCTTCATGGAATCCGGCACAACGCTGATCGCGGCGGAGACAACCGGGCGCGTCTGCTACGGGATCGAACTGAACCCGGCCTACGTTGATGTTGCCGTGCAGCGCTGGCAGCAGTTTACCGGAGAAATGGCTGTTCTCGAGAAAACCGGCGGGACATAGGCCGGACTTCGGCAAGAGCGTACAGGCAAAAGCGACCCGTTTCCGGATCCAAGGTTAGTCACACGAGGGTAAAATTATGGCCATCTTTCTGTGCGAGATCGACGCTCGATATGTCACAATTTCGGATCAACCGCAGCAGGCGACTGAACTCTCCTATGACGTCCCAGCGTGCCTGGCGGCGCATGGCGAAAGAGCACAGGAAGGCGCGAAACCGGAACCGACCGTGGCCGAAGCACTGGCTCAAAGGAGCAGGGCGGCGCTACCCGCTGAGAATCCTCGTGATCCCGGCTGCAGCGCTGATGCTCTGGATGGCGGCTCTTGCATCGGAACGGTATCCGGATCTGTTTCCAGGATTCCTGCAGGAAGTCCGGACCGACGACCCTACCTCCTTGCCGCGCGTGCTTCGGGGCGGCGGCGCACTTAACAGCCGGACGACAAGTGCACCACAATCCGCCATCGGCCACGCCATGTCCGGCAAAGTCAGTCATGTGCGGGACGGCGATACAATCGAGGTCGCCGGCACACCCATCCGCATCGCGGCGCTCGATTGCGCCGAGAAGGGAACCGCGCAGGGCAATGCGGCGACGCGTAGGATGAGACAGCTGGTCTTCGGAGAACGATTGACCTGCACCCTAAGCGGGCGACGCAGCTATGATCGCGAGGTTGGATCCTGCCGACTGCAAGATGGCCGTGACATTGCCGCCATCATGATTACTGAAGGCGCCTGCAGGCGCTGGCGCTGAGTCAGACAGCGACCGCGTCCTGTACTGTACTGTATCGAGCTGGTCCCGGCCTGTGCAGATATCTGCTTACAGTATTGGCCGCGACGTTCCAGCGAGGATCCGGTTCTACTCCGGTTAAATTCTGGCTCCGACCTTCTTCCCAACCTCGTTCAGGGTCGCCATCAGCCGGTTGCTTTCGGAAAGCGTTCCGGAGAGTTCCGGCCCGTAGCGCGAAATAAGATACTCGCGGTCATCCGTCATCTTCACGAGATGAGCCAGCGTCAGTTTTCGCAGGATGAGCCCCTTGTTGACTGCCAATCGGGCCCTTCTGCCAAGGTCGTGAAAATGGGCCCTCACGCGTTCGGGCGGATCTCCTGCTGCAAGGAGAAAGGCATTCAGATAGAGTTCGATCGCATGGATGGCGCATAGCCTTGTTGGAGCTCTCGAAACCGGCTCGCGCTTGCGACAGCTTGCAACAAGAGCTTCAGCCGCCGAATGATATTCAACGGCGAGGGAATAGATTTCTAAGGGAGTGGCACTTGCTCCCGGGTAGAGGTTGGGTACTTCGTCCTTCATCAAGACGTCTTTGGCACTCGAAGTAGGCAATATTTAGGCGATGGCTGGCGGGAAAAAACGCCACCCACCACAGGTACGCAGATTTGTTGTTGTATTGCGACGTCAGGCAACAGGGAGTTTGTAAACCCGCCCCCTGCAATCAACCTTTTCGGAGGTGACGGCCAGCCCGAGGTTTTTCTTCAGCTGACCCGATATCGCGCCGCGTACGGTATGCGCCTGCCAGCCAGTCGCCGCGGTGATCTCTGTAATGCTGGCGCCATCCGGTGCCTGAAGCAGCGTGATCAGTTCGGCCTGTTTGGTGCCCTTGCGCAGCGTCACGGGATTAGTTTCTGCTTTCGGTTTCGGTTTGCGCAGACCGGCCATGGCCTGTGCCACGACGGGTTCGATGCCGATGGTGTCCAGCCCGGCCTCTGTGGCGATCAGCGTCGTGCCGTGGCCATCGCCGGTTTCGCGCCAGAGCGGCTCCTTTCGGCGGATATCAGCATCGACCTCTTCGATTAGGCCACGCTCGACCATCATGGTGACGACCTTCTTTGCAGCGGCGCCATGCAGACCTTCGGGCAGTGGCATCGCCAGAGTGCCGGGGCGCGTGGACGCGGCGGTGAGGATCAGGGTCTGGGTATCGGTCAGATGGGTCATGATTGTCTCCGGGGTGAGTTGCATTGTTCTGGTGCAAGCAGACTCGCTCTGCGGTCGACTTCAATCAACGGAAACCAGAGCAATATCATCGCTTTATAATCGAATCAGGTGTCAGCATTGGACGGCATGAGCGAACGCGACTACGCCGCCCATTCCGGTCTGTCGCGCGGGGCGATCCAGAAGGCGCGCAAGGCCGGTCGGCTGGTGGTGTATGGCGACGGGTCGATCAACGCCGCCGCATCCGATGTACGCCGCGCTGAAATGACCGATCCCGATCAGCAGCGGCGCAGCACTGGCGGCGACAGTGGCTTCTCTGGGCCAGCTGACAGTTCGTCCTACCTCAAGGCCCGCACCGCGCTGACCGTTTATCAGGCGCAGGAACGCCAACTGGCGATCCAGAAAAAGAAGGGCACGCTGGTGGATCGCGCCCGGGCGGAAACGCTCGTGTTTCGCCTGGCACGCCAGGAACGCGACGCCTGGGTGACCTGGCCCGGCAGAGTGGCCGCGTTGATGGCCGCCGATGTCGCAGCGGAGGTGGAAAAGCAAACCGGCAATCCGGTGCAACCGGGGCGCCCGGTGATGATCGAGGCCGCGGTCCTGCAGAGGGTGCTGGAAACCCATGTCAGAGCGCAACTCGACGCCCTCGCCGATCTCCGGGTCAGCCTCGGACAGTGACAACACGGCAAGCGACGACCTGACGGCAGACCTCGATCTCGCCTTTGATGGCGCCGAGGACATCCTGCGGTCCTGGCGGCGCGGCATGCGGCCCGATCCGGACCTGACGGTATCGGAATGGGCAGACCAACACCGCAAGCTGTCGTCGCGGGCCTCGGCCGAACCGGGGCAATACCGCACCGCGCGTACGCCATATCTGCGCGAGATCATGGATGCGCTGTCGCCGCGCCACACCGCGCAACGCGTCAGCTTCATGAAGGCGGCACAGGTCGGGGCGACGGAGGCGGGCAACAACTGGATCGGGTTTGTCATCCACCACGCGCCGGGACCAATGCTGGCCGTGCTGCCGACAGTAGAGATGGCCAAACGGACCTCGCGCGGGCGGTTGGACCCATTGATTGCGGAAAGTCCCGCTCTTCGCGAGCGTGTGAACCCGGCGCGGTCGCGCGATGCGGGCAATTCGATGCTGTCCAAGGAATTCCCCGGCGGCATTCTGGTGCTGACCGGTGCGAACTCGGCCACCGGCCTGCGGTCGATGCCCGCGCGCTACATCTTTCTCGATGAGGTCGATGCTTATCCGGCTTCCGCCGACGAGGAAGGCGATCCGGTCACACTGGCCGAAGCGCGGACCACCACCTTCTCGCACCGGCGCAAGGTGTTCATGGTCTCGACGCCCACCATCCGGGGCATCAGCCGCATCGAGCGCGAGTTCGAGGCCAGCGACCAGCGCCGCTATTTCGTGCCCTGCCCACATTGCGGCCACATGCAATGGCTGCAGTTTGAACGGCTGCGCTGGGACAAGGGCCGTCCTGACACCGCGGCCTATCATTGCGAGGGCTGCGAACGCGCCATCGCCGAGCATCACAAGACGCAGATGTTGGAAAAGGGCGAATGGCGGTCAACTGCCGTGTCCGCCGATCCGCACTCCATCGGCTTCCACCTCTCGGCACTCTATTCGCCGCTGGGCTGGAAAAGCTGGCAGCAGATCGCGCGGGACTGGCTGGCGGCGCAAGGCTCGGAGGAGATGCTGCGCGCGGCGCGCAACACCCTGCTGGGCGAGACATGGGTCGAGTCTGGCGATGCGCCGGAATGGCAGCGGCTGGCGGAGCGGCGCGAGGCTTACGCAAACGCGCAGATTCCCGTCGGTGGTCTGTTCCTGACGGCTGGCGTCGATGTGCAGAAGGACCGGATCGAGGTCGACGTCTGGGCCTGGGGGCGTGGCCTCGAAAGCTGGCTCATCGATCACATCTTCATTGCCGGTGGTCCGGATGATCCGACCTGCTGGGACAACCTGACAGCGCTGCTCGGTCGGACGTGGGTCTGCGCCAATGGGGCGGCGATGGTGATCGGCAAGCTGGCCATCGATACCGGTTACGAGTCCGCTGCCGTTTATGCCTGGGCACGCGCGCAGGGGTTCGATCAGGTCGCTCCCGTCAAAGGTCTGGAAGGGTTCAACCGGGCGACGCCGGTGTCTGGCCCGACCTTCGTCGACGCCACCATTGGCGGCAAACGCCTGCGCCGCGGTGCCCGGCTTTGGTCGGTCGCCACCGCCACCTTCAAGACCGAGACCTATCGCTTTCTGCGACTCGAACGCCCCTCGGATGAAGACCGGGCGTTGGGCGTCCTCAATGCCCCCGGTGCCGTGCACCTGCCCGACTGGATCGACACCGAATGGCTGAAGCAGCTGGTGGCGGAACAGCTGGTCACGGTGCGCAACAAGCGCGGCTATGCCCACCCCGAATGGCAGAAGATGCGCGAGCGCAACGAGGCGCTCGACTGCCGGGTCTATGCCCGGGCGGCGGCGTGGATCCTCGGGGCGGATCGCTGGGACGAGGCCACGTGGCGGCGGCTTGAAGAACAGGCCGGGGTGGAAACGCGCCCGGCCCTGCAACTGGCGGCACCGACCGAACAGACAGCACCGACTGCGCCCAAGGCCGGAACACCGACAACGCCACGACGCAAACGCCGGGCCTACACACCGAACTTCATGAGGGATTGAGATGGATCTGGAACGGATGCGCGCGCTGCTGGCCGCGTTGCAAGAAGCCCGCTACGCGGGCGTCCGCTCGGTCAGCTATGACGGCAAGACCATCACCTATGGCTCGGACGTCGAACTGGCGAATGCAATCAGCGATCTGGAAACCCGCATCGCCACAGCGACTTCCGGCACCCCGCGTCGTCGGCGCTGGGGCACCGTCGCCACGAAGGGCCTGTGATCCATGGCGTTTGAAGCCTTCCGCCAACGCATCGGCAGTATCATCGGCGGGTTTGACGCGGCGCAGGCCCACCGGCGTCTGCGGGGGTTCCGGGCGTCCCGCGCCCATGTGAACACGCTGATCGCGGCCTCGGGCGACACGATCACGGCCCGTGCGCGCTGGCTGGTGCGCAACAATGGCTATGCGGCCAATGCCGTGGAATCCTTTGCCAGCAACGTCGTGGGTGATGGCATCAAGCCGTCCAGTTCCATAGCCGATGCCGCAAAGAAGGAAGAAATGCAGGCGCTGTGGCTGGCCTGGACCGATGATGCGGACGCCGAAGGGCTGACCGATTTCTACGGGCTGCAGCGCCGCGCCGCGCGCGAGGTCTATCTCGCGGGCGAGGTGTTCATCCGCATCCGGTCGCGCCGGGCCGAGGATGGCCTGACCGTGCCCCTACAATTGCAGATGCTGCCTGCAGAAATGCTGCCGCTCGACATGAACCGCGAATTGCCCGGCGTCGGCCTGATCCGTCAGGGCATTGAGTTCGACGGCATCGGCCGCCGCGTCGCCTACCACTTCTTGCGCCGCCACCCCGGTGACATGACCGATCCGGGGCTTGCGGGCGAGACGACACGGGTGCCCGCCTCAGAGGTGATCCATGTCCTCGACCCGGTCGAGGCCGGCCAGCTGCGCGGCGTGTCGCGCTTTTCCGCTGCGATCGTCAAGCTGTTCACGCTGGACCTCTACGACGATGCCGAACTGGAGCGAAAGAAGATTGCGGCGATGTTCGCGATGTTCATCACCTCGCCGGCCCCAGAAACCCCGCTGGAACCGACCGAGGAGGATCTGGAGGTTGAACCCGGCCAGGTGGTGCGACTCGATCCCGGCGAGGATGTCTCGACCCCGGCGACGCCAGATTCGGGTGGCACCTACGAGCCGTTCCAGTACCGCACCTTGCTGCAAATCGCGGCAGCGCTGGGCATCCCCTATGGTTATCTGACCGGCGATACGGCCAAGGGCAATTTTTCCAACACCCGAATATCGTTGGTGGACTTTCGGCGCCGCATCTCGGCCTTCCAGCACAGTGTGATGGTCTATCAGATGGGCCGCGCGGTCTGGACCCGCTGGATGGATGTGGCCGTTCTGTCGGGAGCCATCGATCTGCCCGGTTATGGCGGCCAGCGCCGCCAGTACCAAGCCTGCGCCTGGCTGCCGACGAAATGGGACTGGATCGACCCGATGAAGGATGCCTCGGCCGAGATCCTGCAGATCGAAGCGGGCCTTAAATCCCGCACGCAGGCAATTTCCGAGCGCGGCTATGACGCCGAACAGGTCGACCGCGAGATTGCCGCCGAGCGTAAACGCGAATTGGCGCTGGGCCTCGACTTCCGCCGTCCGGGATCCCCGGCGCAGGGGCCGGGTAACGGGGCCACGAAGGATGGCGATCCGGCTTCGAATGATGCCGACGAGATAGACAATAGTGCCGAGGGCAAACCCGACCCGAAGGATGAACCGTGATGCACCACGCCCAGATCGCCCAGCGCGCCTTCAACACGCCGCTGATGGTGGATCCAGCCAAGGCACTGGCCTTCTTGTCAGGGCTGGGTCCGCGCATCACCGGGCAGGAAATCACCTTTGAGAGCGTGGAGGCGGATGCCGCTGACCAGGCGGCCGCCGCCTTGTCTGCCCGCATTTCCCTGTTCGGCACTGACCTTGCCCAGCGCCACCAACGGAATGGAAGCCAGCCCTACGCGGTGGTCGACGGCATCGCGGTGATCGAAATCGCCGGAACGCTGGTGCATCGCGGGGCATGGATCGGACAATCCTCTGGCCTGACCTCCTATGAGGGCATTGCTGCCCAGATCGACGCGGCATCGGCCGATCCTGAGGCGCATGGGATTGCGCTGGACATAGACAGCTTCGGTGGCGAGGTCGCCGGGGCCTTCGATCTGGCCGATCGCATCCGCGCCGCGCGGGCGCAAAAGCCGGTCCATGCTTTCGTGGCGGAACATGCGCTGTCCGCTGGTTACGTTCTGGCATCCCAGGCCGATCGGATCATCCTCCCGCGCACCGGGGCGGTCGGCAGCATCGGCGTCGTGGCGCTGCACACTGATATGAGCGGCGCGCTGGAACAGAAGGGCATCGCTGTCACGCTGATCCATGCCGGGGTCCACAAGATCGACGCCAACCCTTACGAGCCACTGCCCGAGGCGGTACACGACCAAATGCAGCGCGAGCTGGAGGTCGTGCGCTTCTTGTTCGCGGAGACCGTCGCTGCCGGTCGCGGGGATCGTCTGCCCCATGCCGCCGCGCTTGCGACGGAGGCGGCCGTGTTCCGCGGCGCTGATGCCGTTGCCGCCGGTCTTGCCGACGAATTGGCCGATCCCGTCAATGCCTTCCGCGCCTTCGCCGCCGCCCCAGGGGGCATCAATCCCACCAGCAGAAAGGGTCCACAGATGACCACCAATTCTACCGACACTCCGAATTCGGATCAGGTTGCCACTCCGCCCACGACGCGGCCCACAGCGACGACTGCCGAGACTGCACCCGAACCGCCCGTTGAAGGAGCCGCACCCACGCCCACGCCTGACGCAGCGACCTTGAGCGCCGACGCCACCCGCGCCGAGGCGGCCGAAGTGGCGCAGGTCTGCGCGCAGGCCGCCCGGCTGGGTGTGGACATCGACGCCGCCGACGCTGTTGCGCGCGGGCTGAAACCCGAAGCCCTGCGCGCCCGCGTGCTGGCCGATCTTGCCTCGCGCGGCGATGCGGCGGGCATCATTGCCACTGCCCCGGCTGCCGCTTCCGTTAAAGACAGCCCGATCATCGCCGCCGCAAAGAAGGCCGCCACAGCCTCGCGCTGATCCCGCGCCCAACCCCCAAAACATGGAGACTGACCAATGCCCGTCCTGACGGAACCGCCCAGCATGGGCGATGTCCTCAAATATGAGGTCAACCCGAACTACACCCGCGAAGTGGTCACGCTGCTGCAAGGCATGCCCTATCCGGTCGGCTCGGTGCTCGGCCAGATCACCGCCAGCGGCAAGTATAAGCTGGCGACCAGCGGCGGCGCTGATGGTGCGCAGACCGCCACGGCCGTCTTGCTCCACGCCGTCGACGCCACCCTTGCTGATGCCAGCGGCATTGTGATCGCGCGCGGGCCCTCGATCGTGTCGCGGGCAGGCCTCGCTTACGACGTCACCGTCGATGACAGCGCCAAGATCACCACCAAGATCGGCCAGCTTGCCGCCGTCGGCATTATCGCCCGCGACGGCGTCTGATCCCGAACCAGCCCAGCGCATCCACATCTATCCCTTTTTCCCTCCGGAGCCCCCAATGACCCTTGTCCGCAATCCCTTTGACGCTGGCGGCTATTCGCTGGCCGAGATGACGCAGGCCATCAATATCCTGCCCAACCTCTACACCCGCCTTGGCCGGATCGGCCTCTTCCGCTTCGAAGGCGTCAGCCAGCGGTCGGTGATCATCGAGCAATACGAGGGTGTGCTGAACCTGCTGCCCTCGGTACCGCTGGGCGGCCCCGCCACGGTCGGCACCCGCGAAGGGCGTGCCATGCGCAGCTTTGCCCTGCCATGGATCCCGCATGACGACGTGATCCTGCCGGGCGACATCCAGGGAAGCCCGGCGCTGGGCGTCTTCGATGCGGCCGATCCACTGGTTGAGGTGATGAACCGCAAGCTGCAGCTGATGCGCCGCAAGCACGCCCAGACCCGCGAGTACATGGAGATGAATGCGCTGCGCGGGATCGTCAAAGACGGGGCCGGGACAACACTCTACGATTACTTCACCGAGTTCGGGCTTGCGCAAATCTCGGTGGACTTCCTGCTCGGCACTGCGGGCACCAATGTGCAGGGCAAGGTCCGCGAGGTGCTGCGCGCGGTGGAAGACAACCTGCTGGGCGAGGCGATGTCCTCGGTCCATGCGCTGGTCAGCCGCGAGTTCTTCGACAAGCTCATCTCGCACCCGAAGACCGAGGAGGCCTACAAGTTCTACGCGGCCACCGGAGCCCAGCCGCTGCGCGAGGATATGCGCCGCAACTTCCCCTTCGCAGGCATCGTGTTCGAGGAGTATTCGGGCACCGTCACGCTTTCAACCAACGCCAGCGAACGGCTGGTTCCGGCCAGCGAAGGCATCGCGTTCCCGCTTGGCACGATGGACACCTTCACCACCTATGGCGGCCCGGCCAACCTGCTGGAAGCGGCCAACACCATGGGCCTGCCGCTCTACGCCCGCCAGCATCTGGACGAGAAAGGCCGCTGGATCGATCTCATGACAGAAGCCTCGATCCTGCCGGTGAACAAACGGCCGCGCATCGCGATCCGCCTGCACACCTCGAACTGACCGGCGCGTCATGAATGTCTTTGCCGCCGCTATGGACCGGATCTTCGCCAACCCGTCCATGGCGGTGGTCGCATTGTGGATGTCCGCCGTCACCTCAGACGAACGCACGATCCGGGTGATCCGCCGCGCCCCGGATCGTATCACCGAGTTTGGCGCGGCCCAGTTTCTCAGTGACACGATGGTGCTGGATGTACGGGTTTCCGACCTGCCTGATCCCCGCCCGGGCGATCTGATCGTGATCGGCACTGACAGTTTCACGATCCAGGGAGAGCCTGTGCGTGACAGCGACCGCCTGATCTGGACGCTGGACCTGCGGCCGTCATGAAGCTGAAGCTCGACATTGATCCGGACATCGTGGCGATGATGGCAGCGGAGGTTGCGGCAGGCGAACGCGCTGTGTCTGCTGCTATGCGCGAGGCCGGGACCGGGCTGAAATCCGACTGGCGGTTGCAGATCACCGGTGCGGGAATGGGGCGACGGCTTGCGAACTCGATCCGGAACCAGAATTTTCCGAGGGCGGGCGAAAGCCTCGACGCAGCCGCTCTGGTCTGGTCCAAGGCGCCGGTCATCGTGGGAGCGCACGACACTGGCCCGCTGATCCGCTCGAAGGACGGGTTCTGGCTGGCGATCCCAACGCCCGCTGCTGGGAAAAGCCGCAAAGGCGGGCGCATCACGCCCCTTGAGTGGGAGCGCCGCACCGGTCTGCGCCTGCGCTATGTCTATCGTCGAAGAGGGCCGAGCCTGCTCGTGGCCGAAGGACGGTTGAACACCAAGGGCCGGGCCGTGGCGTCCAGGTCCAAGACCGGGCGCGGCGTGGCAACGGTGCCGATCTTTCTATTGGTGCCGCAGGTGAAGCTGCCCAAGCGGCTCGATCTGGCGCGGGATGCAGCGCGGGCGCATGACGCCGTGCCGGGGTTGATCGTGGCGAATTGGGTGGCGGCGGGTCGACAAGGGCGCAAAACTTAGCCGCGGTCTGGCTTCTGGTCCAGTTAGCAGGATTGCCCGGTCCCAGCATTCCAGTTGCTTTCGGCGACAGCCTCGCTACAAACTGAAACGATGAACCAACAGACGCCCATCCACGAGTTCGTTGGGGTTGGCCTATATTCTGTGGCCGATGCTGCGAAGCTTTTGAAGGCACCTCCGCGGAACTTGCGGCGGTGGTTGGACGGTTACGACTACAAGAACAAGAAAAATGACGAAGTTCGGCATGTTCCTCCGCTTTGGAAGCCGGATATTCCCAAGATCGACGATGACATCGAGCTGAGCTTTCGCGACCTGATTGAGCTTCGCTTTGTGCGGGCTTTTCTTGAGAAGGGAATCGGACTGAAGGCCGTTCGGAACTGCATGGACTATGCTCAACAGTGCATCCAAACGGATAGACCTTTTTCGTCTGGTCGTTTCCGGACCGATGGACGAACAATTTTCTTGGAGAGCCTAGAGGCCGCAGGCGAGCCGAAATTACTTGACCTCAAGCAGAAACAGTACGTTTTCAAGCAAGTGGTCGAGCAAAGTTTCAAAGATCTGGATCTGGAGGGCGACATTGTCGCGCGCTGGCGGCCCTATCGAAGCAAAGACAGTATCGTGGTGGACCCAACCCGATCCTTTGGTCAGCCAGTAGCCTCCGCTTCAGGAGTGCCGACGATTGTGTTGGCCGAAGCCGTGAAGGCCGAGGGCTCAATTTCCCGCGTCGCAGCAATGTATGAAGTCGACAAGTCCGTTGTACAGGATGCGGTCCGGTTCCATGAGGAGCTTTTGGCCGCTTGAAGGTGATGGTTGATGAAAACCTCCCCCCAGCAATGGCGAAGGCACTCGCGGCCCTTTTCGCTGGCAAGCACGAAATAATTCACTTGAGACAAAAGTTTGGCCCTGGGGTAAAAGACACCGAATGGATCGCCTCTTTGAATTCAGAGGGCCACTGGATCATTATTTCTGCTGACCGGCGGATTGCCAAGAACAAGGCCGAACAACAAGCGTTCAAAGGGTCGAAGTTGGTTGGCTTCTTCCTTGCGCCAGGCCTTCAGAGGGCCAAGCTGACCAAGCAAATGGAGCGGCTGATGGCGCTCTGGGAAACTATCGAGAAACAGGCAGAGCTGGTTGGTGGCGGTGCAATGTTCGAAATTCCGATGAAAAGCACCAAGCTCAACCAGATCTGATAGACCAGATAGATCAGACCACACTCTTTGTTCCGCTCTGATGGGCCTAGCACACCGAGACCCAGTGCGGCGGTGATTTTGCGTGGAGAAAGCTAGAATGCCCACACCTCGCGAAACCATCCTCACCGCGTTGCGCGCGCGGCTCTCGGCGCTGCCTGCTACGGCCCTGCGCGGCGAGGTGCTGCCCGAGCGCGTGCCGAGCGATGGCCTGCTGATCCTGCGCGATGGCGAGCCGGGGGAGCCCGAAGTCACGCTCTCGCCGTTGCGCTACCACTACCAGCACCGTGCCGAGATCGAAGCGGTCGTGCAGGGCACGGACCGTGACGCCGCCTTCGACACGCTGACCGCCAGTATTGGGCTAGCAATTGCAGCGGACCGCACGCTGGGCGGCCTCTGCGACTGGGTCGAGGCGGAGGCACCGCGCCCGGTCGATCTGCCAATCGAGGGCGCGGCCAGTCTGAAGGCTGCCGTCATTTCGGTGGTGCTGCATTATTCAACGGCCGACCCGCTGGCCTGATCCCGACAATCCAAGGAGAACACAATGGCACGAGCCCAAGGGGCGCGGGCGCAGATGGCGCTTGCGTTCGAGACGAGTTATGGAACGCCGCCGGTGGGCGGGTTCACCAAGATGCCCTTTGCCAGCACCTCGCTCGGCGCGGAGCAACCGCTGCTGAACTCGGAACTGCTTGGCTACGGCCGCGATCCGCTGGCCCCGATCAAGGATGCGGTGACGGCCGATGGCGATGTCGTTGTGCCGCTCGATGCCGAGGCGTTCGGCTTCTGGCTGAAGGCAGCCTTCGGCGATCCTGATACAACCGGCACCGGCCCCTGGACCCATGAGTTTCAGTCGGGGGCGTGGACGCTACCCAGCATGTCCATCGAGACCGGCATGCCAGAGGTGCCGCGCTATGCGGTGTATTCCGGATGCGTTCTCGACCAGATCAACTGGCAGATGCAGCGTTCAGGGCTGCTCACTGCGACGGCCCGGCTGGTGGCGCAGGGCGAGACCGTGGGCACGACGACGATCGCAGGCACGCCAGCCGCTCTCGAACTGAAGCGCTTCGGCCATTTCAACGGAGCGATCACCCGGAACGGCACCGCGCTCGGCAATGTGGTCTCGGCCGACATCACCTATGCCAACAACCTCGACCGGATCGAGACCATCCGCTCGGACGGGCGCATTGATGGGGCAGACCCATCCATCGCGGCTTTGACTGGCTCGATCGAGGTTCGGTTCTCAGACCAGATGCTGGTGACGCAGGCGGTCAATGGCGATCCCTGCGAGCTTGAGTTCGCCTGGGGGCTGCCCTCTGGCGCGAGCTTTACCTTCACGGTGCATGCAGTCTACCTGCCGCGCCCGCGGATCGAGATTTCCGGGCCGCAGGGCGTTCAGGCAACCTTCGACTGGCAGGCGGCGCGCAACAGCACAGTTGGCCGGATGTGCACCGCAACCCTTGTGAATGATGTGGAGACGTACTGATGCTCACGCTCGATCTGACGAACGCACCGCGCTGGCATGATCTGGCGCCCGGGGTGCAAGTACAGCTTCGCCCGCTGACCACGGCGCTGATGGTGGCGACGCGCAGCGATCCCGTTGTGGAGGCAGTGCCCGAGGACGCTACCGACGAGGAGCGCGCCGTCGCCTTCGCCAAGGCGCTGGCGCGGCGGGCCATTATCTCATGGGAGGGCATCGGCGACGCAGACGGCAATCCTATCGAGCCGGGTCCGGACGCAATCGAGGCACTTCTCGACCTCTGGCCGATCTTCGAGGCCTTCCAGCTGAGCTACGTGTCCAAGGGTCTGCTGCTGGAACAGGAAAAAAACGTCTCCGCGCTCTCGCCGAATGGTCCTTCGGCGGGGGCGAGCGCTACTGCCAAGCGTGCGAATCGACCTGCGAAGACTGCCCGGCGCGGCTGAACCAGCCACTCACGCATGACGGTTGGCAGGTCTGGGACCTAGTAGGCCGCCTCGGCGGTCAGTTGCGCGTGCTGCCCGGCGCGGTGATCGGCTGGGATCTGAACGCGGCACTCGCGCTCGGCGACGCGCTGGGCATCCCGCCCGTCGCAATGGCCGAATTGCTGCCCGTCATCGAGGCGGTGATGGTGGCCAAACTCAACGAACAGATGGAACATTCCCATGGCTGAAAAACGCGTTTCTGTCCGCCTTGCTGCGGTCGGCGGACGGCAGGTGCGCGCCGAGCTGGAAGGCGTCGGCGAAGCGGGGTCGCGCGGCTTCGGGCGGCTCAGCCGCGAGATGGAAGCGGCCAACGCCCGGCTCGCGGCCTTCTCGCGGCGGGTCAAAGTCGCTGCCGCCGCGGCCGTTGCCGCCGCTGCGGCTGCCGGCGTCGCGATGGTTCGCTCCGGGCTTCAAACCGTCGATGCGCAGGCCAAGCTTGCGCAATCTCTGGGCACAACGGTCGCCTCGATCCAGGCCCTCGAGCGCGCGGGAGAGCTTGCGGGCGTGTCAATGTCCGGCATTGAGCAGGCGACGAAGGACCTGACGCGCCGTCTCAGTCAGGCAGCCGCCGGGACCGGGCCCGCCGCAGACGCGCTGGACCGGCTTGGCCTGTCTGCCACCGATCTGATTGCCCTGCCGCTGGATCAGCGCGTCGGCGCCATCAATGCCGCTATCGAGAGCTTCGTGCCAGCCGCCGAACGTGCCGCGGTCGCCGGCCAGCTCTTCGGCGAGGAAGGCTCCATCGCCATGAGCCGGATCGACACCGCAGCGCTGCGTCAGGCAACAGAGGATGTGCGCGCCTTCGGGGTGGTCGTGTCGGAGCAAGACGCGGATCAGATCGAGCGCAGCAATGATGCGATCTCACGGCTTGGCCTGATCTGGCGGGGTCTCTCGAACCAGCTGGCGGTTGCGGCAGCCCCCGCGCTCGAAGCGGTCGCGAATGCCATGGCCGCCATGGCCAGTCGGACAGGCCCTCTCGGCAGCGCCATTCGCGGCCTTTTCGACAATATAGGTCGCCTGACCACCTACGCGGCCACGTTTGCGGCCTTCCTGGCCGGACGTTGGGTGGCCAGCATGGCGGCTGCAGCCCTTTCCGTGCGCGGGCTCGCCACGGCCCTGGTGGTCATGCGCGGTGCGCTCATTCGCACCGGGATCGGCGCCCTGATCGTGGGCGCGGGCGAGCTCGTCTATTGGTTTACCCGGCTGGCCTCCGGTGCTGGCGACTTCGGCGAGGCCATGCGGCTTCTACGGGACGTCGCCGTCGAGGTCTGGGACCGGATCAGAATGGGGGCATCTGCGGCCGGGGCCAGTGCCACGGCGATGTTCCATGACCTCAAGGCCGATGCCGCGTCGAGCATGGCCAACGCAATCCAGAGCGTGGTGGGCTTTGGGAATACAGTCGCCAATACCTTCGAGGGCGCGCTTCTTGCCATCAAAGAGATCTGGTCACGCTTGCCGGACGTGATCGGGGATCTGGTATTCTCCGCCGCCAACCGCATGCTGGGCGGGATCGAGGCCATGCTGAATGGCGCGATCCGGCGGATCGATGCCTTCACCGGCAAGCTTCGGGGCGCGCTGGCCGCTGTCGGGATCGAGACCACCTTCGGAGAGATTGGCGATATCAGCCTCGGCGATATTGCAAATCCCTTTGCAGGGGCCTCGGCTGATGCAGGCACGGCAGCGGCCGAGGCTTTCCGCAAGGCGTTCGAGGAGAGTCCGCTCACGGCGCCGGATCTTGGGCTGGAGGCGATCGCGGCCAAAGCGCTTGGCACCGCCAACACCTACCGGCAGGCGGCAACGGATCTGGCCACCGCGGCCAAGGCCCCGCTTTCGTCCTGGGCTGCGTTGCGCGATGCCGTTGCGGCAGCTGGTAATGAGGGTGCCGCCGCGCTGGAGGCAACAAGCGTCTCTGCGGATCGCGTGAGCGCAGCACTTGCGCAAACCAGCAACCAGGCCGCCAACACGGGCGGCGCCGCGCGCCAGGCCGGAGCTCAGGCTGCCGCAGGCGCAGAAGAAGCCGCAACCGGCTGGCGCGCCGTTGCCGAGGCGCTCTCGGGCTATGCCCGCACTGCGATGGAGTGGGGCAAGGGTCTCGGCGAGACCCTCACGGCCTCCTTCCGCGGCGCTGAAACCGCCTTTCGCAGCTTCGTCGAGACCGGCAAGTTCGACTTCAAGGGGCTGGTGCGCTCGATACTGGCCGATCTTGCCGTGCTCTCGTTCAAACGCGCCGTTCTCGGCCCGCTTACAACAGCGCTATCGGGCATCTTTGGCGGTGGGTCCGTAACCGCGGCCGTGTCACATGCAGGTGGCATTGTCGGAATGTCCGGCCACCCGCGGCGGGTTCCGGCGCTCGCCTTCGCCGGGGCGCCGCGCATGCATGCCGGCGGTTGGGCCGGTCTTCGCCCGGATGAGGTGCCAACCATCCTGCAGCGGGGTGAGCGGGTGCTGAACCGGCGCGAGGCGGCACACTACAGCGGGGCGGGCACGGCTGCACCCGGCATCACACTCAACATTGACGCGCGCGGCGCGCAGGCGGGCGTGGCCGAGCAGATCGATGCCCGGCTTCGGGCTGCGATGCCGGAGATCGCACGGATCGCGAAGGAAAGCGTCGCGGATGGCCGGCGCAGGGGGCAAGTGATCTGATGACGATCCCGGTTCTGCCACTGACGCTCGTGTCTTCGCTCGAGCGACGCCTTGTCACGTCCGTTGCTGAGGCGCGGTCCCCCTTTACCGGAACATCCCAGATCCAGGACTGGGGCGCGTCCTGGTGGGAGTACCAGATCGAGATGGCCATAACGCAGGGCGCCAATGCGCGCCGTCTCTCGGCCTTCTTCACAGCCCTCGGCGGTTTGCGCGGCCGGTTCCTCTTTCCGGACCCGTCGATCGAAGTGCCGCCTGGCTCGGGCGATCCTTATGTCACCGAAGCGCAGGGCTCAGGGGCGTCGACATTGCAAACGGCCGGCTGGACACTGGCTTTGCGTGCTGGTGATTTCTTCCAGCTGGGCTCGGGCGTCACGACGCGGCTCTATCAATTGACGGAGGATGTCGCGCCGCTGGGCAGTGAGGCAACTCTGCAGTTCGTGCCGTCCCTGCGCGCGGCCGTTCAGCTTGGCACGCCCATCGGGCTGGACGCCCCATCGGTCCTGCTGCGGCTGACAGCCCCGGTGCCGACCGTCATCAGCCGAGCCGACCAGCACCGGTTCACGATCTCCGCCCGAGAAGCTCTTTAACCGCAAGGTCCTCTGACATGAGCCGCGACATTACTGCTTCCTTTGCCACGGCGCTGGCGGATCAGAGCCTGCGCCCGGTGATCTTCTTCGAGGGTCAGTTCGCCAGTGGCTGGGTGCGGATCTGGTCCGGGCTGGGCGAGGTCAGCTGGAACAGCCAGAGCTGGGCTGGCGCCGGATCGCTCTTAGGCCTCGGCTCCTTGGAGGAAACCGGCGAGGTTGTGGCGGGCGGCACGGCCGTGTCGCTGTCGGGCGTGCCGCTGGATCTCGTGCAGATGGCGATAGAGGAGGCGCGGCAAGGGCTGCCCGGCCGGATCTGGCTGGGGCTTCTGGGCGAGGACGGCAGCATTATCGCCGATCCGGTCCAGGCCTTCTCCGGCCGCCTCGATGTGCCCGAGATCAAGGACGATGCCGAGACCTGCACGATCACGATCAGCTACGAGAGCCGGCTCATCGATCTGACCGTGGCGCGCACCTGGCGCTATACGCATGAAAGTCAGCAGGTGCTTTATCCGGGCGATCTTGGGTTCGAATACGTGACCGCGATCCAGGACAGGGAAGTTACCTGGGGGCGGGGATGACCGGCCTTTTAAATCAGGACTGATGGGTGTTTTTGATCGAGTTCATCCTCAAAAGCTGAGGATATTGAGCCCGGCACCTTCCCTGCATGTTCGCAATGCTGGGCCGATCCTCCGAACAATCCTTGGCGATGATGTCGAGCGCCGTCGGCAGCGCCGTGTTCGCACCGACGAGTTCGACGAACCGCTGCTTTGAGTATCGTCCAAACCGACCGCAAACGGGGCAACTGATCTCGACCGTCTCGAATGGAAAATCAAAAGCGCGCATGCCGAAGGATTGGCCCGCCGCGAGTCTCCAGACAAGGATAAAAGATGCATCGCATCGAGCACTGGGAACGCCGCCTTGTAGCGGCGATCGATACTGCACGTGCCACCCCCTTTGCCTGGGGCATTCATGACTGCCCGACCTTCGCGTTTCAAACGCGGGCAATCCTGACTGGTGGGGAGGATGTGGCCGCGCTCTGGCGCGGGCGCTACGCCACGGCGCTCGGTGGCCAGCGCGTCATGCGCCGCCTCGGCTGGGGCTCGCTCGAGGACATGGGCCGGGCCTTGCTCGGCACGCCCCGCCCAGCAGTGCTCCTGGCACAGCGCGGCGACATTGTTCTAGCTGACACCGGCCTTGGCTTCGGTATCTGCACCGGGGCCTCGGCCGTTGGCATGGCGCCAGAGGGTCTCGTGGCTGTGCCGCTCACCTCCTGCTGGCTTGGCTGGCCAATCTGATACTGGAACCTATCGATGCCCTTCATCGTCACAGCCGTCACCGCGATCGCGGGGGCGATCAGCGGCGTGCTGGCCGCAGGCGGGATTGGCGCGGCGCTGATCAGGATCGGCGGCACGCTCCTTCTGTCCTACGCCTCGCAAGCCCTGATGCCCAAGCCGAAGGCCACGCTGCAGCCCCGCACGGTCACGATCCGCGAGCCCGTCGTGCCACGCGATCTTGTCTATGGCCGCACGCGCAAGGGTGGGGTCATCGTCTTTCTGCATTCCTCGGGAGCAGGCAACACATTCCTCGATCTGGTGATCGTGCTGGCGACACATCGCGTCAAATCCATCGGCGCCGTTTACTTCGAGGGGGAAATGGCCCTCGATGCTGCCGGGGTGGCCCAGGGCCGCTGGACCGGCAAGGTCCTCAACGAGAAGCAAACGGGCGATGCCGACCAGGCGGCCTTCCCTGGGCTGAAGGCTGCGCTTCCGGACAAATGGACGGAAGACCACCGGCTCCGGGGCTGTGCGGCCATCCGGCTGAGGCTCACCTATGACCAGAATGCCTTTCCGGGCGGCATTCCGAACATCACGGTCGATATCGAGGGCAAGAACGATATCCGGGATCCGCGCACGCAAAAAGCGGGCTATTCCGAAAACCCCGCGCTCTGCCTTGCCGACTACATGGCGAACAGCACCTGGGGCATCGGGGCCGGGATCGGAGCCCCTGACGGGATCGATGAGCCGGCGCTCGTCGAGGCCGCCAATATCTGCGACGAGACCGTGCCGCTGGCGGGTGGCGGGACGGAGCCACGCTATGCCTGCAACGGGGTGATCTCACTTTCCGAGGCCCCGAAAACGGTCATCGAAGGGATGCTCTCATCCTTTGCCGGGCGCTGTGCCTTCTCGGGCGGGTCCTGGCGGATCCATGCCGGGGCCTGGCGCGCGCCTGATGTGGCGCTCACGTCGGATCATGTCCGGGTCGGCGGCCTGACGCTGGCCACGCGGGTGACCATGTCGATGAGCTTCAATGGCGTGCGGGGCCAGTTCGTCAGCCCCGAGAACAACTGGCAACCCGATGACTTTCCGGCCTATGCCTCGGACGTCTATCTTGCGGAGGATGGCGGCGAGCAGAAATGGCGCGACATCTCGCTGCCCTTCACGATCTCGGCTGCGATGGCGCAGCGGCTTGCCAAGATAGAGCTGGAACGCGCGCGGCGGCAAATGACGGTGCGGCTTTCGGGCAAGCTCTCGGCCTGGGCTGCCACCGTCGGCGATGTGGTCACGCTCTCTTACGCCCGCTGGGGTTTTGACGCCAAACCCTTCGAGGTCCATGGCGTCAGCCTGGATATCACCGCTTCGAATGATACGGCGCAGCTCCTGCCAGAGCTGGTGCTGCGCGAGACCTCGCCGCTGGTTTATGACTGGTCGGCCTCGGAGGAGCAGGTATATGCGGCCGCCCCCAGAACATCCCTGCCGAATGCGCATGATATCCCTGCGCCGGGCGCGCCGCAGATCGCGGAGGATCTCTATATCACGCGGGATGGCGGCGGCCTCAAGGTTCTGGCGCGGATCTCCTGGGAGCCGGCTCCCTCGGGCATCGTTGCCGATTACCGGCTCGAGGCCCGGCAGGTCGGCGAGGCTGCCTGGAGGGATTACGGGCGCACCGACGGGCTGAGCCTCGAGATCCGCGACATCGCGCCGGGGGATTGGGAGTTCCGCGTCAAGGCCGTCTCGGTTCTGGGCGTGTCCTCCTCCTGGCAGGAAAGGACTGCGGAGATCCTGGGACTGGCGTCGCCGCCGGCGCAGCTCGGCAATGTCACGCTGCAGACGGCCGGAGGCCTTGCGATCCTCAAATGGACGCGGTCAGCCGATCCCGATGTTCGGGTGGGCGGCAATATCGTGATCCGGCACTCCAAAGAGGCGACGGCCACCTGGGCGGACAGCTATTCGATGGACCGGGTCTCGGGTGGCGAGGCCATCGCGGTGGTTCCGCTGAAGCCGGGCACTTACCTTCTGCGCGCCGAGGACAGTGGTGGGCGCGCGGGTCCCGAGACGCGGGTATCGACCAAGGGCGCGCAGGTAATTGCCTTCTCCACCCTGGCGTATCTGCAGGCCGATCCAGGATTTATGGGCGAAAAGAGCGGTCTGCAGGTGGCGGGCTCGAGCCTCACACTGGCAACGGCCACGGATGCAAGCGGCGCCGCGCAGGTCACGGCGATGGAGGGGCAGTACGACTTTGCCGCGGGGCTCGATCTCGGGGCGGTGAAGCGCGTCCGGCTGCGCTCCGAGATCGGTGTTGCCGCGCTCGCGCTCAACGACCTGATCGATGCGCGCACGGGGCTGATGGACACATGGGCCGACTTTGACGGCGCTGCCGGAGCCGAGATCGATGTGCTCTTCGAGATCCGAGAAACCGATGACGACCCCGGCACCAGCCCCAGCTGGGGGACATGGGGCCGACTCGACAATCATGAAGTCGAAGCGCGCGCGATTGAGGCGCGGGCATATCTGACGACGAAGGATGCGTCCTACACGCCCATCGTCTCACAATTGCGGCTCTATGCCGACGAGGTGGCTTAATGTCCCAAACACCCAGTTTTGTCATCGCGAACGATGCAGGCGCGGCCGTTCGCGCCCGGATCAACGAGGTAATCGAAGCGCTGCACTCAACGAACGCGGGAGCGTCGCCGCCCGCGGCCACGGTGGCCGGTATGCTCTGGGCCGACCTCTCCGTCTCGCCGCCGGTGCTGCGGCGGCGCAATGCCACCAATACCGGCTGGGATGCGCTGCTAGATACGTCAGGCAACCTCGCGGGGCTGGCGAATGTAGCCGTGGCGCGCAGCAATCTCGGGCTCGGCAGCATGGCCACCAAATCGGCGGCGACCTATGATGCCACGATCGCGGAAAAGGCGGCTCTGGCGGGGGCCACCTTTACCGGCGTGGTGACCGCGCCGAACTTCGTCTCCTCCTCGGACGCGCGGCTGAAATCTGACGTCGAGACCATCGCGGATGCGCTTGCGCTGGTCTCAGGCCTGCGCGGCGTGCGCTTTACCATGGATGGCGCACGGCAGATCGGGGTCGTCGCCCAGGAGATTGAAGCGGTTCTGCCGGAGGTCGTGCACGAAGATGCGGGCGGCCAGCTCTCCGTCGCCTATGGCAATATCACCGGCCTTCTGATCGAGGCCATCAAGGAACTCGCCGACGAGGTCGAGCACCTGAAACGCGATCGCTCCGCAGGAGGGTCTCATGGCCTATAAGGTTGGAAGCACCACAATCATCGACGACAGCGGACAGATCGACTGGTCGCGGATCGTCAATGCGCCGGCCTCCGACACTCTGGCTGTCATTGCGGCGGCAAGCGCGGGCGGCGTCGGGACCTATGTCTTTGCCACGAGCACGTCTGCCTCGGATGCCGCTTTTGGTGCGACACGCGCCGGCAGCGCGCTGACCCCCACCAGCGCCGCCAGCAGGTTCGCCGATAGCGGCGCCCCGGCACAGGCCTTCACCCCGGGTGCGGCCCTTTCGGGGACATGGCGCTGCATGGGCCTCTACGATCACGTGGTCCAGGTATCCCAGAGCATGGGCGGCGGACAATTTGCCACCTACACGATGTATGGGGCCACTCTCTGGCTGAGGATCGCATGATGGATATCCGAAACCCCGTCTACACGGCGACCAGCGCCATCGACTGCGAGGTCGCGCACCCAGAGCTGGGCTGGATCCCCTTCACCGCATCGCCGCAGGATATCGAAGCACACGGGCGCGATATCTATGCCGCCGCCCGGCAGATGGGTCCGGCCGACCATGTCGCGCCAAAGGGCCCTTCGCCCGAAGACATTCTGGCCGCCGAGCGCGCCGGGATGCGTCTGAGCTTCAGCCAGTTGCTGATCGGGCTGGTGGCAGAGGGTTGGCTCAGCGAGCCGGAAGGCGAGGCCTGGCTCGCAGGCCAGCTTCCAGCGGCCGTCAGCGCCCTCATCGAGACCTTGCCGGCAGAGCAGCGGTTCGCGGCTCGGGCGCGCGCGCTCAGACCATCGGTGGTCGAACGGATGGATCCACTCGTGATCCTGCTCGCCAGCGCGCAGCAAAGAGGCGCAGATGAGCTCGACGTCTTCTTCCGCAGCTATGCGCTCATATGAACACCGGAGGCCTCGGGCAAACCACGGGTGCGGCTGGCTGTATCGCATCCCATCAAACGCGCTTCCGGATCCCTTGCGACCGTTGGAAAGGAGAAGGAGCCTCTGATGACACCACCGCGCTCTGATCAGGAGTTCGTGCGCATGCCGGATGCGGAGTTCGAGGCGATCCTGGCACGCGCGGCCGAGGAAGGCGCCAGGCGCGCGCTGGCCGATGTCGGGCTCGACGGCGACGAGGCCGCGCTCGACATCCGTGATTTGCGGTCGCTGCTCGACTGCATTCGGCTGGTGCGGCGCACCGCCATGCAGACCGCCGTGCGCATGATCACCACTGGCGTGATGCTGGCCCTGCTGGCCGGGATCGCCCTGAAGCTCAAGATCTTCGGCGGCAGTCCATAGCGGCACCTCATCCCAATTCATCTGCCCAACCGCACCCGCCCATGTGGCGGTTTTTTTTGTTTTGGAGGACCCATGACCACGACCTTCTATCGCCATTGGCGAGATGTGCCGGATGGCACCTGGCGCTGGCCCAACTTCTCGCCCGCCGAAATTGCCTGCCGCGGCACGGGCAAGCTGCTGATCAACGAACCTGCGCTGGACACGCTGCAGGCGCTGCGCGACCGGTTGGGCAAGCCGTTGATCGTCCGCTCCGCCTATCGCAGCCCGGAGCATAACCGTGCTGTCGGTGGCGCTACGCGCTCGAAGCATATGGATGGGTCCGCCTTCGACATCGCCATGTCGAATCACGATCCGGTCGCGTTCGAGGCGGCGGCGCGGGAGGTCGGGTTCCTCGGCTTTGGCTTCTATCCGCGCTCAGGTTTCATGCATGTTGATACCGGGCCCGCGCGTTTCTGGGGCGAGCCATTCCCCGCACGCGCCAATTCCTTCGTGGCCGAGGTGCCGCCCGCACGTGAGGTCCTGGCGGAAAGCCGCACCCTGAAAGGCGGCGGTGCGGCTGGGGTGGCGACCATCGGCGCGGCAGGGGTGGAAGTGGCGCAGGATGTCCTCACTGAGACCCAGTCTGCCATCCTGCCGCTGGTGCCCTACCTCGACACCCTGCGCTGGGTGTTCATCGCGCTGGCGCTCGGTGGGATCGCTGTAGCGATCCACGCGAGGGTCGACGACTGGAAACGGGGACAGAGGTGATGGGCTTCATCACCGCGATCCTCGCCAGCGGCCCGGCGCGCAAGGCGCTGGGCCTGCTTTTGGCCGCCATCACCATCGCCCTGTTCCTGCTCAGCTTCCGCCGCACCGGTGAGCGCACGGGACGGCTGGTGGAACGCTTGCAGACATCGGAGAAGACCCATGAAATCCACCGCCAGATGCTCGACGCTGCCAGCCGTCGCCCTGCTGACCGCGATGCTCTGGCTCGGCGCCTGCGCGATGGACGGCTCTAGCGGGCCGTCATCCTGCCCGCCCGTGGTAGACTACAGCGCTGCCGAACAGTCGCGCGCCGCTGCCGACGTGGATGCGCTACCCGAAGGCGCAATGATCGTTCGGATGCTGAGTGATTACGCCGTCCTGCGTGATCAGGCGCGGGCGTGCGGGTGAAGATCGGGCCTGGCAAGTGCCCAGCGGGAAGCGCCTGACGCCTCGACCGCAATGTCACGCCCGGCCCGTTTCACGGATTCACGGTTTCAAAGAACGGCAGCGAGTCGCTGCTTGGACATGATGGCATGCGACCTCGCCCTCTGTCGCGCACGGAAAAGGGCACAATTGTGCACTCGATGTCAGGGCCGTTTTCGGCGCCTCGACTTGACGGCGGCGGGCCGTTCTGTGGTCGAAATCTTCGCTTTACCAATACAGGTTGGATAGCGAACGCAGCCGAGGAACCCCCCGTATCTACCGCTGCGCTCGACCAGCCAGCCATCTTTGCATTCAGGACAGGTCGGATAACTGGCAGCGCAACCACATCGCACCTCGTTCGTTTCCTCCGCTTGGCGTGGTAGAGCGGTGCTGCAGGACGGGCATGCAGGAAGCAGGTTTCCGCAATGCTGGACATGCTCACAACGATACCAGATGCGACTGTCCTTCCCCGTCACTCCCAGCAACCGTCCGCCACATTCTCCGCAAACATGGACTTCCGGTTCCGCATCGGGCACCGCAACTATGCCGTAGGCGGGATCCTTCCTGAGTTCGGTGACAAAGGACGATGGGCGCACGTGCGAGGCGAGAAACGTCAGGGTATGGCGGGCTCGTGTCATTGCGACATACATGACGCGCCGTTCTTCCGCGTTCTGAAATGCCTCTTCTTCCGGTGAGACCAAGGAAAGAAGGGGGTCGTCAACGATCTCCGAAGGAAATCCGATCCGACCGCTGTCGGCATTCAAGAGGATCACGTGATCGGCTTGCAGGCCTTTCGACGCGTGAATGGTCTTGAAGGTGATATGCAGCTGCGGGAATCGGCGCCGCAACTCGTGCATGCGAGGTTCATTGAAACGGTACCGACCAAGCAGCAGCACACTTGCTGGCTTGGGGTCCTTGTTCGGCCGTTCCGACAATGCGGCGAGGACGTCAGACAGCTTTCGCTCTTCCTCGGCGCGCGGCACGGCCACGATACTGATGGACGGTTCTGTTGCTGTTCCGGCCGGAATGACCTGCTTCTCAATCTGGGCAGGGTTGCGAAGCACGAAGGTTCTTGCCGCGAAAGCGATCTGGTCGACAGAACGAAAGGTTCGACCGAGATCAACTGTTCTGTGCACGCCCGACTCGTCGCCGAAGCTGCCACCGAATTCGGCCCCAAAATAGCGCATCAGATGAATGTCGGACCCGGCAAAGCGAAAGATCGACTGCCAGTCATCGCCGACGGCGAAGATGCGCACGTCCGAATGCTGGGACTTCAGCGCCTTTACCAGCCTCGCACGGCTTTGCGAGATGTCCTGGAATTCGTCGATCAGAATGTGGCGGAACGGGCTGAGGTAGCGGCCGGTCTCGGCGTATTGCGCGGCGCGAAGGATCATGTCCTCAAAGTCGATCCGGCCCTCGAGTCGCTTCTGGTATTCCTCGAAGACCGGCGCGAACACGTCCAGGAACGCCTTGGCCCGCTTGCCAAGCTTCATCCGTTCGGATTTGGTTTCGCAGTCGGCGAGGCTGTAACCACCACTTTTGAACTTGCGAAGGAAGGTCCCCAGCAGCTTCGAGAAGTCATCGACCTGTTTGAGCTCGACGATCTGGTCATAGATAGTATCGGCCGGGCGGGGCTTAAGGGTCACATGCGGGGCCAGCTTTTCCGCAAGGCCTGTCAGCAAACGCCCCTCCTGCCGCTCGTAGCTGTATGTCTCGATCAGGGTGGTCTCATGATCGGCGTGGACCTGACGCTTCCATTCCATGCCAGCCAAATATGCGTCGCGCTCGACAAACGGTGCCGTGACCAGCCGTTCGCTGCCACCAGCCGCTTTCTGGCGGCGCACACCGAAATGCTCGATGTATATGCCGCTTTCAGTCAGGCGGAAATCCGGCTGGTAGTCGCGCCTGCCGGTTTCGGGAATCTTGTGCTCGTAGACAGGTTCGTACTCGTATTCGACGCCATTTTCATAAAGCCAGTTGGCGATCTGGAGCTCTTCGTAGCTTTTAACCTTTTCGCCCTGCAGCGTTCGCAGGTCCTGGCTTTCCATGTGGGTGTAGAACTCGTGCTTGGTCTGGAAATCCCATTCGGTCTTCGGTTCGACCAGGAAATGCGCGAAAAACTGGATGATCGCCTTCGATACGTCTGACAGCCTGTGGACCAAGTCCCTCAGGATCTGCTTGATCAGATTGCTAAAGGCCATGTCGTCGGTGGCATGATCGGCTAGAGCGGGCTTTGACCCTTCAACGATGCCGATGATGTCATAGGCAATGGCATGGAACGTCCGCGCGACGATTGGCACGCCTGACCGTGCCTCGACCCGTTCCGACATCTCCTCCGCCGCGTTCTTCGCGAATGCCAACAGCAGGATCTCCTCCGGCTCGCGAATGCCCGCCTTAACCAAATATGCGGCCTTTGCCGTGATGACGCTAGTCTTGCCCG
This sequence comes from Roseovarius sp. D0-M9, assembly GCF_037083805.1. NCBI lineage: Bacteria > Pseudomonadati > Pseudomonadota > Alphaproteobacteria > Rhodobacterales > Roseobacteraceae > Roseovarius > Roseovarius sp. D0-M9. Next base: position 4,573 of record NZ_JBAPKZ010000030.1, on the reverse strand, counting down.
AACCCGCTCCAGCCAGCACCAACGTCGCATCTTCATCCACGACGACCGACAGCCGCTGTTCTGGCGAGAGCGGTTTTGTTTCAATAGTATCAAAGAATGCCCCCCATCGAACCAGTTCCGCATCCACAAATGTGCGGATCGCCGTCTCTCTCGCAGACTTGGGATCTGCTACAAAGTCTCTGATCGCCTGAACCCTGCTGCGGTTGGCGACCCCAAGGGCCTCTGGTCGAAGTTTCGACAAGAGAGAGCCATCAAGTGCTCTTGCATCCGTGAATATCGGCGACAGGCGGCACGCCGAAGGATAGCGGCGGGGCGCTTTCAATTCTTCGATTGCTGAAAGCAAACGGTGGACCCGGGCGGTTTCGCCTTCCAAAGCGCGGATGTTGAAATGGATCCAAGCATCCTGAACGGCTTTCGCAAACGCAGTTGTTTCGGAAAACCGAGCCCCACGCAGGATCATCTCGAACTGCCCGCTGGTTTTGATCGTGATCGTTGTGCCTAGGAGGCCTTTGCGCACTGTCGGCGGCGTAATAACCGAGCCAAGCGAAACGACGGTGCCACGCCCAGCCGCATGCAGATCATCGCCGCGGAGCTCAAGTCCGCGCGCAGTCGAGCCCCAAGGGTTCAAGATTAATCCCAATAAGGGCATTTGTTGCAAACGAATCAATGAGGTAACCTGCGTTCATGGAGCTAGCCCAGTTGCGCCTCTCCTCTGCAGATGGGCAACCCATAGAAATTACAGCTTATGTGCGCGCAATGGCGGGCAGGAATCTAACATGCTAGCTGTTCCAAGATTACCACTACGCAGAACGGGTTGTGGGCGCATGCCATAAGGCGGGATGCCGAATGGGAAAGGTTGGGTGTTATGCTCAGCAAACTGATGGGAGCAGAATAGATGGCGCGATACACAGGAGACCACACTAGCAAGATATATGAAGCTGCAGTCTTATTTCGCGCCGACTGTCTTTTGCGCAATGGCTCTCTGCTGTTCGGCGACGCATCTGTGTGGCGTCCCGACGTTCTGGAACAAATTCACAAAGCCTTCGTCGCGACCCCGGACGAAGGCGACCGGACGTTTACCGACAAATTCAAAGACCAAGTCGGCAAAGCAGGGCAGGATGTGTCACGTTTAGCTGGCGAAATCTTGAGTGTGTACTTCCTCTTTCCGTCCAGTGTTGGTGGCATTCGCAAGCGACAGCTCGTGAACGAAGTTCTCAGCTGGGGCGACGATACTTTACCGGAATCCCACCTTGTATCGGGCGCTTTCACCAATGGCATTGGCAGTGGGGGCCAAGGCTACAACACCCGTCGGCCGTTTGAGATCGCATTTCTGATTGAACTCGCCATCGCATGGAAGAAGCTTCCAAAGGATCGACAGGCAGTGGTGGCGACTGATCCGTGGCTCTTCCAAGAGCTCGTGGATAGCATTGATGAGGCCGATTCAAGGCAACTCCGGCACATGCTTCTTCACCTTTTCTTCCCTGATCACTTCGAGCGCATTGCCAGCGGCAATCACAAGCGCAGGGTCATCAGGGCTTTCTCCGGGTTAGTCACTACCGAACCCGATAATGATGATCGGGAAATCTTGGCAATACGGCAAGAGCTCGAAAAACTGCTGCCCAAAAAGTCGCTCGACTTTTACCGGTCGCCACTTGTCGAGGCTTGGTACGATGAAAGCGAGGGCGCAACTGACGCTGCACCGCTGGAAATCATCCAGCATAAGAAACAAATCGTCCTCTACGGCCCACCAGGGACTGGCAAAACATTCCGCGCCAAGAAGCTTGCTGAGCGCGTCATCCGATCTGCAGCATTGAACCAAATGGGCCCCGCCAGGTATTTCCAGTCGCAATCAGCCATAGACGTGGCCATCCGCGACAACGTGCATCGACTACAGCTGCACCCGGCTTACAGCTACGAAGAATTCATTCGCGCCCTCCACATTTCAAGTGATGGTGGTACAGAATATCGAGCTGGCTACCTTCCAAAACTGATCGAGAACATTGAGCAGCAACCTAGTTCGCAGCGACTTCCCCACGTCCTGATTCTCGACGAAATGAACCGCACGGATCTGAGTCGGATGCTTGGCGAATGCTTCTCCCTGCTTGAGGATCGCAATCAGACGATTGAACTTCCAGCACACAACAGGGATGGGTCTGCAATGAAGCTGAGCATCCCTGACGATTTGTTCGTGATCGGCACAATGAACCTAATTGACCAATCTATTGAGCAAATTGACTTCGCGCTACGCCGCCGCTTCCTGTGGCTGCTGTGCCCGTTCGACACCGAAGCACTGCTCAATGCCGCTGAAACAAATTGGGGAAACTTGAAGTCTGGCTTGGACTGGAAACGCATCGAACCAGATTTCCGCAAATTGGCTGCAGCAGCAGCGGCTCTGAATCAGGAGATCCACGACAGCCCGTTGCTCGGCGCACAATACGAGATTGGGCACACTTATTTGCTCGATTCAGTCGTGTTCTTGCGCAATTTCCTCGGCGCCCGGCCGACACGCAAACAGAACTACCTTTGGAATAAAAAGGGCGATGCTTTGGAGCCAGTTCTACAGATATGGAACCTTTCCCTTCGCCCATTGCTCGAGCAGTACCTCGCCGGACTGGATGCGTCCGCACGAAATGCTGAGCTAGACCGACTGTCGAAGATTCTCCTCAAGCCATCGGTGACCGTGTGAAGCTTGTAGCGCGCGACTGTTCGCCACTCACCCCCCAACCAAATGCTGCCGAAGCCAATTGGCTCCGTAAGCTAGCAACCAATGTCGAAGCCTCTGATTTCGTTATTCCCATTTCTGGTGACCGGGACGAGGATGAGCCCGTTGTTTACTCCTCTTGGGACGGGACTTGGTGGGCCGGACGATACGTCGGGTCGATCTCCTTTGAGGGGCATAGCCTAAATATTGAACCCCGTTTTGGGATGGCTGCTCTGAGGAGCTGGCTTTTCGAGGCAACGTCGGTCGTTCTGACCGAAACACCGGGTAAACTACGCGAAGACGAGTCATTTATCGCTCAACTTTTGGCATCTGTTTGGGCTCACGGGTTCGTCGATGCTGCGCGACATGGGCTGCCGGCACTTCGCCGAGAAGTTTCCACAAAAGGCACGACGATCAGGGGTCGGCTTGATATTTCTGCGTCATTGCGCTTGATCGCTACGGGCAGCGGGCAAGTGGTTTCCATACAGTCAGAGAGGTCGTTGGATCACGCAGCGTCCGATGCGATTGTCGCCGCATACGAGGTTCTACGACGCTGGCTCGGGGTTCCTGATGAAATGTGGCTACCAGCGCGTGCAAAGGAACTCCTTATCCACCTCATGTCTGTCACCGGGTCTAGACCACGCGTCCCTACGAAGGCTGAACTCGAACGGATACGCTATACGCCAATTACGGCTGGCTTTGCGCCTATTGCTGAGTTGTCGCGGCAAATTGCAAATCGAAGGGGCCTAGCCGCAGACATTGATGCGATAGGCGAAACCAAAGGGGTTCTGCTTGACGTTGCGGAATTGTGGGAGATGTACGTCCTCAGCGTGTTGCGGAAGGCGTCCACACCACTGACCGTTGCTCACGGCACCCGCGAGAAGCTAACAACCAAGAAGCTGCTCTCCAGCGATGTCTCAGGCCAAGGTATGAGCACGCTGATACCCGACGCCATCCTTTTCGCAGGCCCTGTGATAAGGGGTGTGGTTGATGCCAAGTACAAATCACTTCACCCGACTGCAAATTCGCCAAATGGTCCGCAGCGCGAAGACTTGTACCAGATGGCGGCTTACTTAGGTCGTTTTCAAGCGCCGGTCGGAATGAATACTTGGGGTCTCTTGGCCTATCCTTTCGATCCATCAAGGCCAGTCGTGCCCCATGCCGAGCAGAACAGCCCATGGAGCCTCGAAGATGGGAAAAGGATCGGCTTCGCCACGTTGCCCCACTACCCTGCCGACGCTGTAGCAAAGTTACGTGGCTTGCTCACACAAGTTGTAAGGCCCGCCACGGAAACTGCGACAGCCTAGTATTCCCATTTGCACTTGCTGATCCGCATCGCCGTCGCCTTCCGCCTGGATCGGTGACTGGAAACGGGGGGCAAAGGTGATGGGCTGGATCGCCGCGATCCTCGCCAGCGGCCCGGCGCGCAAGGCGCTGGATCTGCTTTTTGCCGCCACTGCCTTCACCCCTGTTCATCCTGAATGCGCAAGATCGGGATGGTCATCGGAAAAGGGGCGGAAGGTGATCATAGCACGATGCTGCCACGGGATTTTTGGCGGGGCCAGTTGTAAAGCGATGGGCGGTCTAATCCGGTCACGTGCTCTGGCTGATAATGAGTCGCGCTTCTTTGCACGCGAATGCAGGCCACTGCGTGCTGGTGCGGTTTTTCTGGTACGGTGTTGATGTGGCGTTGATGTAGATTGCAAACGCAAAAGCCCGACTGATTAGGTCTGGCTTTAAGCGTTTGATATCGCGTAGTTTTTTGGTTGCGGGAGTAGGATTTGAACCTACGACCTTCAGGTTATGAGCCAAAGTTTCAGCGATCCCAATAACTTATTAAATTCCATCACTTACGCGTTAAGTCTTTGATTT
>NZ_JBAPKZ010000029.1:0-48869 GCF_037083805.1 Roseovarius sp. D0-M9 | reverse complement strand
GAACTCTGGCGCGCGGTTGGTCACGTCTGCGATCTCTTCACTGAGGAAGAGTGCTACAACTTCTTCAAGGCGGCAGGTTATGAAACTGATTGAACGCAACCCGCTCTAGACACGCATTACAGCTCGATCGTAGGGCCGAGTCGGCGAAGCGCCAACAGTCCGGGCCTTTGTCATGCCACTGAGGCGGTTCCATGACCGGAGCCGCATGGATTGCACCTTATTGTCCATTTGGCGTCGTTCAGGCGATGCACTCTTGTCCAAGTCAAGCGAGGTAAATTGTCGCTGCGGCGGTTTTCTCGATGCGATGAGGGAACCCGGTGATCAGAGCGAGCGCCGATGGCCACTACAAGATACATCGCGTCCGGGGGCGTCACCCAACTTGGCGATGCCCTCAGCATCGTTTCGCGCACGCCTTTGGCAGTCTGCGTCAAGCAAGGGAAGCCGGAACTTCGTCAAGTCGACATTGCAGCAAGATCGGCACTTTCACGACATTTTGCGCGCCGCACTGCTTAGGCATCGTCCCTAATTTAACCGACAGAGCTCAGTTGTTCCCCACTCAGTTCTTCCCCAGATGAAAGGATGACACCATGACTTTCCGAAACGGCTACGACGCGCTTCGTCGCTTCGAAGACCCGGTCCTGTTTCTGATCGACGATCAGCCCTATCAGCTCGCGAACCTGAACAGCCACGACCCGCAAATGGTGGTGAAAAACACGACCACTCTGGCACAGGTGTTCTCTTCGTTTGAAAAAGGTTGCAAGTCAGCGATTGCAATGCTTGGAATTTCTGTGGTTCTTGCACTGCCCGCATTTGCAGACACTGTTAGCGACACTGGTCAGCAGCTCAAAACGCAACGTTATTTCGCGGCAAACAGCTTGCCTACGCCTCTGGCCAACTTTCGATCTGTGACCGATGAAATGTTGATCGACCCACCTGAGGGCAGTTGGCTGACCTATCGCGCAGATTATGACTTGTCCGGGTATGTAGCACTGGACCAGATCAATCGTGACACAGTGGGCCAGTTGCAATTGGCCTGGTCTTGGGCACTGAACGGGCGGCGCACGGAAGTGCAGCCCCTCGTGCACGACGGCATCATGTATCTGAACCAGTCCGCAGACACGATTCAGGCGCTGGATGCGGCGACGGGCGATCTGTTCTGGTCCTACGAGCGTGAGCTACCCGACGATCTCTTCGTTCTCAGCTATGCCAATCGCAATATTGCGATCTATGAGAACAAGATACTGGTTGGAACCTCTGATGCGCATCTCTTGGCGTTGGATGCCGTGAGCGGAGAAATCCTGTGGGAAGTCGAGGTTGCCGACCACGAAAAAGGCTACGCCTACACCGCGGGGCCGATTGTGGCGGACGGGCTGGTCATCGCTCCCATGTCGGGCTGCGCACTATATAATCCCGGCGGCTGCTGGGTGTCCGCACATGACCCAGACACCGGTGAAGAGGTCTGGCGCTTTTACACAAATGCCCGCCCGGGAACCCCCGGCGGCGATACTTGGGGCGACGTTCCTGCCGACTCTCGTCATGGCGGTTCGGTCTGGATGCCTCCAGCCTATGATGTGCAGACCAAAACGCTTTATGTCGGGACCGCCGTTCCGGTGCCATGGGGTCGGGCGCAGCGCGATAGTTCAGTCGAGGACGAGTTGCATACCAATTCCACTGTCGCGCTAGATGTGGCGACGGGGGCGATCAAGTGGGCTGTGCAGCACATTCCGGCTGATAATTTTGACATGGATACCGCCTTTGAACGCCATCTCCTGACAACGAATGTTACCCCGGGCGAGGATATTCGCTGGAAGTCCCCGGATCTGCCGGAAGGCGAGGCAGATGTGATATTTGGCATGTTCGGAAAAAGCGGGATCATACGGACCATGGACCGCGAGACCGGGCGCCTGCTCTGGGCACGCGAAACCTACGCGCAGAATGTCGTCGAGGACATCGATATGGAAACCGGCAAGGCCCGCCTGAACGAGGATATCATCCTGCCCGTCGGGGAAACCGCGCATGTGTGCCCATCGCTTTATGGCGGACGTAACTGGCCCGGGGCCTCGGTCGACCCTGAGCGTAATCTTTTCTTCATCGCCTACAACAACACCTGCATGGATTACACGCTGAAGGAAGTGAATATCGAAACCGGAGCTTATCACGGATCGGCCGATTTCAGCTTTACCCATGCGCCCGACCGCGGACCGGAGGGCGAGCAGGAGATCGGGACCCTACTGGCTGTCGATGTTGCCACCGGCGAGACGCGGTGGCGCCACGATCAGCGCTCGCCCCTTTATGGATCGCTGCTGGCCACCGGCGGGGGCATTGTGTTCGGCGGCGGCGTGGACCGGGTTTTCAACGCCCATGATGCAGACACCGGCGAGGTCCTCTGGACAACCAGACTGCCCACCTCCGCTCAGGGCTACCCTGTCAGCTACTCGGTCGACGGAGTGCAATATATCGCAGTACCGGCAGGCTATGGTCTGGCCTTCTCCGAACTCACGCCGGAAATTCCGCAACCGAACAATGGCGCGTCTCTGATGGTGTTCCGCCTTCCGGACGAGACCGTCGCAGCCGACTGACTCTCTCGGGTCAGGCTCCCTTCAACCGGCTGTCGGACCCGACAGCATTGAGCTTGACCCGAAACAGGCCCTGCACACCCCTCAGTCGAGTTGTTCGGCAGGCACATTAAAGTTAAAAGACGTGTATGACCGCATGTTTTTTTTCAGCGGCACGCGCATGAGCCTAAGGCGCTCATGAAATCATATTGCGCAAAAATCTGCCACATAGCAGCAAGTTCTGCAACGCAGGCAAAGTGAAAGCGGCTCAGTTATATACTGCACGTATAACGTGATCATTTGTTCGCCGAAGTTTTTGGGAACAGCGTTCGCAGGACCAGTTAAAACCACGCGGAGTTGAGCGGATTCTTCGAATCCTCTCATTTCATTCAGCTTCAGAGGCGCCCGTATCAGGGCGCTCATACTATAGACCTTGAAATGGGAAGTGACTATGTCAGCGCGATCAGAGATAGAATTCGCCGATCTAAGGTCCTTTGTGAGTGTGGTTGAATCGGGCAGCATTGCTCAAGCTGCATCAAGGCAAGGTGTCGCCAAATCAATTATCAGTCGCCGCATAAGCCGTTTGGAGCATGTTTTGGGCGCAACGTTACTGAATCGCGCTGCGCGCGGAACTTCTCCAACCGATATTGGTCGGACCTACTATCTTCAAGCGGTGGAAGGAGTTGCGCAGCTAGAGAAAGCCCAAGATGCAGTAGGAAGGGCAGTTGGTGAAGTATCAGGGTCAATAAGGGCCGCATTTCCGCTTGGTGTCGGTGAATCTTATTTGGCCCCTTTGCTGGCTGCTTTTGCGATGGAGCACCCTCAAATACAGCTCGACCTTTATTTCGGAGATTGCGCGGATATGTTTTCCGGGGGGTTCGACCTGGCCGTTCATGTGGGTAAATTACCCGACTCAAGCTTGATTACCAGACGTCTTACAAAAATGCGCACTGTCATAGTCGCCAGTCCGACCTATTTGGACGCCAGCGGACGCCCTAATCACCCGAGCGATCTGACAAAATGTGAAGCCGTAGTGGATTCAAATTTCACACTGACATGGACATTTAAAGGAAGTGACGGGTGCGAAAATGTTCGGATGAATTCCCGCCTGCGAACGAGCAACAGTCACATGACTATTGCGGCTGCTCGCGCAGGCATCGGAATCGCCGCCGCTCCCTATTTCATGGTGAGCAAACTAATAGACAATGGCGAATTAGAAATTGTTTGTCCTGCCTATAGTTATGAAGAGGTTGGGCTACATCTTTTGGTTCCACCGGCGCGGGTTAAAATAGCTCGCGTCAGGGCGCTGATGGACTATCTTTCAAGAAGCCTCTGCGTTGCGATTTAGGGGTCATCCCTACAACTTTCAAATCCGAAGATTACGAACGCGGTAAGGGCGATGGCGTTGAGGAAGATGTTTCCGCATAAGGGTTCCCGTTCCCCCATTTGTTCAAGGTTTACAAACCGACCCCTAATTCGTTCGGTCTGAACAACTGTAAGACTACCTCAACCCAATGGAATTCGAGGCACGCTGCATGCTAGCTTAACCTACTGTCCACCAAATCGGCAGCAGCTCCGTTATCAAAACTCACCTCCCTTGGACATTCTCCGATAAGTGAAATCTGTGGTCTGGGCGGCGGCATCCGCATCTGCACGGGCCACGACCTGCGCGTGCAGCGGCGATTTGGAACAGACCGGATCGGTCGCCCGCGCATCGCCCGCCAGCGCCATCGCCTGACAGCGGCAACCACCGAAATCGACGGCCTTCCGCTGGCAGCTTTTGCAGGGTTCGGGCATCCATGCGGTGCCGCGAAAGGCGTTGAAACTGTCGGACAGGTGCCAAATGTCGGACAGGCTGCGGTCGCAGACATTCTCGAACCGCATCCAGCCGATGGACTGCGCAGCGTGACAGGGCAGCACCATGCCGTCGGGGCCGACATTGAGGCCGGTCGAGCCCCAGCCCCCCATGCAGGCCTTGGGATAGATCGCGTGGTGATCGGCGGGCACATAGTCGATGACCATGCGGCCGCGTAGGCGGATGCGCTCCTCGTTCACAATCTGGCGGGCGAAGGCCGCCTGTTCGCGGGTGGGCATCAGCGCCTCGCGGTTCAGATCGGCCCAACCGTGGAACTGCACGGTCGCCACCTCGATCCGGCGCGCGCCCAAGGTTTCGGCCAGTTCCACCATATCGGGCAGGCGTTCCATGTTCTGGCGATGCACAACCGCGTTGATCGTCAGCGGAAAGCCGATTTCCGTCACCCACTCGGCGAATGCTATCTTTTTGTCCCATGACCCCGGATGCCCGCTGATGCGGTCGGCCATATCGGGGCGGATGCCCTGCAGCGACAGTTGCACATGATCAACGCCTGCGCGGTCCATCTCGTCCAGCCGCGCCCGCGTGATGCCGATCCCCGAGGTGATGAGGTTCACATACAGCCCGGCATCCCGCGCATGGCCCACGATCTGCGCCAGATCGCGGCGGGCGCCCGGCTCGCCGCCCGAGATATGGACCTGCAGCACGCCCAAAGCCGCAGCCTCGCGGAAGACGCGGCCCCAGTCATTGGCCGACAGTTCCGACCCCGCGCGCACCAGCTCGACCGGATTGCTGCAGTAGGGGCAGGCCAAGGGGCAGCGATGCGTCACCTCGGCCAGCATCGCCATTGGCAGGCCGGGGGTGACGGGGTTGCCGTCGAGATCGCGGGGCTGATGGGCCTGATCCTTCATGCCGCGTCTCGCAGAAACACCATGCGGCGTTCGATCAGCCCGGTCAGAAAGTCGCGCACATCGCCCGCGATCTGATCCTCGGGCGCGTTGTAGCGCGCGGCCAGAACGGCGGTGATGGCGCTCATGCTGCGCGCGCCGTCCACTTCCGACAGGATCGCATCGCCGACTGAGTCCAGTTGCATCGCGCGTTCGGGCGCCTGCAGCACGCGAATGCCTCGCACGCGATCATCCGACAACCGCACGCCGCGCGGCAGATAGGGGATGTCCTGAGGCGCGATCAGCGGCGTCATGGCAGCATCCCTTCGCCGGGACGCCATGCGCCGGGCGGCATATTACCCTCAACATAACCATGCCACAGCGCATCCAGTTGCGCCCAAAGCACGTCGGTCTTGAAGGTCAGCGCCGCCGCCGCCGCATCCTGCTTTTCCGCCGTGTCCGCATGGGTCAGCACATAATCGAGGCCGAATTTCACATCCTCAGGCGCCTCGGTCAGGCGCTTCTTAAAATAGGACAGGCTGGTGTCATCGGCGAAATCGTAGTGCGCCAGCAGCCCCTCGATCCGCTGCGCATGAATGCGCGGCGCGAACAGTTCCGTCAACGAGGCCGCGACCGCATCCAGCAGCGGCATCTCGCGGACGAACCGGACATAGGCGTCCACAGCGAAACGTGTCGCGGGCATGATGCCGACGCCACTTGCGACATAATCCGGGTCCAGTCCAACAGCGCGGGCCAGTGCCAGCCAGCGACGGATGCCGCCGCCTTCCGCAGCGCCGCCATCATGATCCTCGATCCGCTTGCGCCAGGCGCGGCGTAGGTCCGGGTCTTCGACACGGGACATGAAGGCCGCGTCTTTCATTGGAATGCGCGATTGGTACATCCAGCGGTTGATGACCCAAGCCCGCACCTCGTCGGGCGTGCAGCCGCCGCCATGCAGGCGGACGTGGAACGGGTGGCGGTCGTGATAGCGCGCGGCGCCGATGGCGCGCAGGCGTGCCTCGAAATCGTCGCGGGGTTGGGGGGCGTCGTGGGTATCCTTCACAGCGAAATCTCCATGCCGTCGCGGGCGATCCGCCAGCCCTGCGCGATGGCCTCGGCGGTCTGGGGGCTGGCCGGATCGGTCAGCGGGTTCGAGTTGTTCATATGCACAAAGACGCGCTGCCCGATGGTCAGGGGCGCCAGTGCCCCCATCGTCTGCGTCACCGGCATATGGCCCATCCGGTGCCCGGTCTTGGTGCCCAGTCCCATGCGGATCATCTCATCATTGTCCCATAATGTGCCGTCGAAGAACAGCGCATGGGCGCCTTCGATCCGGGCGGACAGCCAGTCGGGCATGTCGGCGCAGCCGGGGATATACAGCGCCCGGCGCCCGTTTGCGCGCAGTTCGACCCCCACGGTCGTCTCGCCCACCAGCCCGGTCTCGACCACCTCGCCCTCCTGATAGAGCGGCACCTTTCCGGGCACGGCGAACAGCGTTGCTTCAAGCCCTGGCGCCAAAGTCACAGTTTGGTCCAGCGCAATCGTGCGGCGGGCGACCAGATCGGGCCGCAACGCGCCCAGCATCGGATTTTCGGCCAGCACCTGATGGATCGTGGGCGTGGCGAACAGATCAAAGGGCTGGCTTTCGCGCAGCGTCAACAGCCCGGCCACATGGTCGATATCGCCATTCGTCACCAGTACCGACCGCAGCGGCATCTGGCGCGGGCCGGTCGGGTGCAGCGCGGGGGTGGCCGCCAGTTGCACCCGTATATCTGGCGAGGCGTTCAGCACGGCCCAGTCCAGCCCGTTCGCGCTGACCGCGACCGAGCTTTGCGTCAGCGCCGGAATGCGCCCCGCGCGGGCCGCATCGCAATTGACGCAGCCGCAATTCCATTGCGGTAGACCGCCGCCCGCCGCCGCTCCAAGCACAATGATCCGCATATGTCCCTGCCTTGACGCAAAGGCCCCGCCCGAAAACTTCGGACGGGGCCTTTACACTTCCGGTCTGTCCGAGTTCAGAACAGAACGGGGTCGTGCTCGTCCTCGGCCGGTGCGTACATGTTGATCTCCATGCCGCATGAAATTTCTGTCAGCTTCGGTTTAGTCCAGGTCATGTTGGTCCTCCTGTCATTGCCGTCGTATTATTATGATGAACGCTGGCGAGCTTCACAAGTGTTCAAGACCCCATTCAGGGTTCCCGATTTGGCAACACAGGGAGAGCGATAACTGCGCCTCTCGTGCTGTTGGATGGAAATGCCCATCGCCCTCAATCGCAAAAATGCACTCTTCGGGTCCCTGGGTTATGTGCCATATGGAGGTGACGATGACCGACGGGAGAATTGCACTGTGACCTGATGTGGCAAATGCCCCCACCCATCTGCATCGTATACTATGACGGTTCTATGTGCGCTTCGTGGTCTGCGCAGTTGGGTCAGATAGAGTGGCTGTATTCATTTGCGCACTGTCGAGGACGGGGCAGGGGGGGCTTTTGGCTGACCAGCCTGGCTGCAGTGGGGCGATGGAGGCAGGCGCCACGTCGCTTCTGGGGCAGTCCCATGGCCACGAAGTGTTGCCTACATGGACATCCTACTCTTGCACTGGGCGCAGATCGCATCGACGCATCCGATCAAACGGGTGAATCGTGAAGTTAAACCACTCTCCGGTGGGATACGATCAGCGGGCTTCATGCCCTCCCTCCTACCACGTTCGGCGAACCCAGCGCAAAATTTCAGAAGGACATCGCAAGTCCGGCACCATAGCAGCAAAGGATGCGCCGGAGTCATTTCGAAGCCATGCTATCAGGACCCTACTATGGAGCTTCAACTACCCACTGGCGGCCGCCTGACTGCATACAGACACTCGGCCTGCGGTGGGAATCGCAGCAAGGAGTTGTCGAATGTCAAAACCACATATTGCCATCATTATTGGGTCAACCCGCGCGGCGCGTTTCGCCGACAAACCCGCCGCGTGGCTCAAAGAGAAAGCGCAGGCACGTGACGACATGACGTTTGATCTGTTGGATCTGCGCGAGCAAAATCTGCCATTTTTCGATGAGGCTGCGTCGAACCTCTGGATGCCCTCGCAAGATCCGCACGCTGTGGCCTGGCAGGAGAAACTTGCCAAATTCGACGGGTTCATTTTTCTAGTATCGGAATACAACCACTCGATCACCGGCGCGCTAAAAAACGCACTGGATCAGGCCTACACCGAATGGGTCCGCAAGCCGATGGCGGCAATGGGATACGGTGGCGTTGGCGCTGCGCGCGCGATCGAGCACCTTCGCGGTATCGCCATCGAACTTCAGATGGTTCCGTTGCGCAATGCCGTCCATCTGGGTGGTGGCGAATTCATGAAGGTATCCCCATTGGGGGAAAATCTGCCGATGTCCGAGGTGGAGGCGGTTCTGGACCCGTCACTAGAAAGCATGCTGGACGAGCTCGCTTGGTGGGCCGATGCTACGATGAGGGCGCGGGGGTCGGCTGCCAAAGGTGCAGTACTGGCATCGGCGAACACGTAATGGTACGGAACGGCGATCAGGACCTCATGGCGATGCTTTGAAATGTCGATGGCGACCAGCACGGTCGCAGCGGTAGAATGGTTGGCATCAGTAACCCTTCTTCCCGACCTGCTACGGCACGGAATTTGTCGCCCAGAAGGCGCGCGCTTGGATCGGCGCGGTGGGCGCCAAGACGGCCTTTAAAACGGCTACTGCGAAAGCTTCAATGCCAGGTTCCGGGACGAGCTTCTGAACGGTGAGGTCTTCTACTGGCTACGCGAGACCCGGATTCTGATCGAGAAGTGGCGCCGCCACTACGACACTGTCAGACCGCACAGCGCTCTGGCATACCGCCCACCAGCGCCCGAAAGCATCGTTCCGATAGACCAAAGGCCGACCATGCACCCAAAATCAAACTGGACCACTCGATGGGGGCAGACCACAAAGACCCTCTGTCGCCCAAGTCCTGCCCCTTGTCGAACAGCAGAACAGCGCGCGGCTCGATGAAATCGTCGGTGCCGTCCCGATAGTGGAACCCGGGCAGCCGGTCCATGCAACTCGAGCGAAGGTTCGGCGAGTGACGGCACCGCAAGACGTCGGGATGATGCTCATCCGCTCAATCCCGCTGGGAGGAAGATGACTTCGGTGCCGCAATCACAAGCAAGGTTCGTGCAAGCTGCAACGTTCAAGCCGTCGCGCAGCGACACGGCGCAAAGGAAGCAAGAATGGCACCGGCTCGGCAGTCTCTGCAACGCAGCGCTCAAGATCGTTCGCTAGTTTACAAGGGACACGTCAAACTTCTCTCGAGACCGAGGATATTGAGATGCCTTTGCGTAACGGCCTAGCCGCCTCTTTTCGTCCAGAAGAACCGGTTCTTTTTCTGATCGATCATCCGCTTTTTCTACTCGCACACCTGACCAATCATGACCCGCTGGACGTGGTGGCCACCACGATAGCGCTCACTCAGGTGACCACAACGGCAACCAGTAGCGGTATCTATGGGGGCGACCCTGACGAAGCGGCCCATCTGGCAAGCCCGCAACGTGCCTAGCCGCGAGATACCCCTTAGATGCGGTCCATCAGGATCGACAAATAACCAAGAGGACGCACAATGGAAATCGGCATCGACAGTTTCGCGGCCATACTTCCGGATCCTGCGACCGGGCGACTCCCCTCGGCGACGGATCGCATGGCGGACCTTCTGGAGGAGATCGAGGTCGCCGACCTTTCCGGGCTCGATGTCTTCGGCATCGGTGAGCATCATCGCGCCGAATTTCTCGATTCTGCGCCAGCCGTCATTCTTGCAGCCGCCACGGCTCGTACCAGAAACATCCGATTGACGAGTGCTGTCACAGTGCTCAGCGCGGCGGATCCCGTAAGGGTTTTTCAGGAATTCGCGACGCTCGATCTCATTTCCAGGGGGCGCGCAGAAATTGTCGTGGGGCGCGGCTCGTTTGTCGAAGCCTTTCCCTTGTTCGGCCTCGACACCCGAGACTATGACGCGCTTTTCGCCGAAAAGCTCGGTCTGTTTTTGAAACTCCGCGAAACGACCAATATCACATGGGATGGACGTCATCGTGCGGCGCTCAACGGTGTCGGCGTTTACCCCCGCCCGCATCAGGCGCGAGTGCCGCTATGGGTAGGCGTTGGCGGTACGCCGCAATCCTTCCAGCGCGCAGGCGAGCTTGGCCTCCCGCTGATGATCGCCATCATCGGCGGCACCTTCGAGCGCTTCCGCCCGCTTGTCGATCTCTATCGCGAGGCCGGCCATCGCGCAGGGCACAGTGCGGAAAAACTTGCCGTGGGCGTCCATGCGATGGGCTTCGTCGGAGAGACGGATGCTCAAGCCAGGGATGCTTTTTTCCCCGGCTGGGCGCATCTCACCGGCACGATCGGCAAAGAGCGCGGTTGGGCGCCACCGACGCGCCAGCAGTTCGAGGCCATGGCCAGCCCTGAAGGTGCGTTCCTGATCGGCGAACCGAAAACGGTGGCCGCCAAGATGCTGAAGGCGAGCGAGACGCTCGGCGGCATTTCACGCATCACCTTCCAAATGAGCACGGCCTCGCTCGAGACGGCGGCGATGAAGCGCTCCATCGAGCTTCTCGGCACGGAGGCCGCACCGATTGTCCGGGCTGCTCACGATACGGCGCAGATGTCCTCTAACCACCAAGGATGAAGTCATGTCTTTTCGCAATGGCCTTGCTTCGCTTCTTCAACACGCAAACACGCAGGGCCCCACGGTCCTTGGTGCGACCGCAAGCGACACGTCATTCGATCCGCATCATCCGCGTCCTGCGAGGCCGCCCTTTCCGAACTGGACAGCGATCGGTGTCAATTGGTTCGCCGGATTTGATGTCGAGATCAAGGTAATCACACGCATTCCCGACCAGGCCTAGCGACCATTGGTCGACACTGCGGCCTTCGTGGGGTGACGACGACAGAACTCAGTGCCGCCCTGCGAACTCTCAACAATCTGGAGCAAACTCGAGATGCACTCCAACATCAAACAGACACGATACCAAATCCAGCCAGTCGGCGAAGTCGACGTATTCTATCGCGAGGCAGGACCGGCGGACTCGCCGGTTATCCTGCTGTTGCATGGTTTCCCGACGGCCAGCCACATGTTTCGCGACCTGATTCCGCTTCTGGCCGATCGCTATCGGCTTGTTGCGCCGGACCTGCCTGGCTTCGGCCAGACCAAGGCACCGCCACGCGGGACGTTCGACTACACCTTCGACCGGCTCGCCGACGTGATCAAAGGTTTCACGGAGGCGCTGTCGCTCGACCGGTATGCGCTTTATATCTTCGATTATGGCGCGCCGGTTGGTCTGCGTCTGGCAACGCGGCACCCTGGGCGTGTTTCGGCGATCATCAGCCAGAACGGCAACGCCTATGTCGATGGTTTCAGCGACCAGTGGGGGCCGTGGGAGGCTTATTGGCGCGATGCGAGCGAAGCGAATCGCGAAGCTTGCCGCCCGTCGCTGTCACCCGACACGATCAGGAGCTGGCAATACGGAACTGGAGCCGATCCGGAGCTTCTTTCTCCTGATGGATACGAACTCGACATCGCCTACATGGCGCGGCCCGGTGCAGAGGACATCCAGCTCGACCTGATCCGTGACTACCGCACCAATGTGGCGCTGTATCCGGAATTCCAGTCATATTTCCGCGAGTATCGTCCGCCTCTCCTAGCGGCGTGGGGACGCCACGATCCGGCATTCATCCCTGCAGGCGCTATAGCCTACAAGCGCGACCTTCCGAATGCTGAGGTTCATCTTCTGGATGCCGGACACTTTGCATTGGAAACCCACGCCGGCGAAATCGCAACGCTGGTCCGCGACTTCCTTGATCGCGTTCTGCCGAAAGGAACTGGCGGCTCCGATACGCTCTCAGTGCCCGAAAACCGAATGCCGACATGACAGGTCGCCCAGACCGGCCTCCCTGCATCAACATCAAATGGAGACCCCAATCATGAACAATCTGCAAACTCTCCTGATGTCCAGCGCTATGGCTGTTGGCGTCGTGACCGCGCAGTCCGGCTCGGCGCGCGCCGATGTGAACAACATCGTTCTCGTGCACGGCGCGAACGTCGACGGAAGCACCTGGCGCGACGTCTACGACCGCCTGACCGCAGACGATTACAAGATCTCGGTCGTGCAGATGCCGCTGACGTCCACCGAAGATGACATCGCCGCGGCCCAGCGGATCGTCGATGTTCAGGACGGTCCCATGCTGCTGGTCGGTCATTCCTATGGCGGCGTCGTGATCAGCGAAGTTGGCGTGGACCCGGACGTCAGGGGCCTCGTCTACGTCGCGGCGTTCCAACCCGAAGCCGGAGAAAGCGGCGGAGGCCTGTTGGCCTCCTCTCCAGGCGAGTTCTCGTCTCAAATGCTCACGGTCTTCGAAGATGGCCACTACCTCATCCAGGAAGACGCCTTCCTCTCGGTCGTTGGCAATGGTCTGTCCGATGAAGACGCCATCTTCGTGGCAAGGTCGCAGGCCGCATCCAACTCGGCGATCCTCGAATACGAAACACAGTCGGCGGCGTGGACCGAGAAACCGAGTTGGTCGATCATCGCAACCCTCGACCGGACCATCGCGCCCGACCTGCAGCGCCAGATGTCGGAGCGGGCTGGTTCGACTGTCGTGGATATCGAGAACGGTCACATGCTGCCAATGACAAATCCCGACGACGTGGCCAATGTGATCCGACAGGCCGCCGAAGAGGTGGAATAACCGGGATGTGTCGCGCGGCCCCGAGAGACCGATCCGCGCGCAATTTCCAGATCACCGAGGCCCGATAAAGTACGGCCGGGCAGCGCCTCTTCGTCAACAACCCGCGTTTGGAGCAGCAGCGGGTGGCAGGGGCGGTGCGGACGCCCAAGATTACGCCCCTGAATCCGGCCCAAGGTGAGCGCTTCAGAGGAGGGGCGTTGCTCTTGTAGCCGATGACATTCGAAGCCGCTGGAAAGTGATTGAGCGCACCGGATCGCGAACGGCACGCGGATAGTCGGCCGGGGTCATGCGTCGTTGCTTGGATAGCACCCGGGCAAGGACCTGGTTGGATGTCCATGAAAGCGCTGCCGCTGGACAGCTGCGCTTGATGTTCTGTTTCAGTGTAGAGTCCTTTAGGTCTTCGCGCCCAATGATGTAATATTTCGTCGATGATGTTTGCGGCGGACAGGGGCATGACGCTGCCGATCATCTCTGACCTCCAGAAGGCCTGTGTCACTGCGCGTGTCGCGAAAAAAACGCGATATTCAGCGGTAGATGGGCCCGCGACCAGGCATCAGAGCTTTGAGTTGTCGATCAAGGACCGAAAGCGGATCGAGGAAGCTTCGGCTGGATCAAAACTGTCGGCATGATTATTCCGAAACTCCTTTTGCTGCGGGTTGAACGAGGGTCAGAGGCTCCGGCACGGGTGCCGTGAGCATCTTGTCACGGCCGGACAAGATGTCGCCCTGCACCTGTTCCGTCAGACGCTGTGCATCGCGACGGCGAACATCGTCAAGTGCCTCGGTCACTGCGGTCTCATCCCAGCCAAGCCGGCGCAGACCTTCGCCCCCCATCAGCAGGGCCGATTCAACTGTCTCGCGGATTTCAAAGTTGACGCCCGCGCGGATCAGCTCCATCGAATGGCTCCGGTCATAACTGCGCGCCAGCACTGCGGCATTCGGAAATTCGTGCTGGACCCTCTCGACAATGGTGCTGACGGCGCGTCGGTCATCGACACAGATCAGGATCACCTCCGCCTGCGCGGCACCCGAGGTGCGCAGGATGTCCAGCCGCGTGCCGTCGCCGTAGTAGACCTTGAAGCCAAAGCGCGCAGCGTCGCGGATGCGGTCGGGGTTGTTCTCAATCACCGAAACCTGCGCACCCCGCACCAGCAGCATTTGCAGAGCGATCTGGCCAAAACGCCCGAAGCCGATCACCAGAACCTGCCCACGCAACCCATCGGCCGCTTCAACCCCGTCCAGCCCAGTGCCCTGATCACGCAGGAACCGGTCGGCGGCGATCAGGATCAGCGGCGTGATCGCCATCGACAGGATCCCGACCGTCGAGAAGATCGCATTGTACCGTGCGTCGATGACCGCGCCTCCGAGTGCGGCGGTATAGAGGACGAAGGCGAACTCACCGCCCTGGGCAAACATGGCGGTCCGGCGCAAGGCAGGCAGGTTTGCGCCCCCAAAGGCGCGCGCCGTGGCATAGATGGCCGCCGCCTTGACCAGCACGAAGACCACCAGCATGGCCAGCAGCAGTGGCCATTCCGCGGCCACCACAGCCAGGTTCAGCGACATGCCGACCGCCAGAAAGAAGAGCCCCATCAGAAGGCCCTTGAACGGCTCGATATCGCTTTCGATCTGGTGGCGATAACTGGAGCCGGAGAGCATGACGCCAGCCAAAAACGCCCCCATCGCCATCGAAAGGCCCACGGCTTCCATCAGCAGCGCGGCCCCCAATACCACGAGCAGGGCGCCCGCACTCAGCACCTCGCGAGCGCGGGCGCGCGCCAGAAGGGCGAAGAACGGATCGAGCAGCCAGCGCCCGGCCACGAGCAGTGCAATCAGGCCGGACAAGGCGAGTGCCAACGGCCCAAGCCCGCCCTCGCCCTGACCGACCGGCGACAGGAAGGCCACCACCGCGAGCAACGGCACGATCAGCAAATCCTCGAAGAGCAGGATCGAGACGGATTTCTGCCCCTCGGGGCTGGCGATCTCGCCGCGCTCCTGCAAGGTGGACATGATCACGGCGGTGGAGGAGAGCACGAACCCCGCCCCGGCGATGAAGGCGATGACCGGTGGCAGCGCGAACACCACAACGCCCGCCAGCGTGAGCAAGGCAATCGCGAGGCTCACCTGAGCCAGCCCCAGCCCGAAGATCTGCCCCCGCAGCGCCCAGAGCTTTTGCGGGCGCAATTCCAGCCCGATGATGAACAGGAACATCACCACGCCGAGTTCCGCGAAATGCAGGATCGTGTCGAGGTCCGTGAACAGTCCCAGCACCGATGGCCCGACCAGCGCCCCGGCGGCGAAGTAGCCCAGTACCGACCCCAGCCCAAGACGCCGGAACAGCGGCACGGTAATCACCGCGGCCCCCATCAGCACCACGACCGGGCCAATGACCGGCCCCAACCCTTCTGTGGCCATTGGCCCGCTCCTTTCAAAGTGCAGCGCCCGTGTGCGGCCGCGCCGGGCGTCGATCAAGCTGTAGGTTTCGCCGCCAGGTCAGTCCGGCGGCGGGCGTAGGGTCCTTGTCCACCGCAACGCGAGGTGCATCGGGTGGCGGTTCGAACAGTTTGCCGCTCGGATCGCGAAAGTACAGTCGTGGAGGCCTGTTTCTCGGAAATCGCCCAAGGGGTGTGACCCCGCAAGGGCGATCCACGACCGTCAGGTTTTCGACGGGGGCAACACGTCTTGCCATTCCGGATGGCGACCGATCATCGCCTTGGCGAACGGGCAGAGCGGGATGATGACGACCTTGTCCCGCCGTGCGTCCTCGATCGCCTGTCGCACCAGTCTTTCTCCGACCTTGCGGCCCCGCAAGGCGTCAGGAACTTCGGTGTGGTCGATGATGATCTGGCTTTTGCCGACGCGGCTGTAGGTCATCTCGGCCAGGGCGCCATCCACGACAAGCCTGTAGCGCCCCTTCGATGAACCATCATCGCGCTCGACCGTGCCATCCGTCGTCGAGGGCGCAGTCGTTGGTGCGGCAGTCGGCGTGCGCACCTGGCGCGGGCGCCCATGGGGACATTCCAGAAGATCGCGGTCCCATCCGCCGAGGTCAGCCGCGGCCTCATAGGTTGAGACCAGGAACGCCATCAAGGCCTCGTCGGGATCTGGCGCGGCCCGCACGGCATCGTAGGGCAGCATGAATTCCGACAGGCCGTCATGCCAGAAGGCCGCATCGGGCTGCACCGGCGCACTCCGGTAGCCGGTGGGGGAAGGATAGGCGTAGGAATAGAACGCGGGGTAGTCGATGCCATTGCCGCCCGGCCAGAAACCGGCGG
Organism: Roseovarius sp. D0-M9; assembly: GCF_037083805.1. Taxonomy (NCBI): domain Bacteria; kingdom Pseudomonadati; phylum Pseudomonadota; class Alphaproteobacteria; order Rhodobacterales; family Roseobacteraceae; genus Roseovarius; species Roseovarius sp. D0-M9. The sequence continues at coordinate 32,611 of NZ_JBAPKZ010000029.1, read as the reverse complement.
AGGACACTTCACGGTCATAGGCTTCCTGTGCCACGTCGTCCGGCAGGGACGGGATCCCGGCGGGATGCAGCGGGGCGCGGCGCCCCGAGAAGCGGGTCACGGCGAGATCCAGTGCCCCCCAGAACAGATGGACGGGGCTGGACTTGCCGAGGAAAGCCGTCCGGAACCGGTAAAACACCCTGTCGATGGCTACCAGGGCCTGGTGGTATCGCTGCACCGCGTCCCGGTCATAGGGCCGGTCGCGATGGTCTTCGCTGAACGGAACGGGATCGGGCACCTCGTTCGGGGTGTCGTGGAAGGTCGGCGTGCCGCCCAGATCGGTGATCAGCTTCACAAAGTCCGCACGAAACGCCGCGACCGTGGTCGGCCCGAGATCGAACGAGGCCCGGTGGCCGTTGCCGCAGGTTCCCACGACCTTGTGCTCTTGAAAGTCGAACAGGATCTCGATGCCCGGGCCGTCCGGGATCGGCGAGGATGCCAAGCCTGTAGGTGTGACATAGAACGTCGCGTTCCACGAATGGTTGAGCCACGGCGTGTGCGCGAGCCGGTATTTTCCGACGACCTGCAGATAGAGGTGCAGGGCGGAACAGGTCTCACGCCATCCATTGTAGTCGAGTTGCGGCCAGTTGGTGCTCATCGCGTCTTCTCCTTTCACCATTTGTCCCGAGGGGATCCGGTCAATAAATCATGGGTCGTCCGCAGGGCTTCCTGGCAGTCCTGTCGGTGGTCCGGGTCGATGAAGGTTTCGATCACATCTGTGCCGACATCATGGGGACAGTCCAGTTCATTCGCTGGGGTCCAACGCATTCACGTCACCCTTTTCCTATATGAGCTAGATCAGAATTGTGGGTCCAGCGTATCGAGCGCCGAGCAGACGCCCGCGCCGAAATCCGGATGGACCTGCTGGAACAGCCGGATCTGCCGCTCGGCGATGTCGGCAGAAAGGCCGCGCATCGACGTGGCGATGTTGGCGAAGAGCCGGTCCCTCTGCCCTTCGTCGAATAGCAGGAACAGCGCGCGCGGCTGGGCGAAATCATCGTTGCCGTCCCGATGGTCAAACCGGGCAGCCGGTCCATGCAGATCAAGCGGAGGTTCGGTGAATGATGCATCCTGCTGCGGACCGTCGAAGCTGTTCGGCTCATAATAGGCATCCGGATTGGGCAGGCCATCGAAGAAACGCATCGCTCCATCCTTGTGGTAATGATGCACGGGGCAGCGCGGCTTGTTGACTGGCAGCGCCTCAAAGTGGGTGCCCAGCCGGTAACGATGGGCGTCTGCGTAGGCAAAGATCCGTCCCTGCAGCATCCGGTCCGGCGAATGGCCGATGCCGCGCACGACGTTCGACGGGCTGAAGGCAAGCTGCTCGATCTCGGCAAAGTAGTTGTCGGGATTGCGGTCGAGTTCGAGTATGCCAATCTCGGTCGGCGGAAACTCCGCATGAGGCCAGACCTTGGTCAGGTCGAACGGATTGAACGCAAACGCCTCCGCCTGGTCCTGCGTCATGATCTGCACCTGCACGGTCCATTGCGGGAACTCCCCGGCCTCGATCGCGCCGAACAGGGCCTCCTGATAACCTTCGCGGGTGCGCCCCACGACATCCTCCGCCTCGGCGTTGGTATAGTGGCGATGCCCTTGCCGGGTCTTGAAGTGGAACTTGACCCAGACCCGTTCCCCCTTGTCGTTCCACAGGCTGTAGGCATGGCTGCCATAGCCGTTCATGTGCATCGGGCTGACGGGCAGGCCGCGATCCGAGAAGAGCATCGTGACCTGGTGAAGGCTCTCGGGCGAGAGGGACCAGAAGTCCCACATCGCGGTGGCTGATCGCAGGTTGGTGCGCGGATGGCGTTTCTGCGTATGGATGAAGTCCGGAAACTTGAGAGGATCGCGCACGAAGAAGACCGGGGTGTTGTTGCCGACCAGATCCCAGTTGCCCTCTTCTGTATAAAACTTGAGCGCGAAGCCACGAACGTCCCGTTCATGGTCTGCGGCGCCCATTTCTCCTGCCACGGTTGAGAAGCGCGCGATCATCGCCGTCTCGGCGCCGGGTTGCAGCACGGCTGCACAGGTCAGATGCGATATGTCGCCGGTGATCCGCAACATGCCATGCGCGCCCCAACCCTTGGCATGGACGACCCGCTCGGGAATCCGCTCGCGGTTCTGGTGGGCCAGTTTCTCGATCAGTTGCCAGTCCTGCATCAGAACCGGGCCACGCGCCCCGGCGGTAAGACTGTTCTGGTTGTCGGCGACGGGCGCGCCGGCGGTCGTTGTCAGGCGTGGGGTCAGGGCATCTTGGGTAGTCATCTTCAATCCTGTTGGTTTGGGCCATGCCGTTCACTGGCTTATTGCGAGCGCCGTCTCGTGATCATGCTGGTTTGCAGCAGTTTGGGCACAAGGCATTGCCGTGAGAGTGTTATAGCGCGTGCCGGCCAACGCCACGTTCCTGATCCTGCTGCGAGGATGCCGCTCTTGCGATTTGATGTGTGGGCGACCGGCACCCGACCGGGGAAGCCTATGCTGCCGGTGTGTCGTGTCGACCGTCCGTGCTCGGGCTTGCAGCAGGTCGTGATGCGCGCGGCCCGGTCTCGCGGGTCCGCGGTGGCGGAAACGCGTCGCAGACCTTGCTGCGATGATACCGTTCTTGCGGATGGATTGACCTTTGATCGACAATCGACGCTTACCGATGCCGCAGATCTGGTCGCGGCAATCGGCTATGCGCCAACGGCTGATTCAACAGGCCTTGATGGCGACGTTCACGACAACGACATGCTTTTCGAGATCCGCCCGTGTGATCGATATCCCCCGATTGATCACGCCCATGTAGAGCGGTCCAACAAGATGATCGAGCGCAAGTTCCCTGTCGAGGTTCGCGCTCAGTTCGTTCCGGGCGATGGCGCGGTCCAGCATCCGATGTCCGAATTGCCGCCGCACCGATACGATACCATCCAGTATTGTAGACAGTTCGCTTGATCGCAGGCGTTCGGCAACCATATCCGCGATGATCCGGCGTACCAGCGGATGTCGCAGGACCGTGAGAGTGGCTCGAAGGTATTCACGAACATCAGCCTGAAAAGACCCCTTATCCGTGAAGCCCGTCCACATGACCTCGACGCTTTGTATCGCATCGCATGCAAACTCGAGTTTCGAAGGCCATCGCCGATAGATCGCGGCCTTGCCGGCGCCCGCCCGCGCCGCGACGTGCTCCAGACTGATTCCCGTGTAGCCGGTCTCGGCCCATTCCTCGAAAAGCGCCCTGAAAAGCGTGGTCGTCAATTCAGGACGAATTATCGCTGCTCCGCTCGGTTTCCGCCTTCTTTTTTTATCGTCGATACTCTTGCGTTCCATCCGGTATTTCTCCAATATGGAGGGAACGGTATCGTCTCGACCAGCCGGTGAAAAGGTGCTCGCTCGGGTGTTTCTCAAGCATCGGTGAATGAGCCCCCTCGGACTATCGTCGCGCGGTCCGCTATCCAGTGCGCCCACCGATCCTGCTTGGCGCGCGTGTGGCCCTGGAGGGACGGCGATGACCGTGCATGCCCAGTCTTCATTCGCCCAGTGGCACAGCAAGGGCCGACATGCGTCCTACGTGCGGGCCAGGAAATCATCCGGCGGAGTCCTCGATCTGCTGGAGGTGGCGCGACCGGCCGGGGACATGTCCCGCCCGGCCCTGCCGGACATCGTTCTGGTGGAGAACATGCTTGGCAAAGGTCGTCTCAGGGGAGACCTGGGAGGAGGTCGCCTGGATATAGCGACCAGGAAAGACACTTTCACAATCGTTGCGCCGAACTTCGCGACCACGGTGATCAATGACGAACACCATCGGCTTCGCAGCGTGGCGTTTCCCTTGGCGCAGTGGCAGGACGTGCTCGACGACGCCGCCGACGGCCGGTTCTCGTTCGACACCTCCTTCGTCTACGGCCAAGTGTTCGACTCTCCGGCGATCCGGTCGGCGCTGCGGAACCTTTGGGCTGTCTGCGATGACGAAGGGGCGCCGTCGCGGCTGCTGGGGCGCGCGGCAGGCTGCGAGATCCTCGCAGAACTTTGCCGCTTGGGCGGGGCGCCATTTGCTCCGGCCAGAGGCGGCCTTGCCCCTTGGGCAGAACGTCGCTGCCTGGAACTGATGCATGCGCGGCTCTCGGAAGACATCAGCCTCGACGAGCTGGCAGCCGAGGCGCGTCTTTCGCCCTACCATTTTGCCCGCATGTTCAAACAAAGTGTCGGCGCGCCGCCCCGTGTCTACCTGACCCGGCTGAGAGTGGAGAAGGCCTGCGAACTGCTTGAAAAGACGGATATTCCGATCACGGAAATCGCTCTGGATGTCGGGTATTCATCCAACCAGGTGCTCGCCCGAGTTTTCCTCAAACACATGCGCATGAGCCCGTCCGACTATCGTCGGGCGGTGCGCGATCCGGTGCGCCAGACCTTTCTGAACATACAAGGAGCTGTGCTTGCGGCGGCAGATTCAAAACGATGACGTCGCCGAGCTATTCCTCCTTCAACCAGTGGTTCAGTGACGGCCCCTTTGCGACCTATATTCGCACGATGAAATCCCCCGGCGGCTTCCTCAATTTGATGGAAACCGCCTTGCCCGCGGTCGACATGTCGGACCCTGCGGTGCCTGAACTTGTGCTGCATTGCGATCTGATCGGTGGCTTTGGCATTAACGCTGACCTTGGCGCCGGACGCTTCAGTGCGACGAGCCGGTCAGGCGATTTCTTGCTAACCGCGCCCAACTTCGCAAACTCGGTCAGCGTCGACAGCTACCACCAAATCCGCTCTTTATCGTTTCCGGTCGGGTACTGGCGGCAGTTTCTCGAGGATGCCACGGATCGGGTACCCTCCCTCGATTTCGGCGCATTGCACCGCGGTACGTTCACTTCGGGCACTATCCGATCCGCGCAGCGCCAGCTTTGGCAACGTTGCGACGAGGAGGGCGCACCATCGCGACTTTTGGCGCAAGCAGCCGGTTGCGAGATATTGGCCGAACTTTGCCGCCTGGCAGGCTCGCCGCTCGCTTCGGCGCGCGGAGGCCTCGCCCCTTGGGCTGAACGTCGCTGCTTGGAACTGATGCATGCGCGGCTTTTGGAAGACATCAGCCTCGACGAGCTGGCAGCCGAGGCGCGTCTTTCGCCCTACCATTTCGGCCGCATGTTCAAACAGAGCGTTGGCGTGCCGCCACGGGTTTACCTGACCCGGCTGAGAGTGGAGAAGGCCTGCGACCTGCTCGAACAGACGAACCTTCCGATCACGCAGATCGCCCTCGAGGTCGGGTATTCGTCCAACCAGGTGCTTGCCCGAGTTTTCCTCAAGCACATGCGCATGAGCCCGTCGGACTATCGTCGCGCGGTGCGCGATCCGGTGCGCCAGACCTCGCTTCACGCGCCTCCGGCTCTGGAGGGACGGCAATGAACATGTCTGCCTATTCGTCTTTCACCCAATGGTATCGCGAGGGCAAACAGGCATCCTATATACGCAGTAGAAAGAGCCCAGGCGGAATCCTCGAACTGATCGAAGCGGCTCGCCCGGGCGGGGATATGTCTCGCCCTGCCCAGCCGGACCTGGTCCTGCATCAAGATTTGAGTGGCGGCAGCCGTATCCGTGGCAACTCGGGAGGCGGGTTCTTCGATGTGAAAAGCAGAAAGGGATACTTGGGACTCGACGCTCCTGACTTCGCAACCACGATGTCCGTGGACTCCCCTCACCGACTTCGTTCTTTGTCGTTTCCTGTGGCGCAGTGGCAGAGCGCGCTTGATGAAGCGTCCAATAGCGGAGCTTCGGTGAAGAATCTGCTCCTTTTCAAAGGCTCGTTTGAATCGCACGCAATCCGATCAGCGCTCCGGAATCTCTGGGCTCTGTGCGACGAAGAGGGTGTGCCATCGCGGCTCCTAGCCCGGGCGGCAGGCTTCGTGATCCTTGCGGAGCTATGCCAGTTGAATGGGACACCGTTCACGTCGGCAAAGGGCGGCCTCGCCCCTTGGGCTGAACGTCGCTGTCTGGAACTGATGCATGCGCGGCTCTCGGAAGACATCAGCCTCGACGAACTGGCAGCCGAGGCGCGTCTCTCGCCCTACCATTTCGGCCGCATGTTCAAACAGAGCGTCGGCGTGCCGCCACGGGTTTACCTGACCCGGCTGAGAGTGGAGAAGGCCTGCGACCTGCTCGAACAGACGAACCTTCCGATCACGCAGATCGCCCTCGAGGTTGGGTATTCGTCCAACCAGGTGCTCGCCCGAGTTTTCCTCAAGCACATGCGCATGAGCCCGTCGGACTATCGTCGCGCGGTGCGCGATCCGGTGCGCTCCTACACGCTGCGGTGACGCGCGCTTTTCCAAGCCAGGACCGCGGGAGCGGATGTCCGTGACCTCACATCCCGATCATGGGGGCTAAACAGGCGTTCATCATGGGCATCGCCAGAATCCCAGGCGGTGTAACCTTGGGCTTCTTGCGTAGCCCAAACCGCCCGAGGGTAGGGGGCGCAAGATCCACTGCCCCTTCCTGGCCATGGACCCGCACGACACCACCAATATACGGACGTTCGCGCAGAGCTGTTCTGCGAACGGGCAATCCTATTCCATGGCAGTTTTGATTGGGAGCAACGTGACGTACCATCAGAAAGGCTCGATGGCGTTTCTGCGGCAAGAGGCACCAGATATCTATCGCCTTGATGAGGTGCCTACCGTCTCGGACGACGATCTTTTCCAACTCTTTATCCCTGACCTGCCCGAGATGGCAGAGGCCAGGGCGGTAGAGGGCCAAACAACCCTGCAAGACATCGTCGAGATGAAGGAATGGGGTGCCGCCCAAACCGGTGTCATTCCGAACGAGGCAAGCAGAGCAGAAACCGCATTGCTCTTCAAGTCTGGCGGAGACATGGATAACTGGACAGTCGGTTTGGATCGCGTTTTTCGGATGATGGCAGGACAGAGACCGGGCGTTGATGCTGATGTGACGCCAAAAAAACTAAAGCAGATTTTTGGACAATACGGTGTGGCGTATTTGAATTCAAGTTACCAGGCCACCACCGGGGACTCCCACATCGACAACCCGACGTTAGGCTGGTCAGAAAGGACTCACTGCCGACATTGGAGGCAGCGCAGCATAGGCAAAATCTTGTTCGCTTAGCACGGAAATGTTGACCCAAAGCTGCCTTTTGACCTTAAGAGCATGCCCGCGGTGCGGTTTAGCCGAAGCGGTCGTTGATGTGAGGCGCAGCGAAAGCGACCGGGCAGCGAAGGCAATGCTATAGGTCCGCCTTTCAGGCGCATCGGTTGGTTGTTGGCAAGTTACCGGAAACATACCCGCGCCTTCAATCTCAATGATCGCCGCTGCGGGCTGCCTTGATGCGCGCGATGTCGATCTTCTTCATCTCCATCATGGCGGCTTGTGCACGGGCGGAGGCTGCGGGATCAGGGTCGGATAGCGCCTCCATCAGGACGCGCGGCGTGATCTGCCAGCGGAAGCCCCAGCGGTCCTTGCACCAGCCGCACATGATCGCTTCGCCGCCGTTGCCGACGATGGCATCCCACAATCGGTCCGTCTCCGCCTGATCCTCGGTGTAGACCTGCAACGAATAGGCGTCGTTGGGCTGCACATGCGGACCGGCGTTCAACAGGGCGTAGGGCAGACCGAGAAGTGTCATTTCAACCACCTGAACGGTGCCGGCAGGTGCGTTCGGCGCGCCTTCGGCCACGCGGATGACATTGTCGACATGCGTGTCCGGAAAGGTGGCGGCATAGAACTCCGCCGCCGCCTTCGCCTCGGTGTCGAACCGGAGGAATACGGCCGCCTTGCGTTTTGTCATCGTCGTTCTCCTTTTGGGGTTTGCCGTGCGGTCACTCGTCGGCGGTTGCGATCCTGTTCGCGATCAGGGGTTCGAGCCAGTCCGCCCGCCTCATGATCGACAGATGCGTCGTATCCGGCAGGACAGCGAGCTGGGCGCTAACAAGCTCCGCCATCCGCGCGGCGTGGTCCACCCTCATGAAATCGGTGTCGCCGAGCACGATCAGGGTTGGAACGTCGACCGACGCAAGTTCATCATCGCTCCAGCCCCAGCCGCTGACCATAAAGGACTGCAATTGCCTGAACGTGCGCTGGAATTGGTCCGGGCCGTCCGGGTTGTCGGCAAATGCCGCCTGCATCCTTTCGAAGTCCTCTTCGGTCGGGATCAGGTCGTGCGCTTCGGGCGATGGCGCGCTGTCGGGATTGCGGTTCATCTCGCCGATGGCGGGGTGCATGCCGTCAAGGTTCTGGCTGACCGAGATCGCGGTGAGCGTCTCGATCCGGTCGGGCGCGGCGACGCCGAGTTCCAGTGCCAGCATGCCGCCCATGGAGAAGCCGACAACGTGGACCCGCTCCACCTCCAGCGCGTCGAGGACCGCGATGGTGTCGGCGCGCATCGACGCGAGGGAGACCGGGGCGTCACGACCGCCGGTGTGGCCGTGGCCCTGCTGCTCTATTCCGATCACGGGGGCCTGGTCGGCGAGGATGGGCAGGAGGGCGCCGAAGTCGCCTTCAATCGACCCCATGCCCCCGTGGAGGACGAGGAAAGGCGTGGCATCCGCTGCCAGATCCCCATGCACTTCGTAATAGATGTCCAGATCGCCGGACGTGGCGTGGCCCGTCTGGTCTTGGGCATGGGCCGTGGTGGCGAAGAGCCATGTCATGCCGGCCAGAAAGAACCGGTGGAGAGTGAGATGACGAGTGTTGGCCATTGGGGCGCTCTAGATATACGCCTCGCGGTTCTCGTCGGGGAGGGGTGTGAGGAAGCCGGCCACATAGGTCATGTCATTACTCCTGTGCTTGCTTTCTGTTCCGCCATCCATTCGTCGAATCCGGGCGGCGGGCTGCCCGTGAAGCCGGACATCTGATCGGCCAGCGCTTGCCCAAAGGCGGGCCGGTCGGCGCCCCGCGCCAAATAGGCGACGAGGTTGGGATAAGGGGCCAGCAGTTCCGGCCCCTCGATGATCCTGAGGACCGACACCATCATCAGATCGCCCGCGGTGAACCTACCGGTGAACCAGTCCGCGTCGCCAAGGCGGGCCGAAGCCTCGTCCAGACGCTCAGTGATCCGAGCCTCCACGGACGGCAGCCGCGGCGCCGACCACGGCTCACCCGCCTCGAAAAGCGTCGCGATGGCGTAGTCCATGATCGGCGGCTCCACCGTGTTCAGCGCGGCAAAGAGCCATTCCAGCGACCTGGCGCGGCCCGCTGGGTCTTCGGGCATCAGCCCGGGGAACCGCTCGGCGATGTGCCAGACGATGGCGCCGCTCTCGAAGAGGGTCAGATCACCCTCCTCATAGGTGGGCACCTGCCCGAAGGGCTGAAGCGCGCGGTGCGCTGCTTCCTTCTGCCCGCCCTGGGGCAGGATGCGGACGGCGTAGTCCTGTCTGACCTCCTCGAGCGCCCAGCGGACCCGGAGGTCGCGGACCTGTCCCTTGGCGAAGTCCGGGACCCAGTCGTAAGCGGTGATGGTGATCGGGGCATTGGGGTCAATTGGCATGGGAGTCCTCCTTGTGGCTGGCGTCGAAGACGGCCTTCTGCGCGGCGAAGGCGCGAGCATAGGCGGGGCGTGCTTCGCCGCGAGCGACATAGGTGGCGAGATTTGGATACGCCTCGAGAATGTTCGTGCCCTCGAGGCGGCGCAGCACGGTCACCATCAGGAGGTCGCCCGCGCTGAATGGCCCGTCGAGCCATGCCGCATCGCCCAGCCAGTTCGACAGGTCGCCCAGCCGTCCGCGGATGCGCGCGTCAAGAAGCGACTGGCGGTCCGCAAACCATGGGCGGTCCCGTTCCAAGTAGCCCGCCTGCTCGCGCTCGACGATCGGCGCCTCGACCGTGCCGATCGCGGCGAACATCCACGCAATGGCGCGGGATTGCCCCTCTGCGTCTGCGGGCAGAAGGCCCAGATGACGCCGGGCAATCTCCAGCACGATCGCGCCGGATTCGAACAGGACCAGATCGCCCGCCTCAAAGGTCGGGATCTGCCCGAACGGATGGCGGGCCCGATCCTGCGCCTCCTTCATCTCGAAGAAGGACACCAGCCTGACGTCGTAGGGTTGGCCGACTTCCTCAAGCGCCCATCGGACGCGCATGTCGCGGGCCAGTCCACGGCCTCTGTCGGGCGAGCGGCGGAAGGCCGTGATGGTGGGATCAGCCGACATCGGATTGTTCCGCAGGGCTTCCTGTAGCCGCATTCACATCCATCCAGAGCGTTTCCCAGCCGTGGCCGTCGGGATCATCGAAGGCGCCGCCATACATGACGCCCTGGTCCTCGATGGCCCGCATCTCGCGTCCGCCCGCGGCGACCGCCTTGCGGTGGATGTCGTCGACCGCCTCTCGTTCGTCGAAGGACAGGCACATCAGGACGCCGCTTTCCGTGCGCGCGTCGATGATGCGCTTGTCGGTGAAAGTTGCGTAGAAGTCGTGGTCGAGCAGCATCACGTGAATTGTATCCGACCAGACCATCGCGCTCGCCTGCGCGTTCGAAAATGCCTCGTTCTTCTCGAAGCCGATGGCCTCGTAGAAAGCCGTTGCCGTCGCTACGTCGGCGACCGGCAGGTTCACGAAGATCATTCGGGGCATTGCGGTTCCTCCTGAGTCGCATTCGCTATGGACAGGCTACGAGAGGGGAGTTACAAAAAGCAACTATGAAATTACCTAAAGAAACAAAACAGGCGAAAAGCCCCCACGGACGCTGGTATGGCGATGCCTGCGGCGCCGCGTTCGGCCTCGAACTGCTGGGCGAGCGCTGGTCGTTGTTGATCGTCCGCGAACTGATGTTCGGTCCCCGACGTTTTACCGATATCCGCGCGAACCTGCCGGGGATCAGCGCCAAGGTGCTGACCGAACGGCTCGCTGGGCTGGAGGGCAGCGGCGTGGTGCGGCGCTCGACGGCACCCGAGCCCACGCCCGCGCAGCTCTATGGCCTGACGGAGTGGGGCTACGCGGCTGAGCCGATCATCCAGGAGATCGGCCGCTGGGCTGCCGCCTCGCCGCTGCACGACCCGACCCTACCCCTGTCGCCCGTTTCCTTTATGCTGTCGCTGAGGACGATGCTGGACGTCGAGGCAGCCCGTGGCATGATGATAGTCGCCTCTTTCGCGATCGGCACCGCGCGGTTCACGGCCCGGCTCGCAAATGGCGCGATGCCGGTGGAGCGCGGCGAGACGGCGCCGCCCGACCTGCATTTCGAGGCCGCAATCGCGCCGCCCCTGGCCGCTGTCTTCTACGGCGATGTGACCCCCGAAACAGCCGGTGTGAGTGTTACCGGCGACTGGGAGATCGCCCGAAGGTTCATCGGCCTTTTCAACCTTCCTACTGCGCATGGGAAGTGAGTTTCTGGACAAGGGTTCCGCGCTCGCAACAGTCGACCTTGAGGTCGTAAACGTGCTCGGTGTGACCGTTGTGACTTCATCCGCGCCAGTCTCCGCAAGATTGCGGACGGAGCGGTCAAAGGATGCGGCGGACCCGGCCCATAGCCGCCGCTCGCTTGCGCCCTCGGTGCTGCACCGCAGCTTCACCACACAGGACGTTCATGCATCGCGCAGCATTTTCTAAGGTGGCGCTGAGCCACAGCAGCACCTCGGCCCGCGGGATCGCTCGCGCGGCCTCGACATCAACGATCAAACCTTGACCAGTGTCGATCAGGTAGTCGTGGAATAAATGTCGAACGCAGCCCCTACGTGCTGCGTTCGACTGGCTGACCAGACTGGAATGCGAGGCTGAACTTCGCTGGCAGCACCGAAAGTGGCATCGGTCAGGCCGGCATTGATCGCCATGCCTTGGCCGCTGTCGAGGACTCTGAATCAAGCGACCCGGCGCAGGAAACGCCGGAGACGCTCATCTTGTGGTGAGTCAAGCACCTCGCCGGGGGGGCCGGCCTCCACAATACGACCGCCATCCATGAACACCACGCGGTCTGCGATCTCGCGCGCGAACTGCATCTCGTGCGTGACGATCAGCATGGTCTGGCGCCGTTCGGCCACCCGGCGCATGAGATCGAGCACCTCGCCGACCCATTCAGGATCGAGAGCGGAGGTCGGCTCGTCGAACATCATCAGGTCGGCGCCGATCGCCATGGCACGCCCGATACCGACGCGTTGCTGCTGGCCGCCCGACAGCGCCGCCGGGTAGCTGTCGGCCTTGGCGGCAAGGCCCGTTTCGGCCAGCACGGCAAGCGCGCGTTGCTCTGCCTGGGCGCGGGGCTGGCGCTGGACTGTGACAAGGGCCTCCACGATGTTTTCTTTTGCCGTCTTGTTGGCGAAGAGCGCGTAGTTCTGGAACACGAACGAGGTGGCCCGTCGCAGGGCCAGCGCGTCCTTCTTCGAGGCCCGCGTCGCATCGACCGAGACATCCCCGATCGTGATCGTGCCCGCGTCCGGGCGGTCGAGGAAATTCAGGCACCGCAACAGCGTCGATTTTCCCGTCCCGGACGGACCGATGATGACGACCCTCTCACCCGCCGCGATATCGAGGTCGATCGCATTCAGCACCGTCGTTCCACCGAAGCGCTTGGTCAGGCCGCGAATCCCAATCATCGCGCGTAGGCCTTGTTCAGGCGGGTCTCGAGGATCTTCTGGCCCTGGCTCAGCACCTCGACCATGAACCAGTAGATCAGCGCGACGACGAGGAACGCTTCGAAATACAGAAAGCTGCCAGCAGCCTCTTTCTGCGCCGCGCCCATCATCTCGGTCACGCCAAGAGTGAAGGCGAGCGATGTGCCTTTGATCATGTCGATGAAATAGTTGACCAGCGTGGGTGCCGCGATCCGCGCGGCCTGCGGCAGCACGATCCGGCGCATCATCTGGCCTTGGGTCATCCCGATGGACTGCGAAGCCTCCCATTGTGACCGGTCCACGCCGATGATCGCGGCGCGGATCGCTTCGGCCATGTAGGCCGAGAAGTGCAGGGTCAGCCCCATGATCGCGGCCGTCACACCATTGATCTGAGCCAGGAACGAAAAGACCTGCGGCAGGCCGTAGTAGAACAGAAAGAGCTGCACCAGCAGCGGCGTGCCTCGAAAGAAGCTGATGAAGAGTATCACCAGCCAATCAAGCCCGGGGACTTTGATCACCCGCTCGACCGCCATGAGCGAGGCGAGAGCGAGCGCGCAGACCATGGCCGCCACCGCCATGAACAGCGTTAGCGGAACATAGCCGAGGATCACGGGCACGAGACCCAGCATGTAGTCGAAGTCGAGTGCCCGCATGTCGTAGGTTACTCGGAAACCGGCGCGGTAATGTCGACACCGAACCACTTCTCCGAGATCCCGGTGAGCGTGCCATCTTCCTTCAGAGTGGCCAGCGCTTCGTTGACGCGATCGCGCAGCGTTCGACCGTCCTCGGTGTCGCGGAAGGGCAGCGCGTTGCGGATCTCCGAAAACGGCTCGCCAGCGAGTTCCAGCGGCAGCGGGCTTTCCTGGATCACCTGGGCCGAGGACACACGGTCCATGACGAAGGCATCGACGCGCCCAAGCGCCACGTCCTGCTCGATGTTCGACTCGTAGGTGCGGATTTCGATTTCATCGGCGTAAGGCAGGTCACGCAGAAGCTGCTCGAAGTTCGAGCCGAGATTCACGGCGACGCTCTGGCCACGCAGGTCTTCTACGCCCTCGATTTCGTCGTTGCCCTCGCGGGTGACGACCTGCGCGCCGTCGATCACGTAGGGCTGCGTGAAGGCGAAGGCCTCCTCGCGCTCCGGTGTGATGGTGATCTGGTTGGCGATGGTGTCGATCCTGCCCGCTTCCAGCGCGCCGACAAGGCCCGAGAACGACATGGTTTCGAATTCGATATCAAGGCCGGTTTCCTCGCCCACTGCGTTCATCATGTCGACCTCGAAGCCCTGCAACTCGTCCTGCCGCACGAAAGTGAAGGGAAAATAGCCGCCCGACATGCCGACGCGCAGCGTTTCGTTTTCCTGCGCCGTCGCGGCTGCGGACAAACTGGCCGACACGATCGCGGCTGTGATAAGAGTTTTCAGCATCTTTGAGCTCCCGCTGGTGTTTGGCCTCTGACATGCCGTCTCAACGACCCTATATCAATGTGCTCATCCGAAATGAGGGAGAATGTCCGGCTGGCAATGATCATTCTGGACTGGCGTTCGTCGAGGCGGCAGCGCCTTGGGGTGATGTTCCGCGCATGCCCTTCAGAATTTCAAGGTTTAGCTCAACTGCTCATGGACCCCAGCTACCATGCTGGATTCGGCAGTGAATCCCTCATCCGATTGGTGCAGCGAAGCCGCCATACACCAGGCCGTAGACCGTGGCGCGTCGCGACTACGAAACCGATGAGAGCTTGGGCGCGTTGAAGTGATTGAATTGCGAAGGCATCCGGTTCGGCCGAGGGCTCCACAAGGACGTTTTGGCGGCAAAAGGGTCGCGAGGGCTGGTGTCTCATCCAAAATGTCGGCCTCATCCTTTAGCCGGCGCAGTACCGGAAAGCGCATCCAAGGAGAAAAGCATGGGCATCCTGATCAACGGCGAATGGCATGACAAAGGGTATGACACCGAGAGCACCGGCGGTCGTTTCGAGCGCAGCGAAACCAAGTGGCGGAGTTGGATCACCACCGACGGGGAGCCAGGACCATCGGGTGATGGCGGCTTCAAGGCCGAGAGCGGGCGCTATCACCTCTATCTCAGCTATGCCTGCCCATGGGCCCATCGCGCTCTGATCTTTCGCGCGATCAAGGAGCTTGAGCCGCATATCGGTGTTTCGGTGGTGCATCCCGACATGCTGTCGGAGGGGTGGGAGCTTTGGGATGATTTTCCGGGGGCCACCGGCGACGATCTTTACGGTGCCCGCTACCTGCGCGATATCTACTTGCGCGCCGATCCAAAGGCGTCCGGGCGGGTGACGGTGCCGGTTCTTTGGGACAGGACGCGGGAAACAGTCGTCTCGAACGAGAGCGCTGAAATTATCCGCATGTTCAATACGGCGTTCGACGCGGTTACGGGCAATCAGGACGATTACTACCCCGAGGGTCTGCGCGGCCGCATCGACGAGATCAACGCGCGGGTCTATGACACCGTCAACAACGGCGTCTACAAGGCCGGTTTCGCGACCTCGCAGGAGGCCTATGCTGAGCCGGTTCACGCGCTTTTCGACAGTCTGGACTGGCTGGAAGGGATTTTGAGTGAGAACCGATATCTGACCGGCGATCGCCTGACCGAGGCCGACTGGCGGCTTTTCACCACGATGGTGCGCTTCGATTTAGTCTATCACACACATTTCAAATGCAACCGGGCCTGGCTGCGCGAATACCCAAATCTCTGGGGTTGGACGCGCGAGATGTATCAATGGCCGGGCGTCGCCGAGACGGTGCATTTCGACCACATCGTGCGGCACTACCATTACAGCCACGAGACGGTGAATCCGCATCGGATCATTCCGATCAACCCAGTGATCAACTGGACCGTCCCCCATGGCAGGACGTGACAGCGTCTCGCGTGGCAGCGCGCAAAGTAAACGCTGTACAGAAACACAAACGCGATAAAAACTATGCCCCAGACGGGCTCGCTACATGAGGGCTGCCTGGTTGGGGCTTTGCCATTAAAACGATGTTTCAAGATAAAACACTGAAAGCCGGTCAGTTTTGAACACTCATTGACGCAACTGATGCAGATGGTGATCGTGGTGCGTTACATGTGGGAGGTGCTAGACCGATGGGGAGGACTGGCCAATCGGGCGGAACTGGTATGCCCATGCAAGAGTGCTAGCGAGGTGCGCGGGTCTCATGCACAGGGCAAACACAGGGAAAATTAGCAGACGGCCCAGACCGGACCCTCGCTTTCAGATTAGAAGCTGCACCGCAGCGTCATCGAACCAACCATTCGTGCAACTTGCAGCATAGCAAGGCTATAAGTGACGGCAATGCGGACAAGGTGATCGTTCTGCGGCTCGCTCAGTTCCGTCGGACAGGCGCGGGCCTGAACGGAAGCCGATCGCTACGCGAGGCCACGGCGTCGGTCGATACCGACCCCGTGGCCAGGACGCACCGGTTTCAGCGGGCCGGAATGATCTTGTCAGCCTTAAGGCGTTCGAAGAGATCGAAGAACGCGGCGTCGGTGGCAACGTAGCCAGTGAAGCCCATCCGGCGGCTCTTCGACATGTCAGTCACTACCTCGATCGGACGGCCGAGATCGGCGTCGGTGTGCCATGGCGAGGCAAGGCGGGCGAGATCGGCCTCGGCAAGCCCGTAGCGGGCGGCCATTTCGGACCAGAGCTCCGCGTCGTCTTTCATCTGCTCTGCGAGCGGACGCTCGGTGCCGTCGAACTCCTCCGCCTCGATGCCGAACCAATCGGCGATGCGCGACCACATCCAGCTCCAACGGAAGACATCGCCGTTGACCACGTTGAAGTCCTCGTTGCGCGCCTCCGGGGTGACTGCGGCCCAGGCCACTTGGGCGGCAAGCTGGCGCGCATCGGTCATGTCGGTGAGGCTCTCCCATTGCACCTTCGACCCGGGAAAGCGGAACGGGCGCCCGGTTTCCTGGCAGATCGCGGCATAGACCGCCAAAGTCGTGCCCATGTTCATGGCGTTGCCGATCGCCTTTCCGATCACGGTATGCGGGCGGTGGACGCTCCAGCCGAAGCCGTCGCGTTCGGCGGCGGCGAAGACCTCGTCTTCCTGCGCGTAATAGAAGTTCTCCACCTCAAGCCGGCCCTGGTCCTCGCGGAAGGGCGTCTTGGGCAGCGTGCCTTTGCCGTAGGCTTCGAACGGGCCGAGGTAATGCTTGAGGCCCGTCACCAGCGCCACGTGCTCGACAGAGCTCGCGGGGCGCAGCGCGTCGAGCAGGTTGCGGACCATCGCCGCGTTGACCCGGATATTTTCGGCCTCGGTGTCTTTCCGCAGCCATGTCGTGAGGAACACATGCGTGGGATTGATGCCCGCGATCGCCGCGTCGAGGGTGTGGGGATCAAGCAGATCCGCCGCGACCGGCGTCACGCCATCCTGTTCTCCGGGCGTTCGGGCAAGGCCGAATACCTTCCAGCCATCGCCGACCAGTCTTTCGGCCACGGCGCTTCCCTGGATGCCAGTGGCGCCAACCACCAATGCGCGTTTCGTCATCTCGCTCTCCAATTTGTTTTTGCACGCCACATCTATGCGCGGGCCCGCGCTTCGGGTAGAAGGCACCGAATTGGGACATAGGCACCATGAGGTAACCACCATGCAACCCGGCACCGACGAGCGGGAATGGCGCGAGGATTGCGCGCCGCGCCGCGTCCTCGAGATCTTCTCGACAAAATGGACCAGCATGATCCTGCACACGCTCCATGCGCTGCATGACGGGCGGGCGCGCACCGGGGTGCTGCATCGTAGCCTGCCTGGGATCTCCAAGAAGATGCTGGTCCAGACCCTGCGCGAGATGGAGCGCAGCGGCCTGATCGACCGCCACGTCAAGGGCACGGTCCCGCCAGCCGTGGAATACAGTCTGACCTCGCTCGGACACCGCTTCGTTGGTTTGGTCGATCTGGTTTACGATTGGGGCCGCCGAAATTCCGATGCGCT
The DNA here is from genome assembly GCF_037083805.1 of Roseovarius sp. D0-M9. Taxonomy (NCBI): domain Bacteria; kingdom Pseudomonadati; phylum Pseudomonadota; class Alphaproteobacteria; order Rhodobacterales; family Roseobacteraceae; genus Roseovarius; species Roseovarius sp. D0-M9. Next base: position 15,109 of record NZ_JBAPKZ010000029.1, on the reverse strand, counting down.
GGACCTACTGCAAGAGCGATCCTCATCCCGCCGGAAAACAGGTGATTAATGGCTTTCATAGGCTATGGGCAGCAGGGACAGGTGACAGATGAGCGGGGCGAAGGCGTGGCGGCAGCGTCGACAGGATTAGTTAGCTCATCGGCTTTCTCACATCCCCGCAATCACCTTATCCAATGTCGCCGGGTAGTCCCGCACCCGTACGCCGGTCGCGTTGTAGATGGCATTGGTAATAGCCGCCGCCGCACCGCAGATGCCGAGCTCGCCGATACCTTTGGCCTGCAGGGGGTTTGCCCAATCATCGCGCTCTTCCAAAAGTTCGACCGTCAGTTGCTGCACGTCGGCATTCACCGGAATGTGGTATTCGGCGAGATTATGGTTTGCCACATGGCCATCGCGCGGGTCAAAGGCCAGCTCTTCGGTCAGCGCGATGCCGATGCCGAAGGTCATTCCGCCGAAGCATTGCGAGCGCGCGGTTTTGGCGTTTAGGATGCGCCCTGCAGCGAAGCTGCCGTGCATGCGCTTTACGCGGGTTTCGCCCGAGGCTGCGTGGACGGCGACCTCGGAGAAATAGGCGCCAAACGTCGCCTGCCGCACGGCCTCAGTTGTATCACCGGGTTGCACATGGCCCAGCTTCGCGATCTCATCGCCCTGCAGGACATCACTGAGCGTTTTGGTCTGGTTGGCATAAGTCGCGCGACCGTCTTTTAGCATCAGGTCCTGCTCACTCACCTCCAGCCGGTCGGCCAATTGGCGGCGGATCGCATCGCAAGCGACATAGACCGAAGTCCCGCTGGATGACGCCCCCCAAGACCCGCCCGAGCCAGAGGCCGGCGGCAGCGCGGTGTCGCCGAGGACCACCTCAACCTTTTCGCGCGGCAGGCCCAGCATGTCGCCAGCGATCTGGCCGAGGATTGCATAGGTGCCGGTGCCGATGTCAGTCATATCAGTCTCAACCCGCGCCGTGCCGTCGGGCAACAGGGTCACGCGCGCCTGGCTTTCCATCAGCACGTTAATGCGCGCGGCCGAGGCCATGCCGTAGCCGATCAGCCATTCGCCCTCGCGCCGCTCTTTCACGCCGGGGCGGTCGGCCCAGCCAAAGGCGTCGGCCCCGCTTTCCAGTGCCTCGCGGAAACGGCGGGAGGAAAAGTCTTTGCCGCTTTCGGGGTCTTTCTCGGGGATATTGCGCAGGCGAAGTGCGACGGGGTCGATGCCAATCTCATGCGCCAACTCATCCATGGCGTTTTCCAGCACGGTGACGCCCACGGCTTCGCCCGGCGCCCGGACAGAACCGGCGCAGAGCCGGTGCACACGCGCCAACTCAAGCGACATTTTGCGGTTGGCCCCGGCATAGAGAAAATGTGAGCCTTGCAGCACCGGCTCGGCAAAGGTCTCTCCGGGCAGGTTCGACACACGCGCATCATGCCCCAAACCACTTAGCCGTCCTTCGGCATCGGCGGCAAGGCGCACCCGCTGGCGAGTCTCTGAGCGGCGCATCGTAGCCTCGTAGACCTGCGGGCGTTGCAAGGCGACCGAGACCGGGCGGCCAAGCTCTTTCGCCGCGATAGAGGCGGCGACAGCTTCGGGGCTGAGCCCCAGTTTGGAGCCGAACCCCCCGCCCACATAGGGCGAGATGATCCGCACCCGGTCGGGGTGTATCCCCAGCGAATCCGCCAGTTCGTTGCGGTTGTATTTCAGCATTTGATAGCTGCCGCGCAGGGTCAGGTCGTCGCCCTCCCACGACGCGATGGAGGCATGCGGCTCCATCGGCGAGCTGGAGTGCGATGGAGTGGTATAGACCACATCGACGCTGTGGGCCGCATCACGCATGGCCGCCTCAAGATCCCCTTGATCCAGCGCTTGACCTTCCTGCAGCTCAACCGCGGCGGTCGCCGGATCGACCGGCATCATCTGGCCGTTCTCGAGCGTTACTTGCAAGGATTGCGCCGCATGGCGGGCCTGTTCAAAGCTTTCTGCGACCACCACGGCGATCAGTTGGCCGAGGTAGGCGACGTGGTGCGGCCCTTGGATAGGGGCAGCGTTGGCCGTGCCCTGCGCGGGGTTTCGCAGCAAACGGTCGTCTTGGATCACAGAAAGGACGCCAGGCATTTTCGTCACCGTGTCACGGTTGGAAAGCACAACCCGACCGCTATTGCCGGGCGCGCGGACCATGACACCATGCGCCATGCCCTCAATCTGCCATTCATTCGCGTAGGTCGCGGTGCCCGAAACCTTTAGTGGCCCCTCGGGCCGGTCGAGCGGCGCGCCGACGAGGCCCTGAGCCATGTCATCCAGTCGCCGTTCCGTTGCCGGGGCGTCCATTTTGAAATGCTCGGTCATATCCGCGCCTCCTGCGTCAGTTCCGTGAGCACCGACACGAGCGTGCGGCGGGCGAGCGGGAGTTTGAAATCATTATCGCCAAAGCCCTGTGCCTCGGCGAGCAGCAGATCAGCGGCCTTGTTGAAAAGCGCTTCAGAGGGTGCTTCGCCGATCAACACGCCTTCGACCTGCGCATCACGCCACGGCTTCGGGGCCAGCCCGCCAAAGGCCAGATCGGCCTTGGTGATGCGGCCGTCTTCCATCGCCACAATCCCGGCGACGGAAACCAGAGCAAAAGCATAAGACGCCCGGTCGCGCACCTTGCGGTAGGTTTGCCGCCCGTCAACAGGCGGGGGCAGAACGACGGCGGTGATCAACTCACCCGCCTCCAGCACAGTTTCGCGATCAGGCCGGTCGCCGGGGAGGAGGTAGAGTTCATCCAGCGTGAGCCGACGGGTCGTTTCGTCTTCTTTCAGCGTCTCCACCTCGGCCCCAAGCGCGCGCATGGCCACGGCCATGTCACTGGGGTGCGTGGCGATGCAGTGCTCCGACGTGCCCAAGATCGCGAGAATACGGTTGACCCCCTCCCGCGCCGCACAGCCGCTGCCCGGCTCGCGCTTGTTGCAGGCCATTGCTCGGTCATAGAAATAAAGGCACCGCGTGCGTTGCAGCAGGTTGCCCCCCGTTGTCGCCTTGTTGCGCAACTGGCCGCTGGCGCCGGCCAGCAGGGCGCGGCTCAACACCGGCCAATCGCGGCGCACGCGCATGTCGTTGGCAAGATCGCTGTTGGTCACCAACGCGCCGATGCGCAGGCCGCCGTCGTCGGTTTCCTCGATATGGTTGAGGTCCAGCCGGTTGATGTCGATCAAGGCATCGGGAGCCATCACTTCCAGCTTCATCAGGTCCAGCAGATTGGTGCCCCCGGCGATGAAAGTGCCGCCACTGGCCGCCTGCCGGGTCGCGGCCGCAGCGCTTTTGGCGCGGGTATAGTCGAAAGGTCTCATGCGCTTTGCCCCGCAGCCTTGCGGATCGCCTCGACAATGTTGGGATAGGCTGAACACCGGCAAAGATTGCCGCTCATCCGCTCCGAGATTTCCTCGGTCGTGAGATTTGCACCATTTTCAAGATCGTCCGTCACATGGCTCGGCCATCCGTTGTTGATCTCTTCCAGCATCGCTGTGGCCGAGCAGATCTGCCCGGGCGTGCAATAGCCACATTGGAACCCGTCTTCGCTTACGAAAGCCTGCTGCAGCGGACTAAGATTATCTGGCTGACCGATCCCTTCGATCGTGGTCACCTCATCGCCGTCATGCATGCAGGCGAGGGTCAAGCAGGCGTTGATGCGCCGTCCATCAACCATAACCGTGCAAGCCCCGCATTGCCCGTGGTCGCAACCCTTTTTGCTGCCTGTCAGCCCAAGATGATGGCGCAAGGCATCCAGCAGCGTCGTCCTTGGATCAAGCTCCAGCCGGTGATGCGTGCCGTTGATTGTCAGATCTGTCTGCACGGGAAATTTCTCCGAATTGGTCCAAGCCTGGTAAGGTAACCGGCTTGGTATTTCTTAGTTCCGAGTTTTCCCGATATTGTCGCACGCTTCGATGTTGTAGCCTGCTGTAAACTCGAGGTGACGGTTGTAACCGTTGAGCGGCAGATCACAGGCCCAAGCCGCAGTCTTGGACATCGACATCTTTCGAAAGACCCCGGCATATGCGGGCCTCAGCGGCCCCGCGAGCGTGAGGCTCGCAACGCGGCGCTCAGTGTCGTCCCGAGCCTTTCGTCCAATGTTGATACTATCCGTTTCCACCGAGTCGCTCGTGAGGTCAGGTGAAGCGCAGGGTTTAAGGACGGGTAAATTGCAGGCGGGATGCCACTGTTGATGGCATGGATGCCGCCAGGACCGGCAACCAAGCCATCAACAAATCCCATTTATTTGTTAGACCGGTTGGTAGATGCAAAATGCGCATTTTCTGGGAACCATCTCTTTCAGAATGGAAAACATCCATTGACAATATCCCCGCGCGGCGCGCGTCCGGCTCAGGCCACCTTGCGCTGCCGCCAAAGGGTAAAGAGCCCGGCGCCCACCACGATCGCGACGCCGATGGCCACATTCGTGCGGATCTCTTCACCAAAGACAAAGACGCCGATGATGCTGACAAAGACCAGTTGCAAATAGGCAAAGGGTTGCACCGCGCTGGCCTCGGCCACCTCATAGCATTTGATCAACGTGAAATGCCCCAGAACGCCGGTGACGCAGAGCATCGCCATCCACACCCAGTCCCCCCCGATCATGGGCTGCCAGAACCATACGCCAACAGCGGTCATGCCGACCATCCCGACCGTCCCGGTCCAGAAAAAGCTGGTCGCAGCCGTGTCGCGCCGCGCCACATAGCGTGTCAGCAAACCGTAGAGCGCGAACATCAACGCCGAGATCAGCGGCACGATGGCGACCGGGTCGAACACGGCAAACCCCGGCTTGAGGATGATAAGAACCCCGACAAAGCCGATACCGATTGCGGTCCAGCGGCGCCAGCCCACGCGCTCGCCCAGCACCGGCCCCGAGAGGGCCGCGATCAGCAGCGGATAGGAGGCAAAGACCGCGTGGCTCTCGACCAGCCCGAGCAGGGTAAAGGCCGTGACCATGATGCAGATCTGCGAGATCAGCAGCAGGGCGCGCACCGTTTGCACGATGGGCTGGCGCGTGCGCGCAGCGGCCATCAGGCCGCCCCTGCGCCGCGCTGAAATGGCGATGACGAAGCTGGCAAAGAACCAGTATCGCACCATGATGACCATGTAGACGTTGTATTCCTCGGCAAGGTAGCGCGACAGGCCATCCTGCACCGCAAATACGAACGTCGTTGCCATCATCAGCCAGATGCCGAGGCGGGTGTTCTGCTCTGTCATCGCGGCATCCTTGCCTGTGTCATATGCCGCTTGCGCGCATGGCCCGGCGTGCGGGCCACGTCAAATCCGGCCTGCGCCAGCGCCCGGCGCACATGGCCTGCGGCACTATAGGTGGCTGCCGTGCCGCCCGGCGCGGTATGCGCAAAGACGTCCGCGATCAGGGCGGGCTCCCACAGTTCGGGATTGCGCGCCGGCGAGAACCCGTCGAGAAACCACGCATCTGCGCGGCCCTGCCAGCGCGGCAATGTCTCGCGCGCGTCACCGATGATGACATCGAGCGTTACGCCGCCGCCAAGGTCGATCCGGGGCGCGCCGCCGGTCCAGCCTGCGCGCCACCCCTCCAGCAGCCGTGTGGCACGCGGGCCCAAGGCGGGAAAGACCGCCAGCGCGCGCGCCATATCGCCGGGTGCCATCGGGTAGGCTTCGAACGAGGTCAGGTGCAGCGCGCCGGGCGCGCCATGCGCCTCCCATGCCTCGGCGGCGGCCAGCATGTTCAGGCCGGTGCCAAAGCCCAGCTCGGCCACGGCAAAACCGTCCTTGAACCGTGCAGGCAGGTCGTTGCCGTCCAGAAATACGTGCCGCGTCTCGGCCAGACCGTCATTCAGGCTGAAATACGGATCGTCAAAGCGGCGTGACACGGGCACGTCACCCGGACGCCAATCCAGCTCTGCCTGCTGGTCCTGCATGGCGCGGTCCTCTATGAAATGGTGCGGAACGGGGCGCGATATGTCGCGACCATGAAGCGGCAGGAGGGGGATGGCAATGGCCGATATAACGGTGCGCGGGGCAGGGGTATTTGGCTTGGCTATAGCGTGGTCCTGCGTTCTGCGCGGCGCGCGTGTGCAGGTGATCGACCCGAACGGGCCGGGCGCGGGCGCCTCGGGGGGCATCGTCGGCGCGCTCGCCCCGCATGTGCCCGAAAACTGGAACGACAAGAAAGCATTCCAGCTTGCCAGCCTGCTCATGGCCGAGGATTTCTGGCGCGGCGTCGCTGGCGCCGGGGGCCTTTCGCCCGGCTATGCACGCACTGGCCGCCTGCAGCCGCTGGACGAGGGCGGCGCGGAACTGGCGCAGGCGCGTGCAGAGGGGGCGGACACCCTCTGGCAGGGCCGCGCCGTCTGGCGCGTGGCGCAAGCGGCCGACTTCGCCCATCCGCCCGCCACCGCCAGTGGTCTCGTGATCCATGACAGCCTGAGCGCGCGGGTGCATCCGGCCCGCGCCTGTGCGGCGCTGGCCGCCGCCATCACCGCGCGGGGCGGGCGCATCCTCCCCGAGGGCGTGGATAAGGGTGCTGTCATCTGGGCCACGGGCGCGGCGGATCTGGCGGTGCTGAATGCCGCCCACCCGCGGCAAGTTGGCGCCCCGATCAAGGGGCAGGCGGCGCTGCTGGATTTTGCGATGCCGGACGCCCCACAGCTTTTTGCGGGCGGCGTGCATATCGTGCCGCATGAGGATGGCACCACTGCCGTCGGCTCGACCACCGAGCGTGAGTTCGACGGGCTGGGCACGGACGCGCTGCTGGAGGATGTCATCGCCGCCGCGCGCACCGCGCTGCCCGCGCTGAGGAAGGCGCCGGTGATCGCGCGCTGGGCGGGCCTTCGCCCCCGCAGCCGCAGTCGCGCGCCCATGCTGGGGGCACATCCGCTGCACCCCGGCCAGTTCATCGCCAACGGCGGTTTCAAGATCGGCTTTGGCATGGCCCCAAAGGTGGGCGAAGTGATGGCAGATCTGATATTGGAAGGGCAGGACCACATCCCTCCGGGCTTTTGCCCCGAAGCATCCTTGTAGAAAGGCAGACCATGGCTCCTAGTGTGACTGCGCGTTTCAATGATCTGATCCTGACGCCCACTGGCCTGCGCCACCGCAGGCGGCTTTATCCATGCAGCATCGGGCGCGGCGGTATCCGTGCCGACAAGCGAGAGGGCGACGGTGCGACGCCTGCGGGTGTGCACCGGGTGGTCATGACCCTTTACAGGCCCGACCGCATCGCGCGCCCCGCGCCTTGGGCGCAGGCAATCTTGCCGGGTGACCTGTGGTCTGATGCCAGCGATGATGCCGCCTACAACATGGCCGTGCGCGCGCCCTATGCGCCCAGCCACGAGGCGCTGCGCCGCGCCGATCCACTTTATGATCTGATTCTGGTGACGGATTGGAATTGGCCGAATGCGGTGCCCGGAAAAGGATCCTGCATTTTCATTCATCAATGGCGCCGCCCCGGATATCCGACCGAAGGCTGCCTTGCGTTGCGGCGCGATCATCTTTTTCATCTTGCGAGCGAAATTCCGCCAGAAACACGCGTTGTTGTTCCTGATTTCTAGTTTTTGGCGATATTTTCACATGACGACTATCGTATTTCTTTTGCCTTGTGGATAATTTGGGATTAATAGACGAAAAAACAACGGCGGGATATCCATGGCTAAATTCGATCTCAAATCACTCAGCATTCAAGAACTCAAGGCGCTCAAGAAAAAAGTCGACCGCGAAATGGCGGGCCGGGACAAGCGTCAGCGCAAGGAGGCGTTGAACGCCGTGCGCGACAAGGCCAAGCAATTGGGCTATTCGCTGGACGAGCTCGTCGCCGGTGGCGGCACGGCCACGCCCAAGAGCAGCAGCCCCAAGCCGAAATCCTCCACGCCTGCAGCGCCCAAGTATCGTAGCAAGACCGACCCAAGCCTTACGTGGAGTGGCCGTGGCCGCCCGCCTGCATGGATCAAGGAAGCGCGCGAGAAGGGCATCGACATTGAAACGATGCGAATCACCGATTAAACGCACGGCGACCCTTTTCGGGTGACGCTGCTTTAATCACGGGCGCATCTAATCACAGGCGCATTCAGTTGCGGACGCCTTTCCAGCGACACCCACGGCTGGGGCAGAAATGCCTCAGCCGTAATCGCGTTCGCCGAAAATGGCGCTGCCCACGCGAATATGCGTGGCACCTTGCGCGATTGCGGATTCGAAATCGCCGCTCATCCCCATCGACAATCCGGCCAGATCATTGCGCCGTGCAATCTTGGCCAAAAGTGCGAAATGCAGGCTTGGTTCTTCGTTTGCGGGCGGAATGCACATCAATCCCCTGACCGGCAATTGCAGCGCGCGACATTCCGCGATGAATGCGTCGGCCTCGCCCGGCGCGACGCCGGCTTTCTGATCTTCTTCGCCCGTATTGACCTGAAGAAACAGGTCGGGGCAGCGCCCTTCCTCATCGGCAATGCGCGCGATAGTGCGTGCCAGTTTCGGCCGATCAACCGAATGGATCGTCTGAAACAGATCAAAAGCCTGTCGCACCTTGTTGGATTGCAGCGGCCCTATGAGGTGCAATTCGATCCCATCGAATTTCTCGCGGAATTCAGGCCATTTTCCTGCGGCCTCTTGCACGCGGTTCTCGCCGAATATGCGATGACCCTCCTCCAAGACGGCTTCGACGCGCGCGTTCTGCTGCACCTTGGAGACGGCGATCAGGGTCGCGTCCCCCGCACTGCGCCCGGCGGCGACCAGGGCGGCGTCCATGCGTGCAGTGATATCCTGAAGGCTCATGGCATTCTTTCGCTGGAATTGATTTCAGTCTCAAATAAACATCGTGGCACCGGGATGCAAAGCGCGATCGTGGCAGGTGGGGATACCTTGGCGCAAACACCTTGCCCCACCGGCGCACGTTGGTTACTAGAGGGACAGGTAACGTCGGACGGTAACATCATGCTTCTTTCGGTAAATCGCGCTGTCTGCGCCTTTGCGGCTCTTGTCTTTTTGGGCGCTTGCGGGGACGAGCCGCCAAAATTTGATCCCGATGCGATCGTCATCGAAGGCGGCAGGGAGGCCAAGGGCCCGGCGCGCGTTGGCTCCGACACCAGTATTCTCGACATCTTTCGTGGCGGTGGCGCAGACGTAAAGGTCAATCGCTATCTCTGGACGGCGTCGCTACAGGTGCTCGATTTCCTTCCCATCCAATCGGCTGATCCCTTCACCGGCGTCATTTCGACCGGCTATGGCGTGCCTCCGGGCGGCGGTCGCGCGTATCGCGCGACGATCCTGATCAGTGATCCGGCGCTGGATGCACGCTCGCTCAACGTTTCGGTTTCAACGCAGAGCGGTCCTGTCGATGCAGGCACGCGCCGCGCGGTCGAGGACGCTATCCTGACGCGCGCCCGGCAACTGCGCATTCAGGCCGAAAACTTCTGATATCAGGCGGGCGGCGGTGGCGCTGGTGGCTTTGTCACCAGTGGCATCTGCATGACCTCGTCCACCCAAGCCAACTGCCGGGGCAGGCTGGTGCGCTTCAGATCATAGCGTTCCACCATCAGCGCGCGGGCGGCCGTGCCAAGGCGCGCGCGCGCCAGTGGGTCATCAAGCAGATCACAGACCTCGCGCACCAGTGCCTTGCGATCAAAGAAATCAACCAGCCTTCCGGTCCTGTCATGTGCGATCACTTCGCGCACAGGCGCGGTATCGCTGGCGACAATGGCGGCGCCGCAGGACATCGCCTCCATCAGGGACCAGCTGAGCACAAAGGGATACGTCAGATAGACATGGACGCGGCTGATTTGCAGCACGCGCGTGAACTGGTCGTGCGGGATGCGCCCCAGAAAATGGACGCGGCGCCAATCTTCGGCGCTGATCTGGCCCTGCACCTCGTCGCGAAAGATCTGCTTCCATGTCTGGCCCTTGGGCGGGGCACTGCCATAGCTCACCTCATCACCGCCGATGATGATGACGCGGGCGTTGGGCCGCGCGCGGAGTAGGTCCGGCAGCGCGCGCATGAAGACATGATAGCCGCGATACGGCTCGAGATTGCGATTGATGAAGGTGATGATCTCGGTATCGCGGCTGTATTCGGGATGTCCCTTGAGGCTGAGCGTCACCTTGGGGTCGGGCGCGGACCAGTCCGTGTCGATGCCGTCATGACAGACGGTGATGCGGTCGCGAAACTCGGGTGGAAAGGTGTCGGCCTGAAACGCTGTCGGGCTGATGCCCGCCTCGGCCAGCGGAAAATGCAGGTGGTTTCCCAGATTCTTCAGCCGGATGCGCAGGGGCTGCACGTCTGGCTCGCGCGATTTGAATTCGGGGTCGAAATCGAGGTGCGGATAGCCCGCCTGATGGTAAAGTTCGCAATAAAGCGCCATGCGCGCACCCGGCCACAGATCGCGCAGAAACATCGATTCGCCCCAGCCGTGGTGCGCCAGGATCAGATCGGGCACATAGCCGCCCGCCGCCAGATCCCGCGCCGCGCGCCAGCACGCCTCGCCGCGCGTCACCTTGGTGTCCAGATCGATCAGCCATGGATGGGTCTGCTGCGCCGGTCGTTTCGGCAGCGCATAGGGCAGCACGCGAACCCCGTTCCAAGTCACCTCTTCCTTGACCTTCAGCGTCAGCGCCGTGCAGCCATGGCCCCGCGCGGCCAGCGCCGGCGCCAGATGCTTGAACTGGCCGGGGAAATTTTGATGGATAAAGAGGATGTTCATCGTGCCTGCCTGCCTTGCCCGCCCGGACGGTTATAGCAGCCGCCGAAGTCCTGCAAAGCCCCCCAAGGGCCTTGCGCGCGCCGCGCCTTTTTGTGCGGGCCCACTGGACGCTGGCCGCCGTGCGCCCTATCACCGCTGGCAACGCATCTGCGCCATTGCGCTGCACTGTTCCAATGCCCATTGAAAGAGCCTGCCATGTCCCGCTATTCCGCCGCTGAAATCGAAGCCAACTGGCAGAAAGCCTGGGATGACGCCGGGATCTTTTGCGCCAAGGCGGGCGGGAACAAGCCGAAATACTACGTGCTCGAGATGTTTCCCTATCCTTCGGGGCGCATCCATATGGGCCATGTGCGCAATTACACGATGGGCGACGTGATCGCGCGGCACAAGCTGGCGACAGGGCATAACGTGCTGCACCCGATGGGCTGGGACGCCTTCGGGATGCCCGCCGAGAATGCCGCGATGGCCATTGGCGGCCACCCCAAAGAGTGGACTTACGGCAACATCGCCGACATGCGCGCCCAGATGAAGCCCTTGGGCCTCAGCATCGACTGGTCGCGTGAATTTGCCACCTGCGATCCTGAATACTATGGCCAGCAGCAGGCGCTGTTCCTCGATATGCTCGAGGCGGGGCTGGTCTATCGAAAGAACGCGGTCGTCAACTGGGATCCGGTCGACATGACCGTTCTGGCTAATGAGCAGGTCGAAAACGGCAAGGGTTGGCGCTCGGGCGCCGAGGTCGAGCGGCGCGAGTTGACGCAGTGGTTCTTTGCGATCTCGGAGATGGCCGAGGAACTGTTGGGCGCGCTCGACACGCTCGATAACTGGCCCGCCAAGGTGCGCCTGATGCAGGAAAACTGGATCGGCAAATCGCGCGGTCTGCAATTCGCCTTTGGCCTGAACGATGCGCCAGAAGGCTTCGACCGGATCGAGGTTTATACCACGCGGCCCGATACCCTGAGGGGGGCCAGCTTTCTGGCCATTTCGCCCGACCATCCCCTCGCCAAGCGGCTGGAGCATGAGGACGAGGCGCTGGCTGGGTTTTCCGCCGAATGCCGCAAGGGCGGCACCACCGAAGAGGCGCTGGAGAAGGCGGAAAAGCGTGGGTATGACACCGGCCTGACGGTGCGCCATCCTTTTGACACGGCGTGGGAACTGCCCGTCTATGTGGCCAACTTCGTGCTGATGGAATACGGCACGGGCGCGGTCTTTGGCTGCCCCGCGCATGACCAGCGCGATTTTGACTTTGCGGTGAAATACGAGCTGCCGATCATCCCCACCTTCCTGCCCTCGGAAGAGGCGGACGAGGATCTGGCCGAGGCCTTCGTGCCGCCCAAGACGCAACCCGTTTACTACATTCGCGGCTTTGCCGGCGAGGCGCATCAGACCGCGCATGAGGCGATCGATGCGGCCATCGCGTTTTGCGAGGCCAATGGTGTCGGGCAGGGCGTGACCAAATTCCGCCTGCGCGATTGGGGCCTCAGCCGGCAGCGCTATTGGGGCTGTCCGATACCGGTCGTGCATTGCGACACCTGCGGCGTTGTGCCCGAGCGCAAGGAAAACCTGCCCATCCGTTTGCCCGATGATGTCAGTTTTGACGTGCCGGGCAATCCACTGGACCGCCACCCGACATGGCGCAACGTGAGTTGCCCCAAATGCGGCGCAGCGGCCCGGCGCGAGACCGATACGATGGACACCTTCGTCGACAGTTCGTGGTATTATGCACGTTTCACCGCACCCCATGCGGAGACGCCCACCGATCTGGCGGATGCCGAATACTGGATGAATGTCGATCAGTATATCGGCGGGATCGAGCACGCGATCCTGCATCTGCTCTACAGTCGCTTCTTTGCCCGTGCGATGCAGATCACCGGGCACCTGCCGAAATCCGCGGTCGAGCCGTTCGATGCGCTTTTCACGCAAGGGATGGTGACGCATGAGATCTACCAGACGAAAGACGATCGTGGCCGCCCCGTCTATCATCTGCCCGAGGATGTAACGGGCGGCAAACTGGCGGATGGCACCGAGGTAGAAATCATCCCCTCGGCCAAGATGTCGAAATCGAAGAAGAACGTCGTCGATCCCATTGGCATCATCGACGCCTATGGCGCCGATACCGCGCGCTGGTTCGTCCTGAGCGACAGCCCGCCCGAGCGCGATGTCGAATGGACTGCCGCCGGCGCCGAGGCCGCGCACAAGCATCTGGCGCGCGTCTGGCGCATCGCCTCCGAAATCGCCCGCAGCGATGCGCCGGAGGCCGCCGAAGCCGACGAGGCGCTGCTGCGCGAGATGCACAAGGCGATCCATGATGTCAGCACGGGCGTCGAATCCTTTGGCTTCAACGCGGCCATCGCGCGGCTTTATGCCTTTACCGCCGCGCTCGCCAAGAGCGAGGCGGGCAGCGCAGCCAAACGCGAGGCGGCCCGCACTTTGGCGCAACTGATGTCGCCCATGACGCCGCATCTGGCCGAAGAGCTGTGGCATATGCTGGGCGGCGATGGCCTTGTCGCGATGGCGCCCTGGCCGGTGGCCGATGCCGCGATGTTGGTCGATGACACCATCACCTTGCCCGTCCAGATCAACGGCAAGCGGCGGACCGAGATCGAAGTGCCGCAGGACATGCCCAAGGATGAGGTTGAAAAGATCGCGCTTGCGACCGATGCTGTGCAAAGGGCGCTGGAAGGCGGGCAGCCCAAGAAGGTGATCGTCGTGCCCGGCCGGATCGTCAACGTCGTCGTCTGAATACCATCCCGGAGGAGCCACAAGTGAACCGCACACGCCTCACGCGCCGCGCCTTTGCCGTTGGCTTGCTCGCTGCCTTGCCGGCCTGCGGGTTTGCGCCGGTCTATGGACCGGGTGGCGCAGGTAACGCGCTGCAAGGGGCGGTGCTGGTCGACACGCCCGTCACCCGCGAGGATTACCTGCTGACCCGCGAGCTGGAGACGCGGCTGGGCCGCGCCAATCCGGGGCGCTACGGGCTGAGCTATTCGACCGCGATCGGCAGTGAGGCGATTGCCATTTCCAGGGCCAACGTCACGACGCGCTACAACCTCCTTGGCGAGACGACCTATGCGCTGCGCGACCTTGATACGCAGGCGGTTATCGCCAGCGGCAAGGTCAATAATTTCACCGGTTATTCTGCATCGGGCTCGACTGTGGCGACACAGGCGGCCGAGCGCGATGCGCGCGAGCGCCTGATGACGATCCTCGCGGATCAGATCATCACCCGGTTGCTCGTCTCCGTGCCCAAGTCCGGGCTATGAAGCTTGGCCCGCGCGACGCGGCTGGCTATTTCGCGCGGCCCGAGCCGGGGCGTGCGGGCCTTCTGATCTATGGGGCCGACGCGATGCGCATTGCGCTTCGCCGGGCCGAGGTGATCGCCGCCCTTGCCGGGCCCACCGGTGAGGAGGAGATGCGCGTCACGCGCATGCCCGCGGGCGAGCTGCGCAAGGACCCCGCGCGCCTCAATGACGCGGTCAAGGCCGCCAGTTTCTTTCCCGGCCCGCGCGTTGCCTTCGTCGAGGATGCGACCGAGGCGTTGGCTGCGCCCATCCTCGCGGCGCTTGAGGACTGGCGCGAGGGCGACGCGCAGATCATCGTCACGGCGGGCCAGCTCAAGCCCACGTCCAAGCTGCGCAAGACCTTCGAGGCGCACAAGAACGCCTATGCCGCCGCCATCTATGACGAGCCGCCCAGCCGGGCCGAGATCGAGGCGATGCTGCAAAAATCCGGGCTGAAGAATATAGGACCCGAGGCGATGCGCGACCTCAACGACCTGGGGCGCGCACTGGACCCCGGTGATTTTCGCCAGACGATGGACAAGCTTTCTCTTTACAAGCTGAGCGATGATGGCCCCGTGACGCCCGAGGATATCGCCGCCTGCGCGCCCGCTTCGGTCGAGGCGGATCTGGACGATGTGTTGCATATCGTGGCCGAAGCGCGCTCGGGTGAGATCGGCCCGATGATGAAGCGTTTGCGCGCCCAAGGCGTGCAGCCCGTGGCCCTCGTCATTGCGGCCTCGCGGCACTTTCGCGCGCTTTATACGGCGGCATCTGACCCCGGCGGCGTCAGCCAGGGCATCGCGCGGATGCGCCCGCCCGTCTTTGGCCCGCGCCGCGACCGGATGCAGCGACAGGCGCAGGCCTGGGGGGCGGCCAACCTGCAATCGGCGCTGGGCGTTTTGACCGAAGTGGATCTGGCGCTGCGCTCGGCCGGGCAGACCGCGCCGCAGATGGCACTGGTCGAGCGCGCGCTGATCCGTCTGGCGATGATGGTGCGCCGCTGAGTGGACTATCCTTTCGTCGTCGCCTCGATCATGGCGAAAAACTCGGGCTTCTTCGCGGTTTGTGTGGGTGTGCGGGTCTCCGGTCAGTTCACGACCACACCAGATGTTGTGTCGTAGGGTGACGCGGGCAGGTGCTTGAGCCGACCGGCGA
>NZ_JBAPKZ010000028.1:0-56579 GCF_037083805.1 Roseovarius sp. D0-M9 | reverse complement strand
TTATCGCTCGGAATGGGCCTGATCGGCCTTGGGGTCTTCGTCTGGGCGCTGCGAAACGACCAATTCGAGGATCTGGAAGGGAATTCTCACCGAGTTCTCCTCCAGAGCGCCCCACCGGGCACGAAAGAAGAACCCAATGACAAAATGACTGACCACTCTGAACACAGCGACGCATGAAGAAGGTTGTGAACTGGCCGACAAGATGGTGCGGGTTGCGATAGCGAAAGCGCAACCTGACCCCAAGATCAGCGAAAAACTGTGCCCAATATACGCCAAAAACGAAGGTGAGTTAACCGCCTCCAACCAAAAGCCACCGTATCAACAGCTTGAAATTATTGGAGGCATGTGACATGAAAACCATCCAACGTACGAGCGGCAATTTCATCCTCGATGCTGGACTGCTGGCAGATGCATTCAGCGTGACGCAAGATGAAATAAGGCGCATGTGCGCGACCGGCTCATAACCTGTCTCTGCGAATCTGGAATTGACGAGGATGCAAGCCGTTGGCGGCTGACCTTTTATTTCGGCGACTGTCTGTGCCGATTTATCGTGAACGAGGAGGGCGAAGTTCTCAAGAAAACGGCATTTCCCATCAAAGCGAGACAGTAGGGTTCTGTCGCCATGATTGCGGGCTGCTGCTGACGTGATTGTGCGATCGCATGGTGAGAGGAATGAGGAGGAAGACAAACAAATCCCTGCAAAACTCGTATGGCTCAACCAATAATCCCGCCAGTCAGTGGCCACTTTTGGCGATCTGCACGCTCGTGGCTCTAAGGCGAGATCTGACGAAAGTGTTTGCGCCAGCGCAACGTGATGAGCGGCAATCGTTTTAGAGTGGGCAAAAAGAGGATAACCATGAGTCACCTCGGCCTCAACGATCCCGATTTGCCACTGACCGTGCTCATGACGCGGTGGCCACAGACGATTCAGATCTTTATGCGTCATAGGATGCTGTGCGTCGGATGTCCGTTCGGTCGCTTTTGTACGCTGACCGACGCCTGCCGTGAATACGACCTCGACAAAGATGCTTTCCTTCGAGAACTACGAGACGCGGTTGATGCAGGTTCAGAGCTTCGGCTTTAATGCGTGTCAACAACTAAGCCAGAACAGCAACTCTGTTCAGGATTGGCCAAGCCTGACAAGGCGGTGCGGATCACGGACCATGATCCTCTTGCGCCGGCTTTCGACAACTCCTTCCTTTTCTCACGCGCTCAGCAGTCGGCTGACCGTGTGTTGGTCGTGCCGGCAAATGCCGGGTGAGAGCCCTGCTCGACCGATCCTGCACGGTGCTTGAACGACTGTTGTGGAGAAACGTCTTTCTTCCACTCATCCTGCTTTTCTCGGGACGCACTTTACTGGGCCAGCGCCGCTCGCGCTTCAGCCCAGATGGAGCGCACGATCTCGCCGGCAGGCGCGTTGCGTGCCAGCCGCGCGCTTTGCCCGGCCCATGCCTGGATACGCGCCAAGTCGTTTTCCGTTGCGCCGAGCGCGCGCATCGGTCCCGTCGCCGAGCGCTGCAGCGGATAGGGAAGCGGGGCGATTGCGTCGGCGCCTTCGGTCGCGGCGATGTAGTCGGTCCGCAAGGACCGCCCAAGCCGACCGGAGAACGCGGTCGTCGTCGTCGTATCCTCAGGCTGTGCCCGGCCGATGGCATCGGCCCAGGCTGGCACGATCGCGGCTTCGGGCCCGCGCAAGAAGGCTGTCCCGATCTGTACGGCCGATGCGCCGAGCGCGAGCGCGGCCACGACGCCGCGCGCGTCCGCTATACCGCCGGTCGCAATCACCGGCACGCTGACTGCGTCGCGGACCGCAGGCACGAGCGCCATCAACCCACACATCTGCGCGTTCGCCCTGTCAGCATCAAAGGCGCCACGGTGCCCACCGGCCTCGCTGCCCTGAGCTATGATGGCGTCGGCTCCCGCCGCTTCGGCCTGAAGCGCCTCTGCGACCGTGGTGGCAGTCGCGAACCAGCGGATGCCCCTCGCCTTCATCCGGTCGACGACATCGGGCGGGAAGAGGCCCATGATCGAGGACATCGCCGCCGGTCGGGCCTCTATCAGCGCCTCGCACTGATCAGCGAAGGACACGGGAAGATCGGCAGAGAGCTCGGTGGGACGCGGCCCCCAACCCTCCAAGAAGCCGGCGACTGCCCGCTCATGTTCGGCGTCGCGTCTCGGCGCAGGGTCAGGCACCCACAGGTTCATCTGGAACGGGCCATCGCTCGCGGCCCGGAATTCCGCTGCCCAGAGGGCGATCGCAACCGGGTCCATCAGCAGCGCGCCGCATCCGCCCATACCACCAGCTTGGGCGACGGCGGCGGCCAGAGCAGGAGGGCAGGCACCGGCCATCGGGGCCATCAAGATCGGCGCATGCATGTCATTTGCCGCGCAGAACTCATCGACACGCCTTGAAGCCTCTCCCAGCATTTCAGCCCGCTTTCTCCGTGTTGTCTCGCTCACGCCATCTCCGCATGGAGAAGACCATGGCAAGCGTATCAAGCCGCTCGTTCCTCCGCAATGTAACGCACCATGAGTGCCCGTATCGCCGATAGTAACGGGGGTGCCGATCGATTGGACCGGACGGTCATCTATGATGCAGTGAACGCCCGCAAAGTCCCGCAGTTCTGCCGCTCAACTGGTCCAAAAAACTATCGGGTTCCTCTGACCTGTGGGCTTTGGCCGGAACTCTGCTAACGTCCCTTTGAGCAACACACAAAGGAGCCCGCCATGAAGATCCACCGCGCCGGAGACCGGCCTTCGCAATTCCCAAGCAGTGAGTATTTCACCGGCGCGGTCCGGTTTGATCCGGTTGTTGCGGGTGACGATCCCTCTCCGGTCAAGATCCTGTCGGTGACTTTTGAGCCCGGCGCGCGGACGGCTTGGCACACCCATCCCGCCGGTCAAACGCTGCATGTTGTGTCAGGCACGGGGCTGGCCGGGTCCGAAGGGAAGCCGGTGCAGGTGCTGCGTCCGGGCGATACGGTCTGGTTTGCGCCGGGGGAGCGGCATTGGCACGGTGCGTCACCCGACTGCGCAATGACTCACCTGGCAGTGCAGACTTCCGTCGATGGCAAGACTGCAGACTGGATGGAGCATGTCACGGATGGGGATTACCTCTCCCAGCGCGCCGAGTAGGTTGGGATCGAGCCGCCCACCGAAGAGCCACCTGCCGAGAGCCTGGTTCGTCCGCTGTATGCAATTTCACCGGGCCCAAGATCATGCGCGTGCAGCGAACGGCAGGTTCGTCGGGCCGCACCGCAGCATCTCGGCCTACTCGTGAACCCGACGTTGACAAGGCATCATACCACGGGAATGCTGCACCGCCTCCGAGGTCGGCAGTGAGCCCCTACTTCCAACTATCCATATTGCAGCGAGTGTCTGCTCTTGCGATGGAAACGAATGAAGAGATAGTTTGGTGTAATAATGAAGAGTGACAATGAGCGACGACTATTTCCGGCCGGTTTCCGGCTTCGATCTTCCTCGTTTTGCAGGCGTTGCCACCTTCATGCGTTTGCCGCATGTCGCGCTTGAAGTTCCCAAAATCAAGGATGTTGATATTGGCCTGATAGGCGTGCCTTGGGACAGTGGCACCACCAATCGCCCCGGCCCGCGCCATGGACCGCGCCAATTGCGTGAAATGTCGACAATGATGCGTGCTCAAAACGGGGCCACTGGCGTGCGCCCCTTTGACATTGCGAATTGTGCGGACCTTGGCGATGTGGCGCCCAACTCGGGGGTGTCACTCAGAACTGACCCAGCAGCAGTCAGATTTGTCACTGATAACTGACCCATGTGTAACCCTGCCCCTGACGGAATTTCACTGGTCGTCGAACAGCTCTCAGCCAGATGAAAAAGTCGTTACAATAGGGCTGTAAAGCCAAGGTTGAAGGGTAGGTGTCAGCTGTATCTGCTCACGAGTGGTGAGGTCGGAACAATTTTCAGCGGGAAATTGATCTGCGTCATAGTCGTGGCAATGCGGTGACTTCACAGTCAGACGCCAAGGGGGCCTTTGGGGATGACACAACTGACCAGAATCCACGAGATCATTCGCCACAATGGGCGTGAGCGCGACGAGTGGTATCTCGTTCGCCATCCAACCGGCAGACGGTATGTTCTGCTCGAAACGTCAGCTATGGAAGCGATCCCAGGTCGGTTCAAACCAGAGCTCACGCGCAAGATTTCGGTTCAAGCAATTCTGGCGCAGAACAATGAACTGTCTCAAAAACTTAGGTCAATACTGGAACCATAGCGGCTGGCATTTGGTATAATAATGGCCCTGAGAAAAGGGGCAGGTCACAGGCACCATCAGCTTCACGGGAGGACGTAGGTCGCACGCTCACGAGCGTCCTGCCCCCTCTTAAAACCTGTCTGCTCAATCAAGTGGTGGCAAACGGCTGCTTTCAAGGCTTGTTTTCCACCATCAGGGCGATGTGCCAGGCCATGGGAGATGTTTTTGGAAAGGACTAAAAGATGCATCCCGAACTTACTACGAGACGTCGTGTGCTACTTTTGACCTATCAGCGATTCACCGCAGCAGACTTGGCCTGGACGCTGGCTCAGCGGGAGGTGAAAGCTTGGTTTCCAGCTCGGAGCCACCATAGTGCCGCGATCATGGGCGGTCCAAGATCGTCTATCCGGCGACTTTATGACCAACGCAAACGCGCCATACTTCAGCTGGAAGTCGCCCTTTTCAAAGCTGGAAGTCGCAAAACATAGGCTGGCATTGCGCCATAGAGATATCCAGAGACCTCTACTCATGTTGATGGCGGATGCAGATTATTAAATTGTTCAGGCTCTAATTCCTTCTACGGTAGTGCCCAACCGGGTGGAACGTAGACGTATGCGGGCCCTCGTTTCAGGTCATACGTTATCCTGCACCCTAACTGGCCGGAAGATCTATGATAGCTGGATCGGCTCCTGTCGGCTTCCGAACAGTCGTGACCTTGCCTCAATCATGGTGAAGCAAGGCATGTGCGGTAGATGGCAAAAGTGAGGACCAGATTCGAATCGTTCGATCACGGGCAGAATTTTCCAAAGCATCGCGGCCTGTCATCTCAGCAATTTGTGCCTTGCGACGGCTCGGTGTGGCAGGTTGCATTACCAGCATAGGGTCAGCGACGTGGTGGCTTGGGGCAGATCGAAGGAACTGCAGTATTCACCGCCACCCGTCGGCACTGGAAGTCATCAGCGGTGTGATGCTTCGTCCTGCTGGAAACCAAGTCATAGCGCAGGATACTATGACCGCATCGCCGGGCTCCAGTGCCTCGAATTGATCGAAGCAAAAGACGCCCGGCTACTTCTTCAACACAATCTTGACGACAAAATCACCTCAAAATTCGCGCTTTCGGGGCATTCCAAACTTTGGCGCTTGCGTGCGGGTATCTTGTGGCGTGGCGGGGGCACTATTTGCCTGCTCACGATGCTCGACATCAGGTGAGGGCTTAACAGACACAGATTTGGCGCGTTTCCGAGAACCACTTGGCGCGGTGTCAGGGTCTGGTGCGCGCGGCGAAATCACACTGCCCAGATCTTTGCCGTCGGCCTGCAACTGTGGCTTGCCATCGATCCGGAATGTCGAAAAGAAATCCTGCTCGATTGCCTTGAACTGCTGGTCACTGATGGTGGTATCGATAAGCCCGAAGGCATCAGAACGATTCTCAACGAGCGCCTCGATTTGATCAATCGCCTTGAACACTGTCTCTTCGTTCCAAGCTTGGCGAGATGCCGACTTGGCGCGCAGCGCCCGACGCGTCTTCATCCAGACATGAAAGTGCATCCCCGCGAAGCGATCGTGAACAGCCGGGACTTCTTGCCAAGCACCATCGATGAAGACACTGATAGCGCCAAGGTCGTCACCATCCCAGCGGACATCGACCAGTTTTGGTGCCGGGCCCATGAAATACATCCCCAATTCGGGGCTGTGGTACCGGATCCCCATCATGACGATGCCCTCCTGAGAGACTTTGCGCTCAAAGCGTTGCCCGAAAGCCAGACGCTTAGAGGCCGTATCCGGCAAGCCGCTCACGGGGTAATTGCCGTCTTCCATATCGACATTCCACTGCTCCAACGGGGTGCGACCACCAAGCCCGCCGTGCTCAGAGTTGTGGTAGATACACACTACCCAGCGCACCAAGATGAAAGCCAAGTCGTCTGCATCGAGGCAAGCGCGGTCCTCGGATTTGTAGTCCCCGCGTTCCAGCGAATTGGAAAAAGTGCGTCCCTTCAGGCGCGGCATCAAATCAGTGGCAAAAGTACCAAAAATCCGTTCACCAGTCCCACGCATCCCGGGAACACCCGCATGGGTCCGCAGTGCCGTGATGCCCAAATCAAGACAACTGTCAGTGAACGCCTGCGACTTGAACGCGGGGCCATTGTCTGTTGCCAGCACTTCGGGTCTTACTGCCTGCGACCACGGTGCCAGGTCACCAACCGCGTCGGCCCATTGGCCTTTATCGCTCACGACCATGCGCAGACATTCCTGTGCGGCGCTGCCACAAGGATTGCGCGTAAGCTTCATACCCAGGACGACTTTGGTCCGGCAATCGATCGCCAGAACAAGCCACCATCTATCAGTCCCGCCGTTCAAACCGATCGTTTCCAGAAAATCGGCACCAAAGAACTCTTCGAGATTGGCTGAGTGGATGATTGTCTGCAAGTCGATGCACCATTCATCCATCTCAACGCGCTGACCGGGCCGCAGGACTTCCAAGCCCTTCCCTACCGGCCGCAACTTCTTGATTGCATACTCTCGACCAAACCGGGCAATCATCACACGCAAGGCGCCCAACTTTTTGATCGCGCCCCGGACGGCGTCCCGACCAGGCACACGGAGTTGATCGTTTTCCGCGCGTCCTTCATTTTCCGTCCGGAACGCACGCTTCACGTCGACAACGGTCGCCTTCAGCGTTTTGCGCTCCAGCGTGAGGTAGCTTTTGCGAATTGTATCCATCAGAAGCGCTTGCTCTTTTGGCTTGAAGCAACCGGTCCGGTTGCCGGCTTTGGCAAGATCGTCAGTCAAGGCCGAAAGCCCGACCTTCTGGTAGTTGCTGTACAGCTTGCGGAGGTAGTCCGCCGTGTAGAGCTTGACACCCGCTGTACTACTACCGCCTTGGCTCTTGCGCACCGTATTCGCAATGCGATCCGGCAATTGCTTGTTTTCCAGAGCGTAATCCAGCAAATCGCGTTCTGTGACTTCCTTTTTCAAATAGGAAGCTGCGCGCTTTTCGACCTCACTGGCATTGGCCCTAATATCGCCCGTGCGCGGGAGGATACTTCCCTCATTGACCATGTCTTCGATCGCCCTGATCTGAACAAAGCGGTTGTGGAATCGCTTTCTCTGAGAGGCGTTCAAATCAGAGGCATGAAACGCAACGTTTTTTGCCCCGGGGGCAATTTTGAGGTCATCCGGCAGGTAGTATCCCACCTCATGTTTAATCGCTCCTGCTGCACTGAGGCGTGAGAGTGTTCCCCTGGTAAATTGCTCGGTCAGCCCGTTCCCGATCGAAGGCTGCAACAAGATCATATCACCTGATTGGCCAACCATATCAAAAGGTGTGCCCTCGATTGTAATGCGATCCGTCTGCTCGATCCGAAAACCGCATTTGGCCGAAGTAGTCGTGGCAAAGTTTGTGGCTCCGAAGATGGTGGTCATGACTGAGGACCTTTCCAAGTGATGAGAGTTTGAGGGGTTGTCTGTTCATGGTGAACAGCCTGAAGTTCTCGCTTCGAGAGCATTCGAAGGATGGCTCGATATCCGCAATCCTTCAGACCCACCTCATCCGTGAGAGTTTTGATGCTGATGGCCCCGTGGAGCTTGCACGCGACCGCACGCACTGCGGCCTCAGCATCTGGGTCCTTGTCACGCACTGCCGCATTCAAGTTGGCATTGTGCAGCGTAATGGGGTCGATATCCGCTTCGGTCAAAAGCCGAACCGCAGAGGCAAATTTTTTCTTTTGCACCCACCAGGCGACCACCTGCATATGCTCAACGAATTTTCCAGAGGCCAGACGCGCTGTCGGCTTGACCGTGCAAGCCACCCGCACTCCGGAAGTCTTGGTGAGCAGCATATCGAATGTGTGCTCTTTTTCATTGTCCCATCCGTAATAGAAGCGAACTTGTTCGATAACGTCCGCCACGTCCGGCGTGGCAAACTGGATTGCCTGATGATCCATTTCCAGCTTGCTCTCGCCTTGCATGCAAGCCCCTGCCCCGTCACCACGAACCGCATGTCCTGTGCAGTGCCACTTCGAGACACTCTGGATTTTGCGGTCGCCCCGCCAGGGCGCGGGCAAGACGATGGCCTTCGAAAACTTCGACATTTTCTTTCCTTTTCACATAGGGATACCGCTCGCCGGATTTTGCTCCGACGCTGCCCGCAGGCTTCGATATTGATTTTTACTTTGTGTGTGGAAACCTCCTTGTTCAGGGGGCTCCTTGGTTCAGGTCCCAAGACCTGCGGATCAGTTGCTGTGCAACGGCCTGCTCTTGACCATGGTTTCGTCTCCTTTGTGGCTGCAGCCTTCCCATCTCCAGTCGGGGTCCGACGCAGTTGATGTTAAGGTTGGCCACTTGCCTGTTTCGCGAAGAACGTTTGCATTAATTTGCGCGCCTTCCGGCGTTCAGCCCTCGCTTAAGAACCAGAAACTACCGGTCAAAACCGTCCTAACAACTGCTGATTTTGGCCAAAATATTTTTGTCGAGATCGTTATCGTCGGCGGGAAAACGATCCAAGCGAACTTACGAAATCGCCTATATCTTTGATAAATAATCTTTTTTCAGAACCCCTCAACGGATAAATCGGAAACGTCGGCAAAACCTTTTTCGTTTTACTCCGCAAACCTCAGTTTTTGTCCTCAACTCCGATCAAGAACTGTGCTTATTCGGCAACACATCTTCACGTACAATATTCGTGATGAGGGTTTGAATCATCTGACAGCGTCAAACCGTTGATTCGCAATGCGCACTTGGTCCGGCTTGAAGAAGAACTTTCGCCGGGTCCCACAGAGCAACTTGAGCAACCTTGGCGCGGGTGGGTGTCGTGCGAATGGGCCGCGAAGCAAAATGGGAAAAGACGATGACCGGAACCTGTCTGTGCGGCGCGGCGAGCGTCACGATCGAAGCGAAGCCTGATTTCATACACGACTGCAACTGCGATCTCTGCCGCAAGTCAGGTAGCGCAGGGGTATTTTGCGGGTAGGGAGTTCACCCGCCAGGCCTTCGAGTTCGGCCAGCGGGATATGCATGGCGCCCGTAGCGTGGGCGACGGCGTAGGCTTCGGCATCGCGCACGTCGATCAGGTGGAACCGTTCCGGGTCGGCCGCGAGGGCGGCGAGCGTGAGCATCTTTGCGATCAGAATGTCAGCACCTTGTCGGCAGCCAGCGTCGCTTGGGCGAGTTCGTCCATGGTGGACCGCGTTGGCCCCTCCATCATGTCGCTCTCGGCCAAACCGCGCGCGTCCATGCAGGTGCCGCACATCAAAACGTGCCCCTTGCCGCGCGTGAAGTCGCTGGAGGTCATTCGGCGGGCTCCTTTTTCGTGCTCCGTGGATCGAGCGCATGACCACTTGCCGGGCCACGGACGGGCTGGATCAGCATCCGATCAAGCCAGAGGTCACGACGTGTGCGGAATTGTTCGATGCCGATGTCCATGCCCTCATGCCCCTCTGCGGGCTGGGCGATATAGGTGCCCAGCAGCCTGTCCCACCACGGCAGGTTGAAGCCGTAGTTCGAATTGGTCTCGCGCGGATCAACCGAATGATGGACGCGGTGCATGTCGGGGGTGACGACGAACAAGCGCAGCACGCGGTCCACCGGGCGCGGCAGGTCGATATTGGCGTGGTTGAACAGGGCCGTGGCGTTCAGGATCACCTCGAACAGCAGCACGGCAATGGCGGGTGGGCCAAGCGCGGCAACAACCGCCAGCTTGATGCCCATCGAGATCAGGATCTCGACAGGGTGAAAGCGCAGGCCCGTCGTCGCGTCGAAATCAAGATCCGCATGGTGCATCCGGTGCAGCCGCCACAGGCCGGGGATCGCATGGAACATCACGTGCTGAAGATAGATCGCCAGATCGAGCAGAAGCATCGAGACGACGATGGCTGCCCACACGGGCGCATCGATGTTGTTGAACAGACCCCAGCCGCTGTCCTCGGCCATCACGGCAAGACCGACCGCGATAATTGGAAAGGTCAACCGCAGGATCACGGTGTCGAGCACGACGAGGCCCAGGTTGTTCGTCCAGCGGACCACCCGCGGAATGTCACGCCGCCGCCGTGGGGCCGCCACCTCCCAGAGTGCCATCGCCGCCAGAACGCCAAGGAAGATACTGAGGCGGATCGCGGGCTCGGCGGACAGGATGGTTTCGGACATGGTCATGACCCTTGGGGTTGCGGAAAGCGGCAAAATAGCTAACATTCAATGAAACACTTGAATGATTAGATCTTGGAGTTCCCAGTGTCAACCAGCCCGAAGACAGCCCTGCTTGAGGAATATGCGCTTGTCGCCCGCGCCCTGTCGGCGCCAGCGCGGCTTTCGCTGCTGGAACAACTGGCGCAAGGAGAACGCGGGGTGGAGGCGCTGGCCGACAAGACCGGCCTGACCGTCGCCAATTGCTCACAGCATCTCCAACAGCTGCGCCGCGCAGCGCTGGTCACCAGCCGCCGCGACGGCAAGGCGGTGATCTACAGGCTGACAGATGCCAAGACGCTTCAGCTGATGGACCTGCTGCGCATTGTGGCCGAGCGGAACTTGGCACAGGTCGACCGCATCCTGCTCGGTCTGTCAGATGGGCAAGACGCGCCCGAACCGGTGAGCCGCGATGAGCTGGCGGCACGACTGGCCGAAGGGTCCGTCACGGTTCTGGACGTGCGCCCCGCAGATGAATACGCCAGCGCCCATATCCCCGGCGCGCGCAACATCACGCTGGCTGACCTCGAGCATATCCTGCCCGCGCTCGACCCCGGCACCGAGATCGTCGCCTATTGCCGCGGCCCTTATTGCATCTATGCCCATCAGGCGGTCGCTGCCCTGCGCAAGCATGGGCTGAACGCAAAGCGGCTTGACGGCGGACTTCCTGAATGGCGTGAAGAGGGGCGGCCCGTGCTGACCGAGGCAACACCGGAGTAATAATCGAAGCCTGAAATGTGACCACTCCGATTCCGGATTAGGTAATTTGGTGATCAGCTTGGGAACCGACCAGTCTAAAGTAGGCGTAATCCAGCATCGGCTGACAAATACTTGAGCGCTTTGATGCGACCACATTGCATTACCTGCGTCCATCGATCAGGACGCGCAAATCCGCATTTTGCGCATTGCAGCCATTCGTGCCCGACGCAGCGAATGCACACTTTCCGCCCTTCGCGAGGGAAGGCGAGCCGGTCGAGATCGGACCAGAGCCGCCACTCTACCCTCGCGGATGTTGCGCGGCGGCGTTCTCCAAAGCGGTCATTCCGCGGACGTCGCAGCATGGTGTCGTAGACAGGAATTCACATCTCACGATCTGCTTGCGCCGACCGGTGCAGTCGTGTTTTGCTCATCTTAGAAGCAAGGTAACAGGAAGACATGTGCACCGTCCTGGGAAGATGTCCGGGCCATCCTCATGCGAAGGCCCACGCGTGGTGGCCGCCCCCGCAGGGCGGCTGATCCGTCACGCCTGACCACAACAGCTTTACCGGAGACACACATGCAACCCACCCTCACCACCGGGGCCGAGGGCCTCGAAATCCGATGGTCAGATGGAACCGTCGGCGACTTCCCCTACATCTGGCTGCGCGATACTGACCCTTCGGGCTTCCACCCGACAACCGGCGAGCGCACCTTCGATCTCACGGTCGTGCCACTCGACCTCAAACCATGCAAAGCCGAGGTAACGTCCGACGACCTCCTCATAACCTGGAACGATCAGGACGAGCCGAGCCGGTTCGACCTAAACTGGATAAAGGTCTACCGGCCGGGCCAGCCACGCCATGATCCCGCGGACATCACTCCCGCCGCGTGGCGAGCCGACCTTGGCAGCGCGGGTGTGCCGCGTCACGACGCGGAAGGCCTCATGACCTCGGACGAGGCTGTGACGGACTGGCTGCGTCAGACCAAGCGCTACGGGCTGTCGATCGTGACCGGGCTGGCCGACACCACCGAGGCCGGGATCAAGGTCGCACGACGCGTCGGTCACCTGCGAGAGACCAATTTCGGCCTGACCTTCGAGGTGGTCTCCAAGCCCGAGCCGAACAACCTCGCCTACACTTCGGATGCGCTTCCGCTGCACACCGACCTGACCAACCAGGAGTTACCACCCGGGTACCAGTTCCTGCATTGTCTCGCCAACCAGGCCGAAGGGGGTGGGTCCACGTTTTGCGACGGTGTTGCCGTGGCTGAGGACCTGCGCGCGCGCGATCCCGAGGCGTTCGAGATACTTTCGACGGTAACGGTTCCCTTTCGTTTCCATGACCATGTCACTGACATTCGCTCACGCAAGACGGTCATTACCCTCGACACGCGTGGCGAGGTTTCCGAAATCTGCTTCAATGCGCATCTTGCGGATATTCTCGATCTGGACCCCGCGGTCATGACCTCCTTCTACCGCGCCTATCGTCGTTTCATGGAGATGACGCGCGACCCGGCCTACGGCATCGCGCTGAAACTGCGGGCCGGCGAGATGGTCGTGTTCGACAACCGCCGCGTTCTGCATGGTCGCGAGGCTTTCGATCCGGCAACCGGCTTCCGGCACCTGCACGGCTGCTATGTCGATCGTGGCGAATGGGACAGCCGCCTTCGCGTGCTCGAGACTTCGGAGGGATAGGCGGGACCACAAAAACAGCATTTGTTGGTGCGCGGCGATAAGCGGTGCGCCAACTCCCAATTCAGAACGCTCGTTCAGTTTCTTCCCGCTTGGTGCTAACGGCCCATAAGAGACATCCATTGCAGTCACCGTCGCTGCGGCGCGGCTTCACCAGACCAGCCATTCGCTGCGAGCGCAAAATAGGGGGCCGTTCGAACTCACACAATGCGGACGGAGCGGCTCAACGCCGATGCAGCGAACCGTGCCTGCGGGTGGCGACCGAGTTCCTGAACCAGCCGCAGCAATGCGGCAAGATTTACCAAGAGTGGACATTTCAAGAGGGCACTACCGCAAAGTCAGAACCGGTCGTCTATCGAATTAGTTGCGCTGGCGGCGTGGATGCATGCACTTGCAAGAATATCGGCAGAGGGAATTACAACATGATGATTTATGGATTGAACACCTGCGCTGTTTTTCAGAAGGCCCGAAAGGCGTTGGAGTCGCACGGCAAGGACGTCAATTTCCGCGACGTCCGGGCCGGCCCGCTGAGCGAAGCTGAATTGGCTGAGTTGATTGCAGAGTTCGGGGATCGGTTGGTGGATCGAAAATCAAATGACTACCGAGGGCTCAATGATTGGCTGAAGAACTCGGAGGCAGAGGCGCAAATCTCGGCCCAGCCCAAGGTGATGGCACGCCCAGAAATTCGTGATCGGGATATGCTTTACCTCGGTTGGGACGAGGCGGTTCAAAGAGCTTTGCTTCTGGTTTGATATCTCAAATTGTGAGGCATGGTTCGCGGGCGGTAGATATTGAATATCGGACCTGCCCGCTCGCGATCAGGCCGGTGGCGCCGGGAGTTCCACCACCTGCGCTTCGACCTGCGCATTGGCCTCGGCCTGGACTGTCTCGTATGTATCCATCAGCAGGGTTCTAAGCCACAGATTTCCGGGGTCACGGCTCAGCCGTGACGGCCATACGAAGCGCACCGAAAAGCGCTCTGGTGTCACCGCCGGGCGCAGCGCAACCAGCTTGTGCAACTCCATCTGACCCGCCATCAATACGGCGGGCAGCGTCGTCAGCAGGTCGGTCCCGGCAAGGACGGCCCCGACAGCCGAAAACTCGCCGATCTTCGCGCCGACGCGCCGCGCGGTCGCCGGATCGTCCTTGCGCGCATCGACGGGACTCAGGGTGTTGGTGGCAATCTTGACCTGCAAATGCGGCCATCGCGCCCAGGCCTCTGCCCCCCAATCAATCACCGCCGGATGATCCGCGCGGGCGAAGCTATACCAGGTGAACGGTTCCATCTCGCACTCATCAAGGCCCTCGGGCAGCCGCAGAGCCCCACCCACATGCGCGACATCGATCAGACCGTCCGCCACCGCATCGTAGACCTGTGTGCTGACGTTCACCCATTCGAGCGTCACATACGGTGCCTCCCGCCAGGCCCGGGCCAGGATCGCCGCAACCAGCGACGGAGTCGACGGCATCATGATCCGAAACACCCGGTCACTGGTCGCTGGATCGAACGGATAGCGCGGCGCGAGCATCCGTCGCAGGCCGCGCAGAACAGGGCGGACGTCCTCGATCAATTCGAGCGCGTATGGACTTGGCTGCATGCGCCCACCGACCCGCACCAGAAGTGGATCATTCAGCTGTGCCCTGAGGCGCCCGAGCGCATGGCTCACAGCCGAGGGCGTAATCGCCAGCCGGTCGGCCGCTGCGGCCAGCGTGCTCTCCTCCATCAGTGCCTCGAATGTGACAAGCAGGTTCAGGTCAATCCGATGGAGTTGAATTTCGTTCATGGGCCCTGAATCCGTTTCGTTTCCCAAAAAGCGCTTTTCGTGAGACAATGATCTCACTCCGGAGCGTAACATCAATCATTCAATCACAGGGATTAATGAGATGACCCTCAAGGTAATTGGCTCCGGCTTTGGCCGCACCGGCACGATGACGATGAAACAGGCCCTCGGAACGCTCGGCTTTGGCCCGACCCATCACATGACGGAAGTGATGGCCCATCCCGAACAACTCGCCCACTGGAAGTCGATCTTCGCCGGTCAGGAGGTAGACTGGGCCGAGGTCTATGACGGCTACGGGTCGCAGGTCGACTGGCCCGGCGCGTCGGTCTGGCAGGAAGCCTCCATCGCCTTTCCCGATGCGAAGGTGATCCACACTGAACGCCCGGAAGACGACTGGTGGGCCAGCTTCAATGGCACCATCGGCAAGTATTTCGCGCTGATGGACACGATCGCGCTGCCGCCACATCTGCTGGAAATCTTCGAAGTGACGAAGGCCGGTTTGATCGAGAAAACCTTTGCGGACTTCACCGACCGCGACAGCGCCATCGCCAGCTACCGCGCGAACAACGCCCGCGTCCGCGAGATCATTCCCGCCGACCGGCTCCTTGTCTTCAACGTCGCCGACGGCTGGGAGCCGCTCTGCCGCTTTCTTGACGTGCCGGTTCCGAATACGCCGTTTCCGCGCTCCCATGCCCGCGACGAGTTCTGGGCGCATTTCGGCGGCGAACCGGAGACGCCCGCGCCACAGGTCGCCGCCGCGACAGGCTGACCGGAGTCGTCACGCGCAGGTTCGGCGTGCCCAAACGGGTGTAGAGCGCGCTCGACCCCCCGAAAACCGACGTTCCAAGCCGCAATGTCCGGTCCGAATTCTGGAACCTGTTCGGTGGCGATCCGGCGCTCGCATGACTGTGATCCAGTGATACGGAGAAGGAGCAAGTTCATGTTCAAAATACAATGTCACCACGTGGCGATCAGCGCCTATACCGCTCTGGCTGTGTTTTCAGCGCCAGCCGCCTTGACCCAGGAGGCTTGGATGGTCGTGACCCACGAGGTCGAAGATTTTGATCGATGGCAGGCGGTTTTCGACCACGCCCTGCCAACCCGGCGTGCGGTAGGTGAGATGGCGTTCTACATTCTACACAATCCCTTTGATCAAAATGTGGTCACCGTCTGTTTCGAATGGGACACGATGGAGCGGGCGCAGGCTTGGGCGGCCGATCCGGTATTGGCAAACGGCATGACCGCTGCAGGCGTGATTTCAACTCCAGTCTTCTCTTTCGGCGACATCGAGTCGACGCCTGGCAAGAGACAAGTCGCCTTGGAATGTCGCTGAGAGCCTCTGAGAGCCTCTCCAAGCACACGACCTGTTGAGGCAAGCTTTTTCTCCAAGACGGTATGCCTGAGATTGCCGCGAATTGGCGCTTTGTCCCGCAGACGGTGAGTTCGCATCGTCCCGACCGAACAGCCGCAGCGAAAGGCCGGTTCGGTGAAGCTGCATCGCGGCGAGAACTGAAGCGGTGAATGTCTCCTTCGGGCCGCATGAGAAAGAGCGTCTCGCTGCGTGCGCAATGCCGATCCGGGACGCCGTGGTTGATTTGGGTTCACTGCCGACCTCGGAGGCGATGCGGCATTCCCGTGATTTAGTGCGTTGTCAACGTCGGGTTGTCGCTGTGGGAGGGAGTGGCGGATCGGAGGATCAGTCATGAAAACACCAAACTTACCGGCCATTCGCGCGCTTCGCCCCGCTTGGAACAAGGGCCGGATCGTCGGTCAGAAGCAACCGCTGAAGCCCAAACACGTCTGGGCGATCAGAGTTCGACTGGAGCTGGCCGAGAACCATCGCGATCTCGCGCTGTTCAATCTGGCCATCGACAGCAAGCTGCGCGGTTGCGATCTGATCAAATTGAAGGTCATGGATGTTATGGCCTCTGGCCAGATCAAGGAACACGCATCGGTTCTGCAAAGCAAGACACAGAAACCTGTCCGCTTCGAAATTTCGGAAGGCACCCGGGCCTCACTCAAAAGGTGGATGCAAGACCCGCTGATGGTCGGGTCCGAATACCTCTGGCCCAGCCGGTTTCACGAACGTCTTCACATCTCGACCCGCCAGTATGCGCGGATTGTCCGTGACTGGGTGACGTCGATTGGTCTGGAGGCGAGCGCATATGGCACGCATTCGATGCGTCGGACCAAGGTGACGCAAATCAATAAGAAGACGGGCAACCTGCGTGCAGTCCAGCTGCTGTTGGGTCACACGAAGATGGACAGCACCGTCAGATACCTCGATGTCGAGCTTGAGGATGCTCTTGCGATTGCGGAGGCCATTGAAATTTACAGAAGCGGGCCGTCTTCGCGGACGGCCCTGCGCCGCCATTCGTGCCCAGACCCTTGCGGCAGCGCGGCTTCACCGAAGCGGTCGTTCGCGGCGCCGTGCAGCATACTTGAGGGGCCCCAGGTCAGCAGCGCGGACTGAGTTGCCATTCGCCTTGAATCCTTAGCGCGCCCGTACAACGCTGACCTTCCGAAAAAATCGCCGCAGGCCTGTGAATCCCATCAGATTCCGGCGTACCAATCGTAGAAGCCGACATCCTCCCAGAAGCCGCCGCGTCCGGCCGCAATGCCGTCGAGAGAGGCCACCGCCTCGATTTGCATGATGAATTCGGCGTGTTTGTAGCCGAGCTGTCGCTCGACGCGGAGACGAAGCGGCGCACCATGACCAGTCGGCAGTTCGGTGTCGTTCATGCCGTAGGCGAGGATAGTCTGCGGATGGAAGACGATGTAGCGCGCCTGCGGTTGCAGGCGGACCTCGTCGAGCAGCGTGCCCAGCGGAACGCCGTTCTCAGGAATCGGAGTATATCAGTAATATTTTGGTTCTACGTGGCGAATAAAGGTATGTGACAGGTATGTTTGCGTCGCATACTCAGTCTGCGGCATCGTTTTTTCAGGAAGTTTGAGCAAGGTATCGATTTTCGAAGTCCACCCCGACCAGTTCTTGCGGTCCAGCAAGCGGCACCGCTGATAAAAACGACCAGCATCAGACAGGAGAAATAGTTGTGTTCAAGAAAATTCTGGTCCCCGTCGATCTCGGCCATCTCGACCGATTGCAAAAGGCATTGACCGTGGCCGCGACAGAAGCCCGACAGCATGGCGCGAGTGTCGTCTATATGGGCGTGACCGAGGAGACGCCTGGTGACGTCGCCCACAACCCCAAGGAATACGAGGCTAAACTTGCGGCCTTTTCCGCAGAACAGGCCACCACGCACAGCATCACGACCGAGGCGCTGCCGGTCGTCAGCACTGATCCGGCTGCCGAAATCAACAAGCTAATCCTGAAGGCGGCGAGCGATTGCGGTGCCGATCTGGTGGTGATGGCCAGCCATCCGCCCCGAATGCTGGACTGGATACTCGCGTCGCATGGCGGACATGTTGCGGAGCATGCAGAGATCTCGGTATTCGTCGTACGCTGAGCCAAGAAACATGATCAGCGCCAAAAACAAGAAAGACACCAGATGATCGAAGACAAACAAGAGCCTACGGTTGAAGAGCCCGAGGTCGAAGCCATTCCGGAACCCGAGGGTGATACGGAAATCATCGAGACCGATTTTGACATTGGTCAGGACAACTTCAGCGGTGCAGTGTCGTTGGATTTGGATATCCACAAGATCGTTTTTTCGATCTCTGCAGTCGGGATCATGCTGTTCACATTCCTGGCGCTTGCGTTTCAGAATGACGCCGAACCGCTTTTCGTGGGACTACGCGACTGGCTGACAGGCAATCTGGACTGGTTTTTCCTTCTGTCGGGCAACATTTTTGTACTCGTCTGTTTCGGTCTGATCCTGTCGCCTTTGGGCAAAGTGCGCCTGGGCGGGCCGGATGCCACGGCCGATTACGGCTATATCGGCTGGTTTTCGATGTTGTTCGCCGCTGGTATGGGCATCGGCTTGATGTTCTTTGGCGTGTCCGAACCGATGTCGCATTATTCGTCCTCTTTTGGCGGCGTTGTTTTCGGTGAAGACGGCTTGCGCACAGATTGGGCACCCTTGGGTGGGGCGGAAGGCAACGTGCTTGAGTCCACACGTCTGGGCATGGCCGCGACGATCTTTCACTGGGGTCTTCACCCTTGGGCGATCTATGCGGTGGTGGCACTGGCACTGGCGCTGTTCAGCTATAACAAAGGCTTGCCGCTCACTTTGCGATCGGCCTTCTACCCGATTTTTGGCGAGCGCATTTGGGGCTGGCCTGGTCATATCGTTGACATCCTTGCCGTGTTCGCCACGGTCTTTGGCTTGGCAACCTCTTTGGGCATCGGCGCACAGCAGGCAGCAGCGGGTCTAAATTTCCTGTTCGGTCTGGGTACCGGAAGTTCGATGCTGATCCTGCTAATCATCCTGATCACGCTGATCGCAATCGGATCGATCCTTCGTGGCCTTGATGGCGGCGTCAAGGTTCTGTCCGAGGTCAACATGGGTCTTGCAGCACTTTTGCTGATTTTTATAATCGTTGCCGGGCCGACGTTGGCGATAATCACTGGGTTCTTTGACAACCTGCTGGCATACGCTAAAAATCTGCCTGCATTGTCGATGCCCTTTGGCCGGGAAGATGCAAACTTCACCTCGGGATGGACAGCTTTCTACTGGGCGTGGTGGATCAGCTGGTCACCGTTCGTCGGCATGTTCATCGCCCGCGTCAGTCGTGGCCGAACCGTGCGTGAGTTCCTGATTGCCGTGCTGATCGTGCCAACCCTTTTGTCGGTTCTGTGGATGACGGCGTTGGGCGGCACCGCCATCGGGCAAGTGGTCAATGATGGCTACACAGCAGTGCAGGACGCCGCGCTCGAGCTGAAGCTGTTTCAGATGCTTACGCAACTGCCACTGACCGCAATCACCTCCTTTATCGGGATCGTGCTGGTAGTGGTGTTTTTTGTCACATCGTCAGACTCGGGCTCGCTGGTGATCGACACAATTGCAGCAGGCGGCAAGACCAATGCGCCCGTGATCCAGCGGATCTTCTGGGCCAGCTTTGAAGGCGCGGTTGCCATTGCGCTTCTGTTGGGCGGTGGTCTGGCAGCGTTGCAAGCGATGTCTGTATCAACGGGCCTGCCGTTCACTTTCGTCCTACTGGCGGCCTGCTACGCCGTCGTGCGTGGGTTGATGAACGAACCACGCTGACACAAACGATCTCGGTGCCGCCCTGCGCGGTGCCGGGATCTGTTTTGATCGTAGCATGGTACATGCTAACCCGGATAATTCATGAGAAGGCGGCGGAGGTAGCGTAACCGTCTGAAACGCCGTATGTTTTGGTTGTCGACGCCAAACATGCAGCTTTCAGGAGGACGACCTCCGCCATGGCCCAATCTACGTGCTTCACGCCCCGCCTGTCACCCCTCAATGGCAAGTCGATCCTGCTTGGGTTTGATGGCGCCGACATGAGCTCCGACGCAGGGCTGACCCTGCTGCGCGAGATCGAGCGCAAGGCGGGTCTGGCGCAGCAGTTCGCTGGATGCCTGCGCGATCCGCGTGATCCGGCGAAAGTTCAGCATAGCCTGTGCGACATCATCCGTTTCCGGATCATGATGATCGCCGCGGGGTATGAAGACGGCAATGACGCGACAGCCCTGCGGAATGATCCCAGCTTCAGGATTGCACTGGAGCGCGGCCCGGAAACAGGGCCGGCCTTGTGTTCGCAGCCGACGATCTCGCGCATGGAGAATCTGCCCGACGCCCGCGCGCTGATCCGCATGGGCCGCGAGATGATCCGGTTCTACTGCCAGTCCTTTGCGCGCGCTCCAGGGCGGATCGTGCTCGATATCGACGATACCTTTGACGCGGTGCATGGCCACCAGCAGCTTCGCCTGTTCAATGCGTTCTACGACGAGTTCGGCTTCCAGCCGATCGTCGTCTTCGACGGCGAAGGCCGGCTCGTCGGGACACTGCTGCGCCCGGCCCGCCGCCCCAAGGGGGCCGAGAGCGCGGCCCATATCCGCCGGTTGATCCGGGAGATCCGCAAGCATTGGCCCAAGACAGAAATCCTGCTGCGGGCTGACAGCCACTACTGCACACCGCAGGTTCTGGACCTATGTGATGAGCTCGGACTGCGTTATATCTTCGGCCTGTCAAAGAACGGCCGTCTGGCGCAGAACATCTCGGCGCTGGAGGCGTCAACAGCGGCGCGCTACGCCCGCACGCCGGGTCGAAAGGTGCGCCGGTTCAAGACTTTCTCCTACGCGGCCCGGTCGTGGGCGAAACCACGCCGCGTCATCGCCCGCGTCGAGGTTGGCCCTAATCGAGAAGAAGACCCGGATCATCGTCACACTGCCGGCATCGTGCCCGCGAAAGGGACTGCTACGCTTCCTCTTCGACGCCCTCGCCCCACCGAAAGCAGCCTGACGCAAGCGCCCCGACAACCCCGAAACATCAACTCACATCACCCGAGACCCAAGTCACCGGACGGCCTGCCACCCGGACGCCGACGTCGGGTGCGCGAGACAAACCCAAACCCCAGGAAACTGCCCCCCTGAGCACAAGTCCGGAGCTTCATGAATTATCCGGGTTAACCTGATGGAGGAACCTGCCACAGGTCACAATCGATGGCACCCGGAAATTCCGGCTATTTTGAAGGTCTCACCTGGCGAATTAGTGAAGCTGGAGACGCGGGACGCTGCCGATGGGCAGATCACCTCCGATTGTAGTGTCGAAAAGCTTTTGGAACTGGATTCTGGACGCATGCACCCCCTCACCGGACCTGTGCATGTAGAAGGGGCAGCGCCGGGCGACTTACTGGAGGTCGAGATCGTCGATGTCTTGCCCCAAAGCTATGGTTTCGGAATACAATATCACACTTTGGGGGTCCTTAAGAACCACAGCCCAGGCCCGTTTCTGGCCCATTTTGACATCAAGGGCGGCTATGCCACTTCCGAGCAGCTGCGTGGTGTCAGGTTTGGGGGCGCACCCTTCATGGGGGTGATGGGAGTGGCGCCCAGTATGGACATGCTGGAAAGAAGCCGCGAATACGAATTGCGCCTCAATCTGCCGGAGTCGCAGCCTTGCAGCGCGCAGTCTTGCGTGCCAAAAACTGAGACTGTTGCCCGACATGGCTTGAGAACGATCCCACCCCGTTCCAATGGTGGAAATCTCGATATCAGACAGCTGACAGCAGGCGCATCTCTCTACCTACCCGTGTTTGTCGATGGGGGGCTCTTTTCGACCGGGGACGCGCATTTTGTGCAAGGCGAAGGTGAGTGCGTAACCGGTTTGGAAATGGGAGCGACGCTATTGTGCAGGTTCCACGTGCACAAGGCACTGGCTCGCGAACAAAACATCAAAGACGCGCAATATAGCTTCAGCCGATCACCGCCTCAGCAAAGGCCGCGACATTTTCATGCCACGACAGGTCAATCCTTCAACAATGATGGTGAACCAGTCCACTCCGATTTGCAGAGAGCTGTTGAAAATGCCCTTTTGAACATGGTCGAACATTTGATGGAAACGAGGCAATATGATTTCCAGCAAGCATATCTGATTTGCAGCCTAGCAGCAGACCTGAGGATTAGTCAGGCAGTTAACGTGCCAAACTTTACTGCCAGCGTCATTCTCGATCTGTCAATCTTTGACTGATCTGGTCCAGATTAATGCTGATCAACTAATCCTTTTGTTGCGCCAGCAACGCGTATTTCTGTCGGTCGCATGGCCAATATTCTTCCATAGCTCAGAATGAGGCGGGTGCTTGGCTGACGTAGCTCAAATGCAGCCCCGCATTCCCTGCTTTTAGCCGCTCAAGCAATTCCGCCGCGGGGGCAGCGTCGGTAACCAGGTGGATGCCCTCAGTCCAGCCCGTGATGTATCGCAGCGATCGTCGGTCAAACTTGGATTGGTCGGCTAAGACATACGCCACCTGCGAGCACTCGATCATCGCGCGATAAACTTCGGAGGGGCCCAACATTGCTTCGCTGACGCCGCCAGCATCGACACCAGAGGCGCCCATGAAGGCAACCGGTGTATAGAACCGTCGGATAGCCGCAAGTGTTTCTGGGCCGGTCACCAAACCCTCCTTTCCATCGTAAACGCCGGGCAGACACATGATCTGAATATTGGGATTTTCTGACAGCTCGGCGGCGACGCGGTGGGCGGGGGTAAGGACTGTTAGCCGTCGCGTGGTGCTACGCAACGCTCGCGCGAAGTGCAGTGTGGTGGCTCCGCCCCCGATGAAGATCGTTTCGGCCTCGCCAATCAGGTTCATTGCCGTGCGGGCGATAGCCTGCCTCGCCTCGACATGCTGACCCAGCCGCTCAGCCAGATGCGGCTCAGAGACCTGCCCGCGGACCGCCCCTCCATAAGTGCGGTTGATACGACCAGCATCGTCCAGATGTGTCAGGTCTCGGCGGATCGTCTCAGATGAGACGTCGAGCGTCTCGGCTAGTTCGCTGACCCGCATCGACGGGTTGCGGTCTAGCGCCGCCAAGATCTTCTCCTGTCGCCGATCCTTTTTGGAGAGTGCCATTTTTGCTCCTTTCGGCCCCTTTATAATCGGGTGCTTTGCGGTGTCACTCATCAAAAATGACCGACTTGCCACAAAAATAATTGCCAGAACCAAACCAATTGCTAAGGTGGAGGCTGAACGAGGGGGAATCGCACGTGTTCAACTACGGATTTTTCAGCTTCGACTCCAAAGACGACCTTCTGAAAAAGGCCGCCGAATACTGGAATCCTGGCAAAGTGCAGTTCTGGAGCGATGCCGGAACACCGATGGTTATCGACCGGCGCGAGGAATACTTCCTTTACGATATGTCGGGGAAACGACTGATTGACCTGCACCTGAATGGTGGCACCTACAATTTCGGCCATCGCAACTCTGAACTGGTGGCGACGCTGAAATCAGGGCTCGACTATTTCGACATGGGTAACCACTGGTTCCCGTCGGTCGCGCGGGCAGCTTTCGCAGAGCAGCTGATCAAGACAGCTCCTCACATGCAGTATGCTATTTTCGGGGCAGGCGGAGCAGAAGCGGTTGAAATTGCGATAAAAACTGCTCGCTACACCACCAAACGCAAAAAGATCGTTTCCATCATCAAAGGGTATCACGGGCACTCCGGTCTCTCGGTTGCTACCGGCGATGAGCGCTTTTCAAAGATCTTCCTCGCCGACCGGCCGGATGAATTTCTGAACGTGCCCTTCAACGACCCCGATGCACTGGAGGAGGTTTTGAAGAAAGGCGATGTTGCCGCCTTCATCATCGAGACGATCCCGGCCACTTACGGCTTTCCGATGCCAGATGACGACTACCTTCGCGAATGCCATCGCATCTGCCGTAAATATGGAACGCTGCTGATCGCGGATGAGGTGCAGACCGGACTGATGCGCACTGGGGTCATGTGGGGTTGGCAGGGCTACGGCATCCAGCCCGACATCATGGTTTGTGGCAAGGGTTTGGGCGGTGGTATCTACCCCATATCCGCCTGTCTTGTGACTAAGGAGTGTGGTGGCTGGCTGACCGAGGATGGCGCAGCGCACATTTCTACAGCCGGCGGCGCCGAGCTGGGCTGTCTCGTTGGACACAAGGTCATCGAGATGCTGCAACGGCCCGAAATCATCTCGAACGTGCATTTCGTTTCCGAATTCTTCGCCGCAGCCATGGCCGAAATGATGGAGCGTCATAGCGACATCTTCGTCGGCGTGAGGCAGCGTGGCGTTGTTCTTGGGCTTGAGTTTGACCATCCGGAGGGGGCCGTCGCCGTGTCGCGTGCCCTCTATGAGAACGGCGTCTGGGCAATCTTTTCCTCGCTCGACAAGCGGGTGCTGCAGTTCAAGCCGGGAGTCATGCTGGGGGTCGATGTCTGTCAAGAGATCATGGACCGTTTTGATGCAGCTATGCCTCGCGCCCGTCAATTGCTGAAAACGATGAGGACAGCCGCATGAGCGCCGATCCGAACACTTCGCGCCTCGACATTCCTGATCCGCATATCGCCACCGCGCATATGAAGGTCAGCCGCGCCCATTGGGCCGTGCGCCAGTTTGGCCGCGCCAGCCACGAGACGGTGTTGAAGGTGGCCGAGGCTGTGGCCCGCGCGGCTCATGCCAATGCCGGGCACTACGCTGATTGGGCGGTGCGCGAGACCGGATTTGGCGTGGTGGAGCACAAGAAGATCAAGAATGAGCTAAGCAGCATCGCGCTCCTGGATCACTACCGCGACCTTGATCTCTGCAGCCCTCGCGTGCTGCCGGACGAGAAGATGGTCGAGCTGCCTAAACCGGCCGGGGTCATCTTTGCGCTTACCCCGGCGACCAACCCTGTAGCGACGCTCTATTACAAGACGCTGATGGCCATTCTCAGCCGCAATGCCATTGTCTTCAGCCCGCATCCCGCTGCGCGCGAATGCAGTGTCGATGCGGCGAAAACACTGGCCGAGGCCGCCGAGGCGGCGGGTGCGCCTTCGGGTCTCATTCAATGCGTCGAACATCCCTCGGTGCCGTTGGTGCAAGAGGTCATGGCGTCCGACAAAGTCGCGGTTATCATGGCCACGGGTGGCGGACCGATGGTGCGCGCTGCCTATTCGTCCGGCAACCCGGCACTGGGTGTGGGGCCGGGTAACGCGGTGGCCTATGTCGACCCGTCAGCCAAGGTGGACGCGGCGGCCAAGCGGCTGGTAGACAGCAAGAGTTTCGACAACTCCGTTCTTTGCACCAATGAAAGCGTCGTCCTGACGCTGGACAGCAACCGCGGCAACATGGAGCGCGCGCTGCGCAGCGCAGGCGCGCATATTTGCAATGAGACGGACACCGACAAGCTGCGCGAGTATCTCTTTACCGACAAGGGCTTCAACATCGCTGCTATTGGCAAGTCCGCTGTCTGGATCGCCGATCAGGCCGGTATCCGCGTCAGCCCATCGGTGCGCGTGCTGGTGCCCGTTATCACTGCGCCGGGGCAGGATGACGCACTTTTCCGCGAGAAGCTTTGCCCGGTCCTGACCTTTGCGTCGGCGGTGGATTTCCAGCAGGCCATGACGATTGCGGCGCAGATCGCACGGCGTGGCGGCGGGCATTCGGCGGCCTTCCACGGCGAGGCGCCTGACCGCCTGCTGCATTTCTCTCAGCACTTGCCGGTCTACCGTGTCGTCGTCAACGCGCCCTGCTCGCAAGGGGCGTCTGGCTTTGCCACACATTTGCCACCGACCTTTATGGTCGGCACCGGGTTTGCGGGCCGCTCGTCGGTGGGCGAGAATGTCGGACCTCAGCATCTCGTTCATTGGACGCGGATTGCCTATAACAGCGACTCCTCGGTGCCTTTCGACCAGTTCGACCTGTCGGTGCTGAACACCAAGCCAAGCGCTGCAGCGCCCAAGCAATCCCATGCGCAGCACAGCGCCCCGTCGGCCCTGCCGCAAACGGACCACGACATGCTGCGCCAGCTCATCCTCGAAGAGCTTAGAGGGCTTACCGGAGGCGCAAAATGACCGACTTACGTGCCTCCATTTTCATTGACCAGTTGCAGCCGCAGACGCTGGCCTACCTCAGCACCTGGATGCGCGGATCATTGCCGCGCGCGCGCATGGCCGCTCAAATCGTCGAGATCGCGCCGGGTCTTGATGTGGAGGCGTTGACTGATGCAGTTCTGAAATCCGCTGACGTGCGCGCCGGGCTTCTGGTTGTCGAACGTCAATTTGGCACACTGCAATTCCATTCGCGCTCGACTGCCGAAGTGCAGGCAGGCGCGGCGGCGGTGATGGAACAATTGGGTCAAACGGTGGCCGATGTGGCAAAGCCCAAAATCCTGGCGTCCAAGATTGTGACCAACGTTGAGAACCAGCATGCCTTTCTGATGAATCGCAATAAAATGGGCTCGATGGTGCTGGGCGGCGAGAGCATCTATCTGCTTGAGTGCCAATCTGCGGCCTATGCGGTTCTGGCCTGCAATGAGGCCGAGAAAGAAGCTGATATCAAGGTGATCGACATGCGCCCGATCGGTGCGAACGGACGGCTCTACCTTGCAGGGACTGAGGCAGATGTGCGCAATGCGCGCAATGCCGCAGAGGGTGCCCTGCGTGCTGCGGGGGCCGAATAGTGTCCACGATACGTGACGAGATACGTGCCATTCTGCGCGAAGAAATTGCAGCCTTAAGGGCCGAGACGCCCCACCGAGCTCCGGAGCGGGTGCA
Source organism: Roseovarius sp. D0-M9 (assembly GCF_037083805.1). Taxonomy (NCBI): domain Bacteria; kingdom Pseudomonadati; phylum Pseudomonadota; class Alphaproteobacteria; order Rhodobacterales; family Roseobacteraceae; genus Roseovarius; species Roseovarius sp. D0-M9. The sequence continues at coordinate 29,856 of NZ_JBAPKZ010000028.1, read as the reverse complement.
GATGCAAAGCAGCACGGATCTGGACCGTTTTGCGCGCGATCTGGTGACGCGGTCGCAAAACGATCCGGCCTTTGCTGCTGCCGTGACCAGTGGTGCCCAGCGGTTCGAGTTCTTGGGGGCCATGCCTACACCGGCCAACACCTCTGCGCCGCGCATCGTAACCGGCCCCGTCAATCCGACCCGTGCCAAGGCGACTGAGTTGTCGAAGAAGCTGGTGACCGAGCGTGACATCGAGGCGCTGGAACAAGGTGCCCGCGTGCTGCGCGTGCCCAAACATTGCTGTCTCACGCCGCTTGCCAATGACGAAGCGCGGCGTCGAGGCATTAGGATCGAAAGGTTTGCATCATGATACGCGCGACCGTCAGCGGAAAAATCTGGGCCTCGCGCCGGATCACGACGATGCCCACGGGGGGATACCTCGAGGTCGAGACGGAAAGTGGCGCGCGCCTGATCGCGTTCGATCCGCTGGGCTGCGCGCCTGGCGAAGCGGTGCTGATCACTCAAGGCTCGGTCGCGGCTGCCTATTTCACAGGGGACACGGTCCCCATCGATGCGCTGATCATCGGCTCCATCGACGAAGAAACATCCCAGAAAACCGGCAAGTCCCGGAAAAGCTAAAGGAGAGAACTCATGGCTAATCTCGCTATCGGAATGATCGAAACCAAGGGCTACGTGCCTGCCTTGTCCGCCGCCGACGCGATGGTCAAGGCAGCCAACGTGGAAATCGTGGCTCGCAACGAGGTCGGCGGCGGCCTTGTCTCGGTCGTCGTGCGCGGCGACGTGGGCGCGGTCAAAGCAGCGACCGAGGCCGGCGCCGAAGCGGCTTCCCAAGTGGGAGAAGTGACAGCTGTGCATGTCATCCCGCGTCCGCATGCGGACCTGGGCAAGCATTTCGACGCTGCCAAGTGAACGCCCTGAGCGACGGAGCATCTTGATGACCGAACTACGCGTCTACCTGCCAATCGAGGATCTGCAACCGCAGTTTGCGGCATACCTTTCGTCGCCGACGCGGGCGCGCGGCTATCCTCCCTTTACCGGGCAGAATTCGCTCATCATCGAGGTGGCTCCGGCGCTCAGCATACACCGCATCACAGATCTGGCGCTTAAGGAAGCGCCGGATATGGAGCCGGGCATACTCTTTACCGAGCGGCAGTTTGGCCTTCTGGAGCTGCATGCTGACGACATGAAGGATGTCGAGGTGGCGGGCCGTGCGATCCTTAAAGGCATTGGTGCCAAACCCGAGGATCAACTGGCGCCCACGATCCTCTATCATGACATCATCGAGGATTTGTCGGACCAACACGCGATCATCCTCAACCGCTCGCGCGATGGGTCTATCTTGGTGCCGGGTGTGGCGCTGCTGATCTACGAGATGGCGCCAGCGCTGTTTGCCTGCGTCGCGGCAAACGAGGCAGAAAAGGCCGCCCCGAATGCCGTGATCAATGATGTGCAGATGATGGGCGCAACGGGCCGGATATTCATGTCCGGAAGCGTGGCCGACATGAAGACCGCCCGTGATACGATCACCGCGAAACTGGAGAGCATCAAGGGGCGTAAGTCATAGAACGACCAAGGCCCGGACCGGGGTTCAAGCGCCGTCAGAGCGCACCCTCGAGCCGGTAGAACCCAAATCCAACAATAGGGAGCATTGATCATGAAACTTTCACGACGCCAGTTTGCCGGCGGTGCCGGCGCGCTTCTAGGGGCCAGTGGCCTGATGGGCGCAAGCGCGGCTTATGCCGCACGCGACAATGAGCTGAACATACTGTGCTGGGAAGGCTACAACTCAGACCAGGTGCTGGGACCCTATCGCGACATGCACCCGGATGCGACGGTGCGCGCCGAAAGCGGCACATCGGATCCTGACATGATAAACAAGCTGCGGGCCGGCGAGGTCCGCGTGTGGGATTTGATCAACGTGAACCAGCCGTGGGCGCGAGAGCAGCTCTTTCCGGAAGGCCTTATCAAGCCGATGGATAAGGACCGCTTCATGCCCTATTTCGACAAGATGCTGCCGGCCTTCGCCGAACCCTATCCGCTAGCGTTCGCTGAGAGCGGCGAGCTGATCGGCATGCCGCAGCGCTACGGTCCGTTTTCCTTCGTGGTCAATACAGACAAGATCAGCCGCGAGACGGCCGAAGACGAGGGTTGGAATCTGTTCCTAGACGAGAAGATGAAGGACCGTTACGGCGTTCTGACCTACGACAACTGGAACGTCATACATATGTGCCTGACCGCCGGTTTGGACCCGTTCCAGCCGATCGAGGGCGACGATGCCGAGAAGTTCAAGGGCATAGCGCAGCAGATATTCGGCAATGCGCGCATGTTAACTGATGATCTGGTGGCAATGAACACCGCGCTTATAAATGGCGAGATTGACGCGTATTTTACTGGCGGCACCTATACTGCATCGCCCGCGCGCTATGACGGGCAGACGCAGGTGCGGGCGATCACGCCCAATTCCGGGCCTGTTGACGGAAAAGGCGGTGTTGTCTGGGTCGAGTTGACGTCGGTGGTCAACAATCCCGATCCTTCGGGGCTTGCGCAGGACTTCCTCGAATTCGTGCAAACCCCCGAAATAGCCCATGCCGTCGCTTTCACCGAAGGCACATACAATCCTGTCGCGCAGATGGGCGACGAAGAGGTTATGTCGCGCTTCACCGAGGAAGAGCTGGACGCAATCCAGATGGACAGCCTCGAGGAAGAGATGTCGCGCTCGCTCGATTATCAGGTCGTCGCGTCATACGACGATCTGAACGAGATCTATACTCAGGCGCGCCGCTCCTGATCGGCACCGGCCTCGCGGCACGGGGCAGGGCGCGCGTCGCCCTGCCGCACCACCTTATACAAGCCCTCGGAGAGTTTGATGCCCGCCAACACGATCCTGCGCCTCGACGGCGTTCGCAAGGTATTCGGAAGTTTCACGGCCCTGCACGGCATCGACCTCGAGATCCAGGAGGGCGAGTTCTTCACGATCGTTGGTCCGTCGGGCAGTGGAAAGTCCACTATCATCCGCCTGCTGGTGGGGATGGACGAACTGACGGCTGGTGAAATTCGCCTGCATGGTGAGCGGATTGACCAGACCCCCGCCAACCTGCGCCCGACCTGCATGGTGTTCCAGTCTCTTGCCCTCTTCCCGCATATGTCAGTCGGTCAAAACATCGAATTCCCGCTGAAGCTGCGCAAGGTGGACCCCGCTGCGCGCAAGACCAGGGCAATCGAACTTTTGGAGCTGTTGCACCTACCCGCCAGCTATTACGACAAGCGCGTCAGCGAATGCTCCGGCGGCGAAAAGCAGCGCGTCGCGCTGGCTCGCGCGCTAGCATTCGATCCTGAAATTCTCTTCTTCGACGAGCCGCTGTCGGCGCTGGATTATCGCCTACGCAAAAGCCTCGAGAAGGAATTGAAAGATCTTCACGCTCGCACCGGCAAGACCTTCGTTTACATCACCCACTCGCTGGAGGAGGCGATGGTGATGTCCGACCGCATCGCCATCATGAAGGAAGGTCGCTTCGAACAGATCTCCACCGCGGACGAGATCTACAGCCAGCCTGTGTCGCGATTTGTCGCAGAGTTCATGGGCGAGGTGAACCTCTTTGACGTGTCTGCATTCAACGACCGGATTGAAGGCGAAGGACTGACTGTCGCGCAGAATGCCGCGACCAAAGGCATGGCCGAGCGCATCGCCGCCGCACGCAACGCAACCTTGATGATCCGACCCGAATACGTGCAATTCCTTGGCCCGGATGGGAGCGCCGATTTCACTGTCGAGGGTAAGGTGCAAGGCATCTACGCTCTCGGCTCGCGCATCCATTACGAGATCAAATCCGCCGAGGGGCAGATCCTGACAGTCGAGAAGTTGCGCGAGGATCGCTATGACGGCGGCAAGGGTGACACCGTGCGCCTCGGTTGGGGTGCGGCGAATGCCCATGTGATCGAGGGGCAGTCTCTATGAAACGGCTCGACAGAAAGCTGGGCGCGCTGGCGGCCCTGCCGATGCTGGCGGTGCTGACGCTGGCCTTCATTGCGCCCCTCGGGCTGGTCGCGCTTTTCTCGATCATGCCGGAGAAAGTCTTCAGCATCTTCAACATGCCCAATTTCGCGGCCTACAAGACTATTGTAACCCAAGGCTACTGGCGCTCTCTGCTCTGGACGCTGCTCATGGCGTTCGCGGCGACGACGATCCTCTTCGTGATCTGCTGGCCGCTGGCCTATGGCATGGCCAAGGTTTTCAAACGCTTTGCGCTGGTTGTCACTATCGCCGTCGTCATGAGCCTCTTTGTGTCGGAAAACATCCGCCTCTTCGGCTGGGTTCTGACATTGATGAAGGGCGGCCTTTTCGAAGGATACCTGCGGCACTGGACCGGCGTCGGGTTTGATAGCCCGCTCTACAATGCGGGGATCATCGTCTTCGGCATCGTCTATGTTTACCTGCCCTTCATGCTCTTTCCGCTCGCACAGGGCATCTCGATGGTGCCCGAGGATGCACGTCAGGCGGCGCGCGATCTGGGTGCGACGCGCTGGCAGGTGTTGACGCAGATCGACCTACCCTTGGCCGCGCCAGGCATCATGGTGGGTTATCTCCTGACCTTTGTTCTGGCTGCCGGCGCTATGGCCGAGGCCAAGATCCTGGGTGGGCGCGCGGTGATCGTGATTGCCGATGATATCCAGACGGCGTTCACCTACGGACAAAACTGGTCGCTCGGGTCGGCACTGTCGATGGTGCTGATCCTGTTTATCGGCACGCTGGCGATCTATGGCGTCGCCAAGATTGACCTCGATAAGATAATGGGGAGGGGCTGACATGGAAACCTCCCGCACCACGCGCATCGCGCTGATGATCTATGGCCTCGCCGTCATCGCATTCCTTTACTTGCCGCTAGTTTCGGTCGCCTTCGCATCGGTGTCCCAAGCGCGCTATCTTAGCTTTCCGATCCGGCGCTATTCGACCGGCTGGTTTGGCGACGCGCTGGCCAGCAAGGAAGTGCATATGCTGGCGATGACCTCGCTCAAGGTCGCGGTGATCGTTACGATCCTTTCGATGGTGATTGGGTTTTTCGGCGCGCTGGCCTTCGCGCGGTATCGTTGGCGGTATCGGTCACTCTTTCAGAAGCTGGTGCTTCTGCCCATATTTTTTCCACAGACGGTGCTCGGCCTTGCCCTACTGATGTGGTTCAACGCGCTTGGCATTATCCCTACGTGGAAAACCGCGATCGTTGCGCATCTGGTCTGGATCGCCCCCATCGCCACTCTCATCGTCGCCATCCGCGCCTACAGCTTTGATCCTGCGCTAGAAGAGGCCGCCCGCGATATGGGAGCGTCAACGCCCGTGATCCTGCGCGAAATCACGCTGCCGTTGCTGATGCCGGGCGTCATCTCAGCGGGGCTATTTGCGTTTTTGTTGAGCTGGGGGAATTTCCCGCTGTCGCTCTTCACCACGGGGGCTGACTCGACGCTGCCCGAGTGGCTCTACGCGAAAATGGTTTCAGGCTACTCGCCGCTGGTGCCGACGCTGGGCATCCTGTCCGTCCTAGGCTCGTTCCTGCTGGTGCTGGTCGCGCTGGTCGGCTTCGCGCTTTACCGGGCGCTGCGCCCCCAAAACTGAAAGTAAAAAGGGAGGAAAAGAACATGCTGACATCCATCAAGCACAAGAGTGTCATTGTCACCGGCGGATCCAAGGGGATTGGCCGCGGCATCGCGAAGGTTTTTGCCGCACAAGGTGCTAAGGTCACGTTGATCGCTAGAGACGAGGCTGCGCTCAAGAAGGCGTGCAGCGAAATGGGCGACCATGTGCGTTATGAGATCGCCGATGTGGGCGACTGGGAGCAGATGAAGAAGGCCGTAGATAGCGCTGCCAACGCGCAGGGCGGGCTCGACATCATGTGCGCCAATGCGGGCTATTTTCCGCAAACCAAGATCGTCGACATGGATGTCGAAGAATGGGACAGCGTGATTGGAACGAACCTGCGTTCGTCCTTTCTGGCGGTCAAGGCGTCGATCCCGCATTTTGAAAAGGCTGGCAAGGGTCGCGTCGTGCTGACGTCGTCAATCACCGGTGCAGTCACGGGTTTTCCGGGTTGGTCGCACTACGGCGCGTCCAAGGCGGGCCAGCTTGGTTTTCTGAAAACTGCGGCGATGGAGCTGTCGCGCTACAACACCACGATCAACGCTGTGATCCCCGGTAACATCTATACCGAGGGGCTGCAGGGATTGGGACAGGACTATCTCGACACGATGGCGGCCTCGATCCCGCTGAAGCGCCTCGGGGCGGTCGAGGATATCGGCAACGCTGCGCTCTTCTTTGCCTCGGACGAGGCAGGCTACATCACTGGCCAGCAGGTGATCGTTGATGGTGGACAGATTTTGCCAGAGTCCTTGGAGGCGATGGACGAAATTTGACGACATCCGGCGCCGCGTCACGCAGCGGCGCCGCCTGCTGAAAAGGATAGACCATGGCGCATACAGACATGCCGCTGGCCGAACTGCTTAAACACTTGGAAAAGCTGGCACAACGGTCGCTGGCTCTTTGGGACATGCCGCCCAATGCGTCGGCAGAGCTGATAAATGTGTCCGAAAACGCCACCTACCTTGTTGAGGCAGAGGGCGGATACAAAGCGATCCTTCGCATCCACCGGGAGCAGTATCACTCCCGCCGCGCCATTGAATGCGAGCTTGCCTGGATCGCCGCGCTAAAAGAGGCGCGCGCCGTCGTCACGCCCGACAGCTATACCGGCAAGGACGGGGAGGTTATTCAGGAAGGACGTATTGAGGGGCTGGAGAACCCGCGCTACATGGTGCTTTTCGAATTCGTCGAGGGCACGCAACCTGACGAGGCAGGCGACCTAGAAGCTCCCTTCGAAGAGCTGGGTGAGATCGCCGCACGCACACATGAACATTCAAAGGTTTGGCAGCGCCCGCCAAATTTTGAGCGGCTTATCTGGAATGTTGAAACGATTTTCGGGAGACAGACCAATTGGGGCGACTGGCGAGATGCGCCGAATGTTACTCCCGAAGTTGGGCGCGTGCTTGGGCGCGTCGAGGGCCATGTGCGAACGCGGCTAGAGTCTTTTGGCGCAAGCGAGGATCGCTACGGGCTGATCCATGCCGACATGCGGCTGGCCAATCTATTGGTTGGGCCCCATGGCACGCGGCTGATTGATTTCGACGACTGCGGCTACGGTTGGTTTCTATACGATTTCGCTACGGGCATCAGCTTTATGGAAGATGACCCGCGCGTGCCTGCGCTCAAGGATGCTTGGGTGCGTGGCTATGAAAAGGTGCGGCAGTTGACGGCTTCCGAAAAGGCCGAAATTGATACCTTCGTTATGCTGCGTCGCATGGCGCTTCTAGCTTGGATCGGAAGCCATATCGAGGCACCGGAGCCACAAGCGATGGCGCCCGATTTCGCTCGCGTCACCGCAGAGTTGGGTCAGGCTTGGCTGGATCGCATCGATGCCACCTAGTCCGCCAGGGATAGCCTTGGCGCTAGCTCCACATCTGAGCTCAATCAGCCAGTAGTGCAGCGCCAATGCAATCGCATGGGCACAGTTCCTGGCGCCCAGTTTGGCCGTGGCTGATTTGAGGTGAAGCGTCGCAGTTGGCATTGACACTCTGTCTCGCGCGGTGCCGGCACGGCGGTCGCGACAGCATTCGATGTAAACCAGGAGCCGGTCCAACTGTTCGCTGAATGCCTGCGACCAGTAGCGCAGGTGTTGCGAGGGCAGCTCGCAGCGTATCGTGTCTAGAAAAACTACGATCACAAAGAGCCTTGAATGAAGCCTTCTACTTCGCAACGGTTCGCGACATGGCAGTAAATCATGTTGATAATGCGTAGCTCGGATTCGTGCAGCTCCATCGTGGCGGCAGCGCAGCAATCGTCCACGACCACAACTCCAAAGCTCTCATCGGCGAGGCTGCGCACTGTCGAGGATACGCATTGATCAGTGAAAATTCCCGCGACGATTACATCTGTGACTTCCATATTGCGCAGGATCAGCCGCAAATTGGTGCCCGTTAGCGCGCTGTCGGTGGTTTTTTCAACGGTGATTTCGTCGTCCAACGGAGCAAGGGCGTCGACGATCTGTGCATCGTCTCGGTTTTTTGGCAGCAACAAATAGTTGAAGCCGGGCTTTTTCTGGCTGAGCGAGCGGTCGCGCCCATCCTCCTTGTGGCATGCTATGCGCGCATGGATTACTTCGATTCCTTTGGCACGGCATGCGTCAATCAGTTTGGCACAGTTGGGGATAACTGTCTCATTCATTCGCTCGTAAAAGGGCTGCCAGCGGGCGGTTTCTTCGGGGGTGTCCTTGTCCTCAAGGTAGGTTTTTTGGACATCGATCATCAGGAGTGCGGTGCGCCCGGGATCCAGAACGATATCCTCAGGAGCATCGGCAGTCTCGTAGTAGAATGAGCGATAGGCAGTTTTCCAGCTCATGAGTTTTCTCCAGTTCATTGTTTTAGTGCCAAGAGCATTCCATTTTAGCGTGCCGGTATCACGATGCCGAGCCTCAAGCATAAGATTGCAGTCATGGCAGGTGCCAGCACGATCTCAATCAGCTCAATAATTTGCGGGCCGCTCTTCTGGCGGCATGGGTCAATCGCCGCCCAGACAAAACCTCGCCCAGTCCTCCATAATCTTCCGTCGCTTCTCAATCATATCAGAGCGGCGGTATGCTCGCTCAACGTCACTGCCAACCGTGTGTGCGAGTGCCATCTCGGCCAGCTCCCGAGGATAGCTCGTGCGCTCAGCAGCCCAATCGCGAAAGCTTGACCGCAATCCATGCGGCACTGCTGGGCGGCGTGATCTTGTGTCAAGGAAGCCTGGGTTTCCCTTGCTCAACTCGGCATCTTGAATGCGGCGCATGACGGCTGAGATGGTCATGTCGGACATCACCGCGTTCTTCGGTGATGGAAAGACCACGGAGCAGTTTACCATGCGAGGTATGGCTTTCAGGATGTCTATGGAGGGGGCTGAAAGAGGCACACGGTGCTCACGGCCTGCCTTCATGTGCTCAGCTGGAACCGTCCATATCTTGTTTCGAAAATCGATCTCGTCCCATCGCGCATTGCGCACCTCACCTGAACGTGCAGCGGTCATAGTGAGAAACTCAAGCGCACGCGCCGCAATGCCATCTCGGGTGCGCAACAGGTTGAACCAGGTGGCGAACTCGTCGAGTGCAACAGCTGGATACCGATTTTCCTTCTGCACCTTGTTTGGTGAGGGAAGGAGCTGCTGCAGATTGCCCTTCCACCGGGCTGGGTTCTCGCCATCCCGAAGCCCCATCGCTCTTGACCAGTCAAGCACGGCCTCGATGCGCTGACGCACCCTCGACGCAGTTTCGTTCTTGGTGGTCCAGATCGGCCGCAGGACTGAAAGCATGTCCTCAACGGAAATATCGGCAACGGCCTTCTCGCCTAGGACTGGATAGGCGTATGTCTTGAGGGTGGACTGCCACTGCTTACGGTGCTTGGCGTTCCGAAGCTCGCCCTCAATTTTCTCCTCAAAGAAGCGCTTGAAAGCCTGCTCGAAGGTTGTGTGCTGCTTGGTTGCAACGATAAGTGCTGCGCGTTGCTCGCGGCGCTCGAGGACCGGGTCAACCCCGGCGCTGATCTTCCGACGCATCTCTAGGGCAAGGTCGCGCGCTTGGGCAAGAGTTACCTCGGGAAAATTGCCGAGGCCTATGTGGCGCCGCTTGAGGCCGACTGTTGCACGCAGTATCCACGACCTAGCACCAGTCTCTGTGATATTGAGGCAGAGCCCATTGACGCCACCAACGGCATGGCGACCTGGCGCAGAGAGGTTCTTCACCTGTAGAGCCTTCAGTTCTTTAGCTTGCTTGGGCATCAATGCCACCATCCTTGCCACCAAAGTGTGACCTATCAAATGCACTGAAATGCATATGCCTGCAACACGAAAGTCCAACGTAACGCAGGAAGTATCAATCTTTATAAGTCTTTACGCGGCAACCTGCATTTACCTGCAACCTCCGCGTGGCGGTCATCGTCTCCGCCACCATTTATAGCCTGTTGATTTCGCTGGTTGTTGTGGGTCGTGGTGCACACTACCCTGTGGTACATGATGGACCACACCAAATATGATGAGCCTACTGCGGCGCTGGACGTCGATGAAACCTTCACTGTCAATTCAGAGACTGGTTCACATTGGTCTGACAGCACCGCCATTATTGTCCACCAGAAGCCCGCAAAGTAATTTAAGCCAATGACTTGTGGGCGCCCTACTGCTTCAGGACGCTATGTTTCGATACACATAAAGTGTTAGAGTCGTAAATCTACTCGCGCCGAAGCTTTGATTGTCGAGCTTTATCCCCCAATCGCAAGAACCGAAGCAACGATTCCGAACCAAATATGCAGCAAATTGCCGTGCAAGAAGACCTGCGGTGCTGCGGGATTTAAAATGCCCTAGTTCTGCTCCGTGTCGGATTCCCCCTCTTCATCCGAATTGCTTGCGTCGTCGGTTTCCTCGTTATCGTTTTCGCTATCGTCCGTCGAAGCGCCATCTGACTCGTCCTGGTTTTCGTCGCCCGTGCCCTCGGTTTCTGCCGCTTCGGTTTCGGAGCCATCAGCATCATTGGCGGCGGGGGGCGTTTCTTCGGTTTCGGATGGGGAGCTCGCTCCAGTCGCCGTTTCGCCGTTTTGTGACGGATCTTGTGACGAGGCGTCCTCGGTAGATGACGAGGTGTCTTCGGTAGATGACGACGTGTCTTCGGCAGATTCGGACGTATCGGCGGCAATTGTCCCGTCGATCCGGTTCTCCAGATCGGCAAGCTTCTGCGCCCGTTGCGCGATCGTATCGGTCAGGGTGGCCAACATGCCTTGCAATCTGGCGCGCTGCTCTTCGGTCGCTGTGACGTCCTTTTGCAGACCTTCCAGTCGATCATCTGCTGCCGCCGCATCGGACTCCATGGTCGCGATTTCCTCCTGCAACTCGTCGCGTTCCCTTCGGGATTGCTCGAGCGTCGCGTCAATGTCGGCCAACTCGGCGCGGGCCTCTTCGACCCTTGTTTCGTTGGTGGAGGCTTCTTCAGTCAGGCGGGCGGTTTCCTCGGTCAGCTGCGAGAGGGTTTCCTGAACCTCTGCCTCCTGGCTGCGAGCCTCTTCCAGACGTTCGCTGACTTGCGCCAGTTCGTCGTTTTGCTCGGAGATGGCTTGTTCCAACTCGCTGCGGCGCTGTTCGAAAGTCGCAAGTTCCTCGCGAAGCGGGGAAAGCTCTTGTTCCAGCGAGGCTTTGTCTGCCTCGGCGGATTCGATCTGCGATTGTAACTCGGACTCTTCGCCGCGCAGCTCTTCGACACGTTGCAGCAGCGTTTCTGCATCGCCTTCGGCGGCGTCGCGTTGGGAGGCCAAGTCTTGCAGTTCGGGGGTCAGCGCTTCGATCTGGGCATTAAGGTCGTCAACGGTACCTTCTGCTTCGCGCTGTTGATTCAACTCTTGTTGAGTCTGCTCGAGCTGACCGAGGGCCTGGGTCAACTCATCATCCGTGCGATCTTGTTGCGTATAATAAGAGATGGCCCCAATCCACCCCACCAAGGCGACCACGATCGCGATCCAAGTTGCCTTGCCAAATCCGCCACTTGCGTTCTCGTTCTCTGCCATTTGATCTTCCCCATGAACTTTGGGCACCGTGATCGGCGCAGGCGTAGTTACCCATTCCAATGTCCGAACCACGTCAATTGTTCCCAGAGCGGCACGGAAATCTCCGGAATGGGCCTGTTTTAGCAACCATCCCTGACTCGAACTTCACCCAAGCCTCGCTTGCGGCCACCTCAGCCAGAACCGCCCCCGAGGCCTTGGGGCGCGAGAGTTTTTCCCGAGGGGGCCGCCATCGCCTGAGTCTGATCGGCGCCCTGCCGCTGGCGCTCTCAGTCGACGATGTCGGTGAACTCGTAATTCAGCCGCTTCATGACCTGCTCGTAATTCCAAAGCAGCTTCGACGTCGTGCTGGCGCCCATCCAGAGCGAAGCCACGGCGTAGCTGTAGGCATCCTGCTCGGGTAATTCCGACAGCTTCATGCCCTTCGTCAGGTTCGAGACGATGCGCGTTCCCTCGACCTGCTCTGCGGCCACTTCGATCTCGGCGCGAGAGGGCACACGCACCGCCGTCGCATCGCCAAAGAAGACACGATAGAAAAATTCGGCTGCGACTTTCTGAGGGCCTTCGCCGCGAGGCATGTCCGGCTTGTGGCCAAGGCCCAGATCGACCGCCACCTGCTGGTGGCTCACGCCGTCTACCATTTCGAACAGGTCGCAATGGGACTGTGCGATCCGGGTGTTGATCTCCAGAAGCCAGATCTGGTTGTCCACCTCGTCCCAGAAATACTCGATGTTGAAGCCGGCGTTGTCGTAGCCGATGTGTTTCATCACCTTGCGCGAAATCTCCCACATCTGCTCTTGCACGCGCTGGGGCAGGTTCGAGGGATAATGGTAATAGAAGAAACTCAGCACCTGAGGGTACCGGATCGAGTCGACCGTGCCATAGCAGGTCACTTCGCCGCTGTGGACATATCCCTCGACCGTGCATTGCCGACCGCCGATGATCCGCTCGGCCATGCAGTAATGCCCCTCCACGGCTCGGATCTCGTCAGGCAGGTCGGCCTTGTCGAGCACGGCGTTGAACGGTTCTGCGATCTGCCCGATATCGGCCCTCAGCTTCCCGATCGCGAAGTCGAAATCCTCGGGACTGTCGATGCGAAATCCAAGGCGGGAGCCCGACGATTTGATCGGCTTGACGAAGAAGGGAAACCGAAGGCTCGACTCGCCAATCTTGGACAGGGCCTCGTCATCGAACGGGTCGAACGCGGTAAAGGCAGGGACGTGCTCGGGGATCACCTCGGCCATCACCTTGCGCGACCAGAACTTGTGTTCGCATTTCAGCAGGCTTTCCAGCGACGCGTTGGGCGTGCCGTATTTTGCGCTCAGCAGCGGCAGCATGGTGGAAACCGGAAAGTCCATGTAGCCGACGATGGCATCAATGGTGCCATCGAAGGAGTCGAGCGTCGCCTCGGCCTCGGCCAGCATCGCGGGAATGTCGAATTCCTGTGTCTCATAGACCTGAGCGGGCGTCAGCAACTGGTGAAAGGCCACATCCTCCACCCCGCGCAGACGCTTCAGACGCTCGGCATTGTAGTCGTTCAGCCCGACAACGAAGACGTTTCTGGTCATGTCTCTCCCCTTTTCGCGTGAACGCCCCGGCGAGGGGAGGGCACGCGGATTTCCTTGGTTAGTGGCGGGCGATCTCTGCCTGATGTGGAAAGCTGCGGCCCTTGAGCCGTTCGGTCGCGCCCTCGATGTCGTCGACCAGAAGAAGCAGGAAGTCGCCCTTCTTCGCCGTGTCGATGGCCTGCGCCACGGCTGCGTTCTCTTCCATGACGGTGTGAACGCTGCACGACGTGCCGGCATCAACTGCACCGTCATGGATCAGCTTTGCTGTCTCGCCTGTCTCGCGGCCGCGGGCATCCGTCTCGAATACATAGAGAATATCGCACATCCTGGCCAGTTGCGCACCGAGCGCGGCCAGATCCTCGTCGCGCCGATTGCCAGGGGCGGTTGCGACGGCGATCCGGCGCTGAGTGGCAAGGCCGTTCACCAAAGGCTCCAGCGCTTCGAGCGCTGGCACGTTGTGACCGTAGTCGATCAGGCACTTGATTCCGTCGGCTTCGAAATAGTTGGTGCGGCCGGGCATCTGCGCGGGTGTGGGGTGAAATGTTGTCAGCCCCGCACGCACATCGTCGATCTCGATCCCGTGGGCGATGGCGGCGGCAGCGGCGGCCATGGCGTTCTGCACGTTGAAGCGTGCATGCCCCTCGAAGGCGATAGGCACGTCGTTGACTTCGCAGATTTCGACCGTGACCTTGCCGCGCAGCATGACGATCTTGCCGTGTCTCACGGTCAACACCATGCCAAGCTGGCTCAGATGCTGTTGCAGGGCCGGGTTCTCGGGGTCCATCGTGAAATAGATGATCTCGCCACGGGACCAGTAGGTGCCTTGGTCCATGACCAGAGGGTCGTCGGCGTTCAGCACGCAATAGCCGCCTTCGCGCTTTACCGCGTCGACGATGACCGTCTTGCAGCGCGCCAGTTCGTCCAGCGTATGAATGTCGCGCTCGCCCAGGTGATCGGAGGCGATGTTCAGCAGCACGCCGACGTCACATTCGTCGAAGCCCAAGCCACGCCGCATGATGCCGCCGCGTGCCGTTTCCAGCACGGCGTGCTCGACCGTAGGCTCGCGCAGAACGGCATGAGCGGCGGCGGGACCGGAATAGTCGCCCCGCAGGATCACGTGATTGTCGATCTCGACCGTGCCGGTGCATCCCATGCCGACAGAATGGCCCGCCTGCCGCAAGATGTGCGTGATGAGCCGCGTCGTGGTGGTCTTGCCGTTGGTGCCGGTGATCGCGGTGATCGGGATGCGCCCATCATCGGTGGGATCGGGGAACAGCATGTCGACCACGTGTTCGCCCACCGGGCGCGGCGTGCCGTGGGTGGGGGCCATGTGCATACGGAAACCGGGCCCGGCATTCACTTCGACCACGCCTGCGGACTGCGCCTCCAGCGGCCTCGAAAGAGTTTCGGCCAGCAGGTCGATGCCGATCACGTCGAGGCCGACAAGCCGCCCGATCCGTTCCATGGCGAATTTGACCTCGGGGTGGACCTCGTCCGTCAGATCTGCGGCCGTGCCGCCGGTCGATATGTTCGCCGTCGACTTCAGGAAGGCGATCTCGCCATCGGGCAGGACCGTCTCCAGCGTCAGCCCGGCTTGGTCGAGCATCCGGTGGGTCTGTTCGTCGACATGGATCTGGGTCAGCAGGTTCTCGTGGCCGACGCCGCGGCGCGGATCGGCGTTCTCTTGGTCAATAAGAGCCTGAATTGTGCTCTTGCCGTCACCGATGACGTGGGCCGGACGGCGGCGGGCAGCGGCGACCAGCTTGCCGCCGATCACGAGCATCCGGTGATCGTCGCCCTTGATGTAGCTTTCGACGATGACGCCGTCCGTGCCCTCGCGCAACCGGGCCACCGCCGCGTCATAGCCCGAGCGCAGATCTTCCATGGTAGCGATGTCGGTGGTCACGCCGCGACCATGATTGCCCGAGAGCGGCTTGGTCACGACCGGCCAGCCGATCCATTCGGCGGCATTCTGCGCATCTTCGAAGGTGTAGCAGATCTGGCCTTTCGGCACCGCGACGCCGGCCTCGCCCAGGATCTGCTTCGTCCAATCCTTGTCGTCAGCGATGGAGTGGCCGATGATGCCCGATGCGTCGGTGACCGTCGCCTGAAAGCGGCGCTGCTTCACGCCGTGGCCAAGCTGCGTGTAGCTGGTGCCCTCTGTCAGATTGTAGAAGGGGATGTTGCGCGCTCTGGCCGCGTCCACGATCGCGCCGGTGGAGGGGCCAAGCGCGTTGACGTCGCGCACCTTCTTCAGGTGGTCGATATGCGGCTGAAGCTCGACATGCTCGCCATCATAGAGCTTCTGCACGATCTCCACCGCGGCCACGCCCGCCGCGATGCCTGTGGCCTCGTCGCGGTAGCGATAGACCACGTTGTAGATACCCTTGTCATAGCTGTCGACGGTCTTGCCGTAGCCGACCGAGAATCCAACCTGGTTCTGCAATTCGATGGCCACATGCTCGACCATGTGGCCGGCATATGTCCCTCTGCGCACCCTTTGGAGGAATCCCCCCGGCTCTCCGACCGAGCAGCGATGCTCGTAGATATCGGGGAGAAGCGCCTGCAGCTTCTCTGCAAGTTCCGGCACCTCGTCGCTGGGCCGCTCTTCGAGACCTTCGATATCGAGCCGCATGTAGATGGCCTGATACCGACTGTAGTAGTTGGGGCCGCGCAGGGCGCGGTGTTCAAGTATACGCAATCTTTGGCTCCAGACTGTTCGCCCCGAGCTCATCCGGCCCGAGGACGCGCCGGTCACTCAGGCTGTATCCATAGCCTTCGACAAGCGCGTGCATCTTGACGTCGTGGACCGTGACGGCCTCGCCATCATTAAGCTCAAAAACGTTCGAATGAGTTATATTCGAACTATCTACAAGGATGACGTGACCGGGGCCAAAAGCAAGGATTTTGTTCCCATCGAATAAAACCGCCGCATCTTCGCCGATTCCGACGCCGAGGAACTCAGGGTTCGTGGCACCCACTTCCAGCAGCCGGGAAAAACGGCCGCGTTCGAGGAAATGGGTGTCGATGATCACACCGTCGATAAAGCCGAATCCTGCCGCCATCTTGACGGCCCCCTTGCGCAGGCTGTCGGTGGCGGCGCCGCCGTAGACCATGGTGGACGATTGGCACGCCGCGCCCGCGCTTGTGCCCGCGACGACGGCGCCCTCGGCGTGCCGCGCACGCAACGCTTTCAGAAATGGCGATGCACCAAGGATATTGGTCAGCCGCATCTGGTCACCGCCCGAGATGAAGATGACGTCGGCCCGCTCGATCATGGCGATCAGGTCCGGGTTCGCAGCATCGCTCCGGCTACGTATCCGGACGTCCAGCACCTCTGCGGCGCCGAGGTTGGAGAACACCTCCTCGTAGCCGTCGAACACTTCCTGAGGAATTGCACTCGCCGTGGTAATGACGCCGACCACGGGTGCCTTCTTGCCCGAAAAGGCCACGACCCGCTTCAGGATGGCCGCCTCCCGCGACTTGTCCTCTGCGCCGCCGATCGCGATCAGAGGGCCGCGCGATGCCACGTTCACTTGAATGTTCATCTTCAACCCACAATCCTGATTTGTTGTCCTGCCCAATTGCGCCCAAGTCTATCACCAAGCGATGTAAAGCCGATACCCCCATCAGCATATTGACGTAATGGTGTTGTCCTGCCACTAGATATGACATTCTGGCACCCGTTTACCTTGGTTTCTCGGGGACTGGCCGGGATAAAAACCGCAGGAGGCTTCCATCGGCTATACTCTGGCAATCCACGGCGGCGCCGGTGTCATCCCGTCCGACCGCATGACCCCTGCGCGTGAAGCCGAGCTGCGCGCGGCGCTCGACCGAGCCTTGAGCGCCGGAGAGGCCGTTCTGGCAGCGGATGGAACCGCCATGGATGCGGTCACCGCGGCCGTATGCGTTCTGGAAGATGAGCCGCTGTTCAACGCGGGTCGCGGTGCCGTCTTTACGCATGACGGCAGTCACGAGATGGATGCCGCGATCATGAACGGACGCGACCGGCGCGCGGGCTGCGTGGCCGGGGTCTTGGGCCCCCGCAATCCGGTCAAGCTGGCCCGCTGTGTCATGGAGCGGACCGAACATGTGCTGATGATCGGCGAAGGCGCGCTTGGTGTGGGCCGCGAGGCCGGGATCGAGGAAATGCCTGCCGACTACTTCTTTACCCAAGAGCGTTATGATGCCTTGCAGGAGACATTGCGTATGGAGGCGGCCGGCACGCTGGACGACGACCCGGCGCGCCGCCACGGCACGGTGGGCGCTGTGGCGCGAGACCGTGCGGGCGGGCTGGCCGCAGCGACGTCGACCGGAGGCATGACCGCCAAACGCCCTGGCAGAGTTGGCGACAGCCCCCTGATCGGGGCCGGAACCTTCGCCGACGATCGCACCTGCGCCGTCTCGGCCACCGGGGACGGCGAAGCCTTCATCCGCCTTTGCGTCGCGCACGAGATCGACGCCCGGATGCGCCTTGCCGGCGAGACGCTGACCGAGGCCGCCGACCATGTCGTCCGGGAAGAGCTTGCAACCCTGAACGGCTCTGGCGGATTGGTTGCGGTCGATGCGGCTGGGCGCGTCGCCGCGCCCTTCAACTGCGAGGGCATGTATCGCGGCTGGGCCCTCGAAGGTCTCGAACGCTCGATCGCGATTTACTGACGCTCTGACCTCAGCCCTCGGCCTCTAGACACCTCGACCCGCGAACCAGAACACCAGTCCTGGCGGCGAACCTCGGGTCGACGTGTCGGTCACGCCGGGCGCTGGCATCCTCCGCTCTGGATGAATGACGTCCACATGGCTGGTTTATTCTGAATTCGTTTGTCCTGGCGCCTGCGCACGTTCGAACTGACCGTAATCGCGGCGGATACTGTAAGCCGCCGCTTCGTCCAGTCCTGACATCCCCGCCTGAGCTTTCAGCGCCGTTTTGGCTGCTGAAAGCCCATCGAATGTGGCGAGTGCAATGAATTTGCCGTGTTGATTCACGCTTTCGAAAGACGAAAAACCCGGAGCGTCCAGTCGCTCCGTGCCGTATAGCGCCACGACATGTATCCCGTCCGAGCCCGTCTCTGAACGGGCGAGTGTTTCGCGGGTGCCTGACTGCCAATGGATGACTCTTTCACCTACGCGGATGCGATAATCGGCGAAGTGAACTTTCCGCCCCGCCGCTTGCGACCTGCGGTGTGTGGCGTCGGCGCGCCAGCCGACGATCGCCTCCTCACTGTCCCACAGCTGGTGCGATAGCAGCAGATCGGCATCTTCAAGCGAGGCATAGCGGTCCAGAAACGCAAGGCCGGTATGGTGCGCGAGCACGGGGCGTAACCGGTCGACATGCTCGAAATAGTGTTTGAGATGGCCGGGGTGAGGGCGCACCTCGAAAAACACCGCATGCATGGCTTAACTCCTTCCTCTCGGCTCTGGCATCTAGCCAGGCCAGCCGTATCATCTTCATCCGCAAAGGTATCAGCCGCGAAACTGCCGACATCTTGGTTTGAAATCAAGACACGCCAGGCAGGCACGATATGCTGAGATACCGGACCAGCGAGGGGCTTGTGTTTCCATCAAGGGCATTGTGGTCACCTGCCGATGCTGTCGTTGCCAAGCCAGTTCTCAGTGATAATCAACGCCCGCGCTTTGTCAGGTCTGCTGACTTCATTTTTTGCGCAGAACGGAACATTTAAGTCGGTCTTTTGTTCTCCATGGGAAACAACCAGAAAGGAGAGCAACATGTCAATTGCACGTGTTACAGAAATTTCTGCCACCTCACCGGACAGCTTCGATGATGCGACCAAGCGCGGTATCGAGCGTGCGTCAAAAACGCTTCGCGGAATGACAAGCGCGTGGGTGAAAGACCAGAACGTAATGATCGAAAACGGCCAGATTACTGACTTCAAGGTCAATCTCGTCGTGACGTTCGTTCTGGATGACTGAATCGAAGTCATAGCCCAACGCCGTGACCTCTATTCACTTGGCGCTTTGGTCTTGCGGCTCTGATCGAAAGGGCAAAGACCAACGGCGCCAAGCCCTGCGCTATCTTTCAAGAGCAACGCGCCTGAGGCCCCCGCGCAAGATACGCGCCGTTAGTCCGCGACTTCGATCATAGCCCATACGTGTCAGGGCCTCGTCTTCGCGAGGATGTGGCGGCTTTGTCAGTGACGCGGCCAGCAGCCTTGCCTTGCCGGATAGCGTGGCTGATTGGTTATTGATCTCGCTCAAGGCGGGCAAAAGGATCTGTTCGATTTCGTCAAAATCAGTGCCGAACGGAAAATCAGGCAGCTTCGCACGATGCGGCTTCAGCCACTGCGCGACCAATTCCGGCAGGTTCTGGCTGTAGGCTTTGGCTATCGCATGGCTCTTCGGCAATTTGCCTGCTGCCTTGGCCTTCTCCATCAGTTCATCCTGAAATCTGCTGTCGGCTATATTCAGCAGTGCGATGATGACCTGCGCGTCAGAGAGGCCGCGTAGATCGGCGATGCCGTATTCTGTCACCACGATATCACGCATATGGCGCGGAACGGTCACTGCGGGCAGATCCCACAGGATGTTGCTCTCGAGCTTGCCGCGACTCATGCGGGTCGCGGGGAGGGTAATGATCGACCGCCCTCCCTCAAGGGCAAATGCCTGCTCGACGAAATTGAACTGGCCGCCAACCCCGCTGACGACCTGACCATCCCCCAGACAGTCAGACATCACGTCGCCCAACGCCGACACCTTCATGGCGCTGTTCACGAAACGTGCATCCTTGCGCGCCGCGCGCTTGCCCTCTTCGTCACCGTAGAGCGCATTGGTGAAACTGACTGGCATCATTGCAATCCTGGTGCGCTGCTCGGCAGGTAAGCTGCGCAGTTTGGCGTAGATGTCTCGTGTCTCGACAAAGAAGCCTGCGTGTATGGCTATGCCGTCCACCTCGCGCCGGACGACGCCCGCATCGAACAATTCCATCAACCCACCGACCAGCATTTCGGTGACGGCATAGAGCCCGGTATTAAAGCTCCCTCCAGCATCATGGGCGATGTGAAACGGGCAGTCGGCCTGGATGGTGGCCGCCTCGCCGCGATGCCGCAGCAAAAGCGCATGGGCCACGCTATCGCCTGCGGCACCGATCCCGATCTGCAGCGTTCCACCATCGACGATGAGGCGCGCGACGTGCAGGCCGATGGCATGGTCTGTCAGTTTCAGGGGCGGGCGCGGACTCGAGAACAGCTCGAATGGCTCGGGCGGGTCGAGAACCATCTCGACCTCCTCCGCGCTTAGTGTGGCCCCCGGCCCCTCCATGAAGGGCATTCGAGGATTGGTTTCGAACACGGCGATAAAATTGGCGTCGCCACGCGCGCGAAAACGGAAGAGATCGGCTGAAATATCAGTGTTGGACGATAGGCTGAAGTGCCCCTCTTCCTCGGCCACCAGTTGCATCAGAACGTTGGGCTTCAGGCGCATCAGAACATCGCGCGCGTGGGTGTAATTGGCCGAGATATAGGCTTGCTGTGCCGCCTCCACGCCCAGCCAGCGCCCGGCCAGCATGAAAAATTCTGAGACCTCGATGTTCGCGGGCAGGTCCCCGTCGCGTATCAACCGAGCGTAGAGAATTTCGGGGTAGGCGCCAAAGAGCCGGTCCATTGCAGGCTCCATAAACCGTCGCTCGACCTCCGAGGCCGGGGTGGGACGCTCCAGCGTCAGGGCGGTAAAGATCTTGAGCGATATGTTTCTGTCATCGCAGGCCGCCTGCACGAGTGCGTTGAGCAGGCTGACGGGTTTGCCCAGTCCCAATGGAAGTGCCAGCCGGATCTCGCCTTGCGTGCGGTCCACGATCTGGCGGACGATGGTTTGGGCGTCATCATATCGCCGCATGTTCAGAAACCCTGCCATCGTTTGCGGGGCGCTGTGCGCGTCCAGCTTTGAAGTGGGGCTGAGCGGACTTTCGCAACCTTGGCGACCCAGAAAGTCGACGCCATGCCCTGTCGATCTGAGGTTTATCTTGAGGGGCCGATATGTGCGCTCGGCAAGGTATCACCGTCTTCCTTTCTTCTTTGGTGCAGGTTTGGGGGCAATTGCCCGATCTCAGATTACGATGCGCTCTGATTTGCCGTAGCTCTGCCGTAGCTGACCGCGTGGAATGCAGAGCGCTATCAATGCCAGCCCGCTTACGATACCCAGCAGAATCTGCATGACGTTTCCACCCAGAATGAGCGGCGTCAGGCAGGCGGCCAGTCCCAACGGCACGTTGAGAAACCGAACGATCCGGCCTATGTCGGCGGTGGCGATCACCGTAACCGTCACCGCGAGCGCCCCGATCAAATGGTCTGCATTGGCCAGCGCACCTTCTGTGCCCAGTGTCAGGCGGGTGAACATCAACCATACTCCAATCAGCAGGCAAAGCGCCAAGTTCCAAGGCAGGCTGACGCCTCCCTGCCAGATGTCCATGAGGATTTCAGCGATCGGGCGTCGGAATTCATCGGGCGTCT
The DNA here is from genome assembly GCF_037083805.1 of Roseovarius sp. D0-M9. Classification (NCBI taxonomy): domain Bacteria; kingdom Pseudomonadati; phylum Pseudomonadota; class Alphaproteobacteria; order Rhodobacterales; family Roseobacteraceae; genus Roseovarius; species Roseovarius sp. D0-M9. The sequence continues at coordinate 8,219 of NZ_JBAPKZ010000028.1, read as the reverse complement.
TTTCCTCATCGCCCTCATCCGTGCCACCACGGAAGAAGACCCACAGGATCGGATCGCCTTTTTTCCAGCGGCGCCAGAGATACTCGATGCTCGCCACCAACTCGTCCAGCGAATAGGGGATCTGGATCAGCATTGCGACCGCCGCGATCAAGGCCAGTGTCGACCATGTTCCAATGACAAGGGGCTGAATGATGATGAATGTGATCGAAACCGCGCCCAGCGGGACAATCATGATGCCGAACAGCAGGACCAGCCATGGCATGGTGCGCCAGCGGCGAACCGACCCGATGAGCCCGACGATAATCTCGAGCATGTAGGTGATCGCGCCAAGCCCGGCATCCGGCACGGGCCAGGCTTCGGACACGGCGGATGTTATGATCTCCTCGGTGCCGTTCTTCGGATCACTGGCGCTGCCTTCGAAGAATGGCTCCCACACACTGTCGATCAGTCCCAGTTGGTAGGCGCACAGGTAAAGCGACACGTAGAGACCGACAAAGGCCAGCAGGATGACAGGCACGCGTTGCAGCCATGCGGAGGGGTTGAAGGTCCAGCCGGGCGGTTTGTCAGGGCCGGTTTCGGCGGCGGCTTCGGACACACCCGGTGTCGGCTTCAATCCCAAGGCGAGGCCGGTGACCAGAGAGCCCACGAGAAAATTGTTGATGTAGCTTCCCATCGTCGAGGCCCAAAGCAGGACCGGTGACGCCATGACGATCACGCCGACCCCGGCAAGCAGCCATCTGGCAAGCTGTGCCTGAAAGCCCACTGCCAACACGCCAAGCGCCATGATCAAGACGCCGCAGAGGACGCTGAGGCCGATCAGCCACCCCGAACTGTAGCCGAAAATCGGAGGGGATACCAAAAGCCAGCTGCCAAGGGCGGCGCAAAGCAGGTAGACCCAGCGGTTCTCCAGATGCTCGGAGTGGGTGCGGGAGAGATGGCGCTCGCGCAGCGCCTGAGGATCGCCTGTGACCTCGTGCGAGGCCTCCAGTTCCCGCGGGGCCGTCACGCCATTGCGCTGATACCAAGCGACCGGATCAGCCTTCAATCGATCAATCATCTCGGGCAGGCTATCGAGGATGAAGTGCTCCGGCTCCCAGTCCAGCAGATGTCGGGCGCGCCCGATGTCCAGCGCAAAGTGGTCCGACGACTGGTCAATCATGAAGGGTCTCAGAAAAGGTTTTTCGCCCTTGTCCAGATCATCGGGCACGACCGGCTCGGCCATGACCTCGGCCTTGGCCCCCAACCGCGCAACAGGTTTCGGCAGCGTCAGTGTCGCCCATTCCTCGCGGCCATGGATCTCTTCGCCGATGGCGTCCTGAAGCCGTTTATAGCTGACTGCTTCTTCTTCGCCGGCAAGGATGACCTCGTTCTGTTCCAAGTCGGCGCGCCGGTCGATGGCAGCGCGAAACAGCCGCATCATGTCATCAAGATGAATGAACGCTTGCCCGGCATCGGGATCGCCCGCGTGAAGATGGCTCTTCATGCCGCTGGAATGGATCCGCGCGATTTGATGCGACAGTGTCGGCACCGCCGTGTCCTCGTCGTAGAGGCCGGCCAGCCGCAAGATGAGCGTGGGGATATTGCCGCGTTCTTGGGATATTGCGGATTCCGCATCCGCCTTGGACTGCGGATAGGCCCATCCAGGCGCAATAGGCGACGTTTCATCAATTCGCTCGCCGGGGCGCGCGGCCTGGTGAACCAGCATCGTCGACGAATAGATGAAACGCTCGACCTTGAAGTTTTGTAAGCTTTGCAGGATATGCCGCGTGCCATCCACATTTACTGTCTGGTAAAGTTCGTTTTCCTTTCCCGAAAAGTCGAAATATGCGGCCAGATGGACGAACGCCGCAATCTTTTCGCCATGCACTTCGCGAAATTGCGCCATGGCATCCTCGACCGAAGTCTTGTCGGTGATGTCACAGGCGAAAATCTCAAAGGGGTCTTCGGCACCCTCGAGGTCCAGCCCCACCACGGTGAAATCGCCTTGCAGGCGCTTGGCGAGTTCGGATCCGATCGCGCCAGCCGCTCCGGTAATGGCAACAACAGGTGCAGTATCGGGTTGAGGCATCAACTCGTGTCCCTTCGCGCGCTTGTGAGTAGCAGAAACTCCACATGCGCCAATTTGTTCCCGCATGTGGAGCCCCAAGCCAGGCAAAACCGACCGGGTTCAAGACCCGCTGTCTCGGAACATCGCAGTGCTTGGCTCTTCAGGACAAAGGCCTAAATCAAACCGCGATACAGTCTGAAGAGGGAAACATGACCGACCGCAGCGAGGTATTGACCGAAACATTCATGGCCGAAATCCGGGAAAAGAATCCCGGTGAAGATCTGTTTTTACAGGCCGTGGAAGAGATTGCGCGGGACGTCATCACTGTCGAGAAAGCGAATGCCGATTATGCGGCAGCCAAGATCCTTGCGCGTTTGGCGGAGCCTGATCGCATGATTCAATTTCGGATCACTTGGCCTGATGACGCTGGAAACGTACAAATCAATCGTGGATGGCGCGTGCAGCACTCAAATGCTGTCGGGCCATACAAGGGTGGCCTTCGCTTCGCTTCGACGGTGACGCCCTCGGTGCTGAAATTCTTGGGTTTCGAGCAGACCTTCAAGAATGCGCTGACAGGCCTCAATCTTGGCGGGGCCAAGGGCGGTTCGGATTTTGAGCCGAAGGACCACACCGAGCGCGAGATCATGCGTTTTTGTCACGCTTTCATGGCCGAGCTACAATACCACATCGGACCCTCGCGGGACATCCCGGCCGGCGATATCGGCGTCGGCACGCGAGAGATCGGGCACCTCTTTTCGGCTTGGAAAAAGCACAACCTCGATTTCGCAGGTGTGATCACTGGCAAATCCCTGTGCATCGGTGGCAGCCAGCTCCGAGTTGAAGCGACAGGCTATGGGTTGATCTATTTCTTGTGTGCCATGCTGGACGCGGCAGGCGAGGATGTGCAGGGAAAGCGTATCGTCATTTCCGGAATGGGCAACGTTGCGATGCACGCGGCGCGAAAGGCTTGCGCCTTGGGCGCGCGGGTGGTCAGCCTGTCTGACACGAGCGGCCTTTTGGAGGCGCCGGATGGCATGACCAATGCCGCTCTGGACTGGATCGAAGCACGCAAGGCGATGAAGGAAACGATTTCCGAGCCGCCGAAGGATCTGGGGCTCAAGTACCATCCGGGCGGCACGCCATGGGGGATCGAATGCGATGTGGCGCTTCCCTGCGCAACACAGAATGAGGTGGGCGAAGGCGACGCACGCGCTATCGTGGCCGCTGGATGCGGCTTTCTGGCAGAGGGGGCAAACATGCCCCTGACGAGTGATGCCCAGAAACTCGTCCGTGACAGCAGCATGCGCTATGCGCCGGGCAAAATCGCCAATGCCGGCGGCGTTGCCGTCTCTGGGTTGGAAATGTCGCAGAACGCAACATTCCGGCCCCTTTCCGCCAGCGAAGTGGACGATACCTTGCGGGATATCATGGTGCGGGTTCATAAAACCGTCCGCGACGAGGCCGCGACCGATCAGACGCGCGGGCCCGGCATCGACTACCGCCGTGCTGCAAACCGGGCCGCGTATCGCCGCGTAGCAGAAGCCTTGCTCGATCATGGCGTTCTATGACGCGGGTTTGCACAGGCGAGAATGTCGGGCGCTTGCCGTGGAAGCAGACCTGCGGAGACAACTGGGCCTTCGAGCAATTTCGACCCAAGGCCCGCGCTTTGATTATGCAGCACTTTTCCATTTTAGCGGGGTTACGTAAACAATGCTGTCACCGACACCGACCATCACTTCGCCATCCTGAATATTGACCTGAAGCTTCATCGCACGGCTTACCAATTTTGCCAGTTCGCCTGTGTCTTTCTCGGAAAAATTAATCACCTGAAGATTGTCAAACCGGGTGGTGTTGTTTTTGACCTTGTCCCACCACATTTCGGCAACCTTGCCTCCGTAAGGATAGACAATCACCTTGTCGGCTTTTGCACAGGATTGACGCAACACCTTCTCGCTGGGAAGCCCCAGGGCCACCCACACATCAAGCTCGCCGCTCAGGCTTTTCTGCCATATGTCGGGCTCGTCATCCGTTGAAAGGCCCTTCGTCATTTCCAAATGCTCATGGGCATTCAGTGCAAAAGCGACAATGCGCACCATAAGCCGTTCATTCGTCTCTGAGGGGTGCTTCGCAAGGGTCAGTTTATGGGTCTCATAGTAGTGACGATCCATGTCAGAGACTGATAGCTCGACTTTATAAATGGTGGCATTTTGCGCCATGACTTGTCCCAAATCTTCAAAGATTGGGATGCCTACTGCGTCTGGTGACCTTATGAAAGCAGATAAAAAGGCGACGACCACGGCGAAATTCACAGGATGCGGGACGAAGCTGACACTATATCTGTGCGGCGAGCTGGGTCGCCACTGACTGCGACAGACCGGCTATGCTTCCTTTGTGCGCCGCTTTGAGCATCCAGTCCCGCACAGACGATGACGCGTCTGACGCCGCCAGAGGCGCCAACAGATAGAAGTCCATTCCCCCTTCGAGGCTCAGCGTCGTCTGATTGAGCCTGAGCCCGCGCGATTGCTCCTCCTCGCGCCCGAACGCAACCTCTATGAACTTCGGCCGGAGTAAACCGGGCCCGCCTGAGCACCGAGTGAATTCTGCGCTGGATCATTGACGTTGCGTAAAGAATAATTGCGCCCATGCCTTGACTTGGGGCGGATGCCCGCGACACAGTCCAGATGCCGATCAGTTTCAGCCGGCAAACTGGGATCTACATCGAGTGAGGAGTCCGAACCTTGGAGGGTGCCAAACACCGCCAAACCCTACTCGAGAAATCAAACGCATAAGGCTTGCTGATGGCTTTAATCATTGTGAAATCCGTGATCGCATCGCCCTCGTCCTTGGCTCGGCTAGCATTGCTGGCACAGAGGGATGGCCACGGGCTGGATACCTGGCAGGTCGTGGGATGCGCTCCTGACGAGGGGCCGAATTCGGTTGCCAGGGCCGGGTGGCAGGCATCGTATCATGGATGCCTTCATACTCCTGGGCCAAGCCGAGGGCCAAAGCGTAGGGCAGGGCGCCTTGGCCCTTCAGACTGGATGACCGGTGCCGCCACGGCGCTCGAGGCCAATGGAGCCGTTACAGGCCCTCTCAGCAACGGAATAGCGCCCTGAGGCGCGAGACGGGGGGCAAGCCGCGCTCAGGGCGGTGTATGACAAGCGAAGGGTGAGGAAATGAAAAAGACTGTCGTGCAAACAATCGCCATGGCGTTGGCTGGGGGCTTGGCCTGCGCCGTTCCCGGGACGGCAACCGCTGATGAGACTGCTGATGAGAACGTCATGATCGTCTTCGATGGCTCGAACTCCATGTGGGGCCAGATCGACGGCACAGCCAAGATCGAGATCGCACGCGGCGTCATGGAAAACCTGCTGGGGGATTGGACTGACAGCAGGCAGGTGGGTTTGATGGCCTATGGACATCGAAACCGCGGCGATTGTTCCGACATCGAAACGCTTGTTACGCCCGGTCCGGATACCCGTGGCCGGATTCTTGAGCGGATCGGGGCGATCACCCCGACCGGCAAGACCCCGTTGACCAGCGCGGTCGAAGAGGCCGCGACGTCATTGTCCTACACGGATACGCCGGCCACGGTGATCCTGATCTCGGATGGTCTGGAGAGTTGCGAACGTGATCTCTGTGCTCTGGCCGAAACGCTGGAGGCGCGTGGGATCGGGTTCACCGCCCATGTGGTCGGCTTTGGGCTTGGCGATGCAGATGCCAGCGCGCTGTCGTGCATCGCCGAGCGCACCGGCGGCCGTTACATTTCGGCGGACAACGCGGACGAGCTGGGCGATGCGCTGACGGCCGTCGGCTCTGCAGTCGTGCAGTCCGAGCCAGAACCGGAGCCAGAGCCAGAACCGGAGCAGCAGTATGACGTGACGGTTACCGCGCCGGACACGGCGCTTGCCGGGTCGGCCTTCGATGTCTCCTGGACCGGAACGGTGTCGGGTCGGGATTTCGTCACCATCGTGCCGGTGGGCACGGATGAGGGCGACCATGGCAACTATGTCCGCGTGGGTGACAAAAGCGAGGACGCGTTGCGGGCACCGGCCGAAACGGGCCTCTACGAGGTGCGCTATGTGCTGGATGAGGGCCGCCGCACGCTGGCCTCGCAGCCCATCGAGGTAACCGAGCCGGAGGTGACGGTCACCGCGCCGGACACGGCGCTTGCCGGGTCGGCCTTCGATGTCTCCTGGACCGGAACGGTGTCGGGTCGGGATTTCGTCACCATCGTGCCGGTGGGCACGGATGAGGGCGACCATGGCAACTATGTCCGCGTGGGTGACAAAAGCGAGGACGCGTTGCGGGCACCGGCCGAAACGGGCCTCTACGAGGTGCGCTATGTGCTGGATGAGGGCCGCCGCACGCTGGCCTCGCAGCCCATCGAGGTAACCGAGCCGGAGGTGACGGTCACCGCGCCGGACACGGCGCTTGCCGGGTCGGCCTTCGATGTCTCCTGGACCGGAACGGTGTCGGGTCGGGATTTCGTCACCATCGTGCCGGTGGGCACGGATGAGGGCGACCATGGCAACTATGTCCGCGTGGGTGACAAAAGCGAGGACGCGTTGCGGGCACCGGCCGAAACGGGCCTCTACGAGGTGCGCTATGTGCTGGATGAGGGCCGCCGCACGCTGGCCTCGCAGCCCATCGAGGTAACCGAGCCGGAGGTGACGGTCACCGCGCCGGACACGGCGCTTGCCGGGTCGGCCTTCGATGTCTCCTGGACCGGAACGGTGTCGGGTCGGGATTTCGTCACCATCGTGCCGGTGGGCACGGATGAGGGCGACCATGGCAACTATGTCCGCGTGGGTGACAAAAGCGAGGACGCGTTGCGGGCACCGGCCGAAACGGGCCTCTACGAGGTGCGCTATGTGCTGGACGAGGGCCGCCGCACGCTGGCCTCGCGGCCCATCGAAGTGATCGAGCCGGAGGTGACGGTCACCGCGCCGGATACGGCGCTTGCCGGGTCGGTCTTTGATGTCTCCTGGACCGGAACGGTGTCGGGTCGGGATTTCGTCACCATCGTGCCTGTGGGCACGGATGAGGGCGACCATGGCAACTATGTCCGCGTGGGTGACAAGAGCGAGGACGCGTTGCGCGCGCCAGCTGAAACGGGCCTCTACGAGGTGCGCTATGTGCTGGATGAGGGCCGCCGCACGCTGGCCTCGCAGCCCATTGAGGTGACGGAGCCGGAGGTGACAGTTACTGCGCCGGACAAGATCCGTGCGGGCGACGCGATCAAGGTCAGTTGGACCGGCGCAGTGGCGGGCCGCGATTTTGTCACGATTGTTCCCATGGGTACGGAAGAAGGCCAGCACGAGGGATACTTCCGTGTGCAGGAGAGCACCGAAGATGAATTGCGCGCCCCGGACGACGCGGGTCTATACGAAATCCGCTACGTCCTGGATGAGGGGCGCCGCACCTTGGCCCGCCACGCGATCGAGGTTCTCGCAGAGGACGCCGCCCTGCAAAACGGCGCCGCCATCGAGGCGCCGGAAAATGCTTCGGCCGGGGCAACCATTGACGTGAGCTGGACCACAGCGCGCGAAAGCGGCGATCAGCGCATCACGTTGGCCAAGGCCAATCAGGCGATCTTCACTTGGATTACGGCCGTCAGAATTGAAGGCGACGCGCCGATTGCCATGACCCTGCCGGACGCGCCGGGGAGCTACGAGCTCCGCTTCCTCGACGTTGCCAATCAAGAGGTTCTGGCGCGTCACGTCATTGAGGTGAAATGACGTGTGAGCATCGCGGAAATAACGGGAAAAGCGGCTGGTTTGCGCTTGGGTCAATCGATGTCTGCTTGGGCAAATAAGCCTGCTTTTAACCGGCTGAGCGCATCTGCTAGCCCGCGTCTCACTTCCGTAGCCGTGATGTCTGCGTTTCAGGATGGCACGCGTCTGAGATGCGCCCGGTGTCCTGCATTTTCCTCGAATAGTTCCAGCTGTCTGATTTTTGAAATCGACGGGCCGCAGCGTGCTGCCGCAAGGCGCCAATAATCTGCGCCTTCTGGAGACGTGTCCTTTTCACCGGTGTTTCCTCACCCATTTTGCCGAAAAATTATGGTCCCTTCTCGTTCCGTGTGGGTAGTCGGGCGCACCGGTGCTTGAGCCGCTCCCATATTTCGTGCCTTCGGTAGGCGCGTCCGACGCGGAGACCTCAGCCATCG
>NZ_JBAPKZ010000027.1:0-57557 GCF_037083805.1 Roseovarius sp. D0-M9 | reverse complement strand
CGATGGCTGAGGTCTCCGCGTCGGACGCGCCTACCGAAGGCACGAAATATGGGAGCGGCTCAAGCACCGGTGCGCCCGACTACCCACACGGAACGAGAAGGGACCTCAATGCAACCATCGTGAGGAAACTGAGAATCGCGTTTTTCAAAGGAAGTTCACCAGATTGAGGCGCGCTGTGCGCGCGGTCAGGGTATAGATCGTCTCAAGTCTCAGCTGAGCCTGCTCAAGAGCGCTCGCTGTTTCGAAGAGGTCCACCGCCAGCAAGTCGCTGCGCGCCATTTTCAGCGCGGAGTGTTCCGCAGCATTGCGCGAAATGGAATGACCTATGCGCTCCTCGGCAAAGCCGAGATTGGCGCGCAGACCGACGAGTTGATCCAGCCCCGCTCTCATCGCCGCTCCAGCATCGCGCATCAGTGACACACGCTCTGCGCCGTCCAGAGCAAGAGACTCGTCAGCAGCCAGCGCCGCCATGACAGTATCTTTCAGGATCGCCCTGACCTTGGGATCATCGGCGCGGATCGCCAGGGCGACTTCCTCGCCTTCGCCGAGACGAAAGGCCGTCAAATCCGCAGTGCCGCCCTGGTAGATCACCGTCTCGAAACCGCCGCCAGCCATGTCGAAAAAGGTGTCGAGCGCCGCACGCACGCCAGCGGCATCGACCGCACCTGACACCGCTGATAGCGCAGCTGCCATCGTGTCGGCGGCGCTGGCAAGGGGGGCGGCATTCAGGGAACTACCGGCAAAGACCGGACGCCCGGCAACGTCGACATTTAGCGCGGATATGATGGTGCCCAACGTCTGGTTGGCACTGCGACCCAAGGACGCGAACGCCGGACCCTCACTTGCCTGACTGACCACCATCGCGCGGTCAGAAAGGTCGGTCAGGCGGTTTTGAATCAACTCGAGCGCGCCCTGCATCGTCGCCGCCTGTGTCGCGGCCTCGGCCCCTGCCATCCGGCGCGCCTCGTTGACGGCCAGTCGGTTTTCCATATCGGCAAGCTGACCAAAACTGCCCTGGAGATGCTCGGACACATGCGCCACTTCACCCGATGACATCTCCTGGGTCAGGCGCATGACGTCGGATTGCGCAGATGCGCTCTGGCGGCGCTGGGACAAGGATTGGGCAAGATCGCCCACGGCATGAAACATCATCATCAAATCCTCAGCAAAGTTTTCATCATTTCATCTAGTGTCTGGATCATGCGCGCGTTGGCGGAATAGGCTTGCTCGATCAAAAGAAGCCGCGCCGTTTCATCGTCACTGTTGACACCCTCGGCAGACAGCCTTTCCTCGAGGCCCGATTGCCTGACGGCTGCAAAACTGTTGGCTCGGTCTTCCGCCAGTGCGCTCTGCGCCAATTGGGACACCATGCTGCCAACATGTGTGGAGAGTGACCCTGATGCGCCGCCAAGGTCACCAGATGACATCTGGCCACCCATCGACAAAGCATCCCCAAGAGCGTTCAGAAACGCAGCATCTCCCTCGGGGCCTGGCACAGCCGCGCCGAGACCATCGCGCAGCCTGCGAGGGTCGCCACCACTGGCCGCATCAACCGCGTCGTTCAGCGTGATCCGCCCCGCGATACCGACCTCGTCGGATGGATCGAACCGCATAGCTGCATCGGTGAATAGGCCTGGGTCCGTAGCGGTGAGCGTCGCATCAAGCGACGGTTGCTGAAAGCGTGCAATCATGTCCCGCGCAAGGGCATCAACCTGCTTTTGCGCATCGACGGCCAGAGAATCGCGCACTTCGAACATGGCCGACAGGCGACCACCGGCGATCGGGCTGCGCATGCCGGACGGCTCTACCTGCTCCCCGTTGATCTGAATGCCAGAGAGCAGGCCGCCCTCGATCGTCATGTGGGGCGCGATGACATTCGTCCGTGTAAAGGCGAAGGTTGCGCTCGAGCTATCCACGAGAAGCGCTCCGGCCGGGGTCATCAGAGCAACGGCGCCGTCATCTCGCGGCACCTCGCGCACCGGGATCATGTCGGCGACGCGGTCGATGACGACCTGCCGATGATCGAGCAATCCAGAAGGATCGGCGCCCTCGCGCTGCGCATCCTGTATCAGAATGTTCAGGCGGTGCACTTGCCCCAGATCGGCGTTCAGGCCGCGAACCGCGCTTTCGATCTGCTCTTCCGCGCGTGTGCGCTGGAACTGTATATCGTCCGAAATCGCGTTGAATGCAGCACTGACTTCGGCGGCGCGCAGGCTGACCTGCTGTAGGCGATCCACCGCTTCCGGGCGGCTCGCAGCCGTTACGAATGATGCCTCCAGCGCGGCAATACGCCCCGAAAGCGATCCGGGCATGTCAGGTGTGCCGATGCTGCTTTGCACCTCCTGAAGGAATCCCGCGCGGGTCTGCGTCTGTGCCAACTCACTGTCTGCAAGGCGCCGGTCCGACAGCACCCCCATGTCCACGTGACGTGTGATGCCGGTGACACGGACACCGCCATCGCCCACGTTGCCATTCTGCGAGAGCGCGATCTCGCGGCGACCATATCCATCCGTCTGGACATTGGCCAGGTTGGCCGCAACGACTCCGGCGGCGCGCGAATTTGCGGCAAGGCCGGAGAGTGCGCTCGACAGGGCGGAGGAAATGCTCATGAGGGCGTCTTTCGATTTTGTGGAAGGGGCGCCGGGCACCCTGAGGCACCCGGTTTGTCAGCCTATCAGCGCTTGATGTTGGTGGTTTCCTGTAACATCTCGTCCACGGTCTGGATCACCTTGGCATTCGATGAATAGGCGCGCTGGGTCTGAATCATATCTGTCAACTCGCCCGCAACGTCGGTCGCGCTCTCCTCACGGGCAAAGCCGACAATATCTCCGGTCGGGCCGTCACCGGCGTTCCACAGGAAGAACGACCCGCTATCCGGAGACGGCAGATAGGTCTGCTGGTCGAGCGAGACCATTCCATTGGGGTTGGGCAGATCGACCAGCGGCACCTGGTAGATGATGCGCGTGATACCGGTGTCATAGGACGCATGCACAAAGCCGTTCTCATCCACCTTGGCCGACGTCATGTTACCCACGGGCGAGCCGTCCTTGGAAATGGACAGCGGTGCAAAACTGTCGGAAAGCTGGGTCAGCCCGTCAGGTGCGCCGACCTTGCCGATATTGATCTCCATGGGGCCGCCGGCGACATTCACGATCAGGGAACCGGTGGCAGCGTCATAGGCACCACCAACCGCTCCCGACGCCACATTCAAAAGCGTGCCGCCCGAAGCGCGGGAATCGTCGAAGCTCAGGGTGTATTCACCAATCAATGCTCCGCCTTGAGCGGAGTCCCGCAATGCCATAGTCCATTCATTCGAATCGCCCGTTCCCGGTATCGTCGGCGTGAATTCGACCTGCACGCTTTCCGATTTTCCCAAGTTGTCGAAATATTCGACCGACAAGTTTTCAGGGATGCCGTCAGCACTTGCGTTCGTCGCCGTCGCGGGCAGGTTGAGGCCCAAGTTGATGGAGGTCGTCGGCTCCCCCGTCAGCTGGTTCACGTTGATGCGCACAGGCTCCAGCCCATCTGCCGTGTCACGCGGAAATTCCGGGACAGTGCCATCTGCGTTGGCCGGCCAGCCGAGCAGGACCAAGCCGCTTTGCGTCTTGAGAATACCGTCCGAGTCGGTGCGAAAGGATCCTGTCGACGTAAGCAGCATCTGCTGGCTGCCATTGCCAAGCGCTACTTCGCTGGAGCGGGCCACAGGCAGCATCCCGCGTCCACGAACGGCTAGATCCGTTGCGTTCGACGTCGTCGTCAATGACCCGCCCTGGTCGATCAGCCGCTGCGTCTGGGACCTTACACCGCCAGCAGAATAGCTGCCGCCCGCGCCACTGATGACCATGGACTGAAAATCCGTTTCCACCCGCCTGTACCCGTATGTCGCCGAATTGGCGATATTGTCCGAGATCGCTGCGAGGCGGTTTGCGTTGGCCGCAAGGGCCGCCACACCGGCATTTAGCGAAGAAGATATTGTCATGGATACGCCTTTCTGCTGCATCGACTTTCATCGAAGAACAGACTTACGCGCGCTCCTTTAACATCCGCCTAACAGATAAAATCCAATTCAATCGAACCCTCATCCCTGACGCGGCCATCGCTCAAGCATCAGTGCGCAGAAAGATCACCTCGATCCGATTGTTTCGCACCGCCATGGGATTGCGCACGGCCGGATCACGATCGGCATGGCCTGTCACCCGCGCCATGCGCTCGGGCGCAAGCCCGTGCGATTTCAACAGTTCGCGCATGATCTGCGCCCGCTGAGTGGAGATGTCCCAGACTGGATTATCTTTGAGCACGACAGGGTTGGCCCGGATATGCGCTTCGACCGCTACCGGATTTGTTACCATCGCGCCCACTTCCACCAGCAAGGCAGCCAGTTCGCCCAATATCGGCGTGGCCCCCGCTTCACCCTCGGCAAAGAGAGGCGCACCCGCAACGTCAATCAGCTCGACCACAAGCCCCTCGTCGCTGACACGCGTTATGATGTGCCGCTTGAGCCCTGACGACACCATGCTCTCGCCACTGCTCGCGGTCAGGGCATCTTCGATCTGCTTTTGCAATTCACGCAGCCCAGCGTCCGGGGCGGAATCCGTCCCGGTCTGGCCGCGGGCCATCCGCGATTCGGTTGCCCTCAGGTTCGAAGCGCCAACGCCCTCACTGGACAGAACGTCCTCTGCCCTGATGCTATGGCTCCCAAAATGGCCGTCCCCGCCACCCGACACACGGCTGATCGGCACGGTCGGACTGAAATAATCGGCCAACCCCTTGCGTTGCTTTTCCGTTGTCGCGTTCAACAGCCACATCAAAAGAAAGAACGCCATCATCGCCGTGACAAAGTCCGCATACGCGACCTTCCAGGCACCACCATGATGCCCGCCCCCAGCGATAATTTTCTTTCTCTTGATGATGACTGGCGCCGCATTGCCTTGCGCGCTCATCTCACCACCTCATAACTCACCCAAAATCAGCGATAGCAGCGCGGGTGTTACGGCGCCGTTAACACTTCAATTTGTATCGGTTATTCGGCTCGGCCGACCGCATTCGACGCAGCGCCCCGCACAAACTCAAGGGAGCGAGCGCCTCGCCCTTTGTTGAGGTCACAAGGTGTGTTGTCGCGCTTTGGAGAGAGGGATTGCCGGTGGGCCAAGTGTTAAAAACGATACTTTGGACTTGATCAAGGATCTGCCAATGCCCCAGATAACGCACTATATGCAGTTTGCATCAAATGTGCGGGGCGGCGCCGGCCACAGACTTCAATCGGTCTGACCAGATGCTCAGGCCTGCCGGCGCTCGTAATGCGCGCGGATCTGCTCGGTTTCCTGGCGCGCCTCGCGCAGGCCATCCATCGTCGCGGCCAGTTCGGCCTCGGTCTGGGTCAACTGATTGGTCAGTTCTGCTTCGCGCTGCTGCAAATAGGTGATCGCCTGATCGCGCGTCTCCTCCGCCTCGTGCAGCTCTTGCGCCATGCGGTCAAGCTCGCCCACATCGGAATGGGATACCCGAATAAAACGATGCACCAGCCAGTTGGCAAACCAGCCAAGCGCGAAGGCCACAAAAAGAATGATCGCCGTGGCGATGATGAATTCAGTTCTGTTCATCGCCCGAGCCTTCTTCCTCTTCCGGAGTTACACTCTCTTCCTGCCCCTCTTCTTCGAGGCTTTCAAGCCCCGAGTCTTCAAGATCAGGCGCAGGTTCGGCCTCGATCAGGGTAAATTCGATGCGCCGGTTCGCCTCGCGGCCCTCTTCGGTATCATTGCCCGCGATGGGCTGGCTCTCGCCATAACCAACGGCAGAATAGCTCGACGTCAGCACCCGGCGCGCGCGCAACGCGTCCAGAACGGCATTGGCGCGCGCCTCGCTCAACTCTTCGTTCATCTCTTCGCGGCCCTGGCTGTCGGTATGCCCGCCAATCTCGATCTGGATCTCACCGCATTTGCTCAAGATGTCCGCAATATCGTTCATGACCGAAGCGCCGTTCCCGTCGAGCGTGCCTGATCCGGGCTCAAAATTGATTTTCCGCTCTTCTTGGATCTGTGCGATCTGCGCCATGCATTCTTCGGGCGTCGGCAAACCGGCAACAGGGTCGAGCGCCTCTTGATACTGCACATCAATATCGAATTGCGCCGAAGCGCCCAGCTTCTCGGCCAAAAGTCCCGCAATCTGCGCATTGGCTTCCTTGCGGCCCGTCATGCCCGTGACCGTCACGTTGTCCGGCGTGACGACAACGGCTCCCTGTCCAAGGAAGCCCAGCGCCTCTAGGCCGGTCAGAACGCGCATCGGCCATTCAGCAGGCAGGCCCTCGGCAACCCGTGCCCGTGTATAGACGGCATCCGAGCGGAACCGCGCCTTGGCAAAGCTGTCGACCGTATCGCGCAGGCGCTGGCTACCGACCTTGCCGCGCAATTGCACAAGACCCTCGGGCGACAGAGTGGCCACAAAGTCGGGAATGACGGGGGCGCCTTCGGCTTCGGGTTGTGGCAGCACTGCGTGCAGCGCAAAGACGTCGGGCAAATCACTGTTCAACCCGCCAACGACATCGTCGAACTTTGCCTCGGCAGTGCCCTGCGCCGCGACCAGCGTGATATCGGCGTCGGCGAATGTCACGCTTCCCCCGCCGAGCTCACCGATTGCCTTGATGGCCAGCGCTCCGGCCTTGCCCCATTCGGGTGTCGGCACGCCAAGGCCGATGACGCACTCTGCATCGTCCTCAAGGCCAGCCGCGCGGGCCGCCTCCAGGAGGCGCTTCTGGGCCTGGGGCGTATCGGCCGAGCATGCATCGAACCGCGCCACGTCATCCTCGATCAGGAACCTGAGCGTAAAGGGCGTGATGACAGGCCGCGGCGCCGAGACATTGACGGCGACGCGCACGTTCGAGGGCACGCGCCGTTGCAGACTTTGTTCGAGCAAGACTTTTTTCTCGGGACTGTCGGCCATCGTCGTGATCGCAACCCGCCCCGCATCGACCGAAATCTTGGCGCGCGGCAATTGGCCCAGCGCGCGCACCGCATAGCTGATGGCCTCGTTCCAGCTGTCGGCCACAGGGTAATCGGCGGCTTCAAGGAGGTCCGTGACTTCGGCGTCGCCGGCCATTTCTTCCATTTCCGCGACGAAAGCGTCGCGGTCCATCTGCGCGGGAATCAGACCGATCAGCGAAATACCGTGATCATTGCGCAGGATCTCCATGGAAAAGCGCGGAGGCGCCATCTCGGCGGTGTCCTCGATCAGCATCTGGTCGATGACGCGCGCTGCGTCCACGATGCGGCCCGCCACGGTCAGCGCGGCAAAGCGCTTGGCCTCGCTGGGTGCGACCCCGGCCAGAAAGACCTGCAAACCGTCGGCATCGACCTCGGTCCAGGTCATGCCTTCCTTGTCCAGTTCGCTGCGCACGCTGTTGCGGGCGTTGTCCTCGATAACCCGCACCGAGAATCCCGCAGCCACAAGGCAAAGCACCCCGGCCAACAGAAATGTTCCGGCAATCGCGAAAATGGCTGACAGTCGCATGAACGGCCCGATCCTTGTGAACCTTTGGAACGTATTTACGGCCCCGCCCCCGGTTGTTCAATCACACGAGCAGCGCGACGGCGAAAAACGGCAGGGGCAGCAGGCCCGCATCGCGGTTGGATCGAAAGAGCCTCAGCAGTCCTTGCATGTCCTGCGTATCCAGCCGCGTCATCTGCCAGACCAGATGCAGGCCCAGCGCCCATGGCCCCAAAAGCGCGACCAGTAGCGCGATGGGGTCGCCGCCGCGCGCCGCAAGGATCACCGCCGCCGTCATCAGCACGACCGTGGCCACCAGAAACCACCGCAGCCAGAGGGGCGAGCGATCCCCAAAAAGGCGCGCGGTGGATTTCACCCCGATCAGCGCGTCATCCTCGGCATCCTGATGGGCATAGATCGTATCGTAAAAAAGCGTCCAGGCAATCCCCGCCAGATAGAGGATGAGGGCAGGCCACTCCAGCTGCCCGGTGTGCGCCGTCCATGCCAGAAGCGCGCCCCAATTGAACGCAATCCCCAGGAAAACCTGCGGCCACCATGTGAACCGCTTGGCAAACGGATAGACCGCCACCGGCGCCAGCGCGAGAATGCCGAGGCCGATCGCCATGATCGGGAACGTCAGCAAAATCAGGAACGCCACCAGCGCTTGGGCCACCAGCCACGCCAGCGCCCCCCTGACGCTGACCTGCCCCGAGGGAATGGGCCGCGACGCGGTGCGCGCCACGCTGCCGTCGATGTGCCGGTCGGTGATGTCGTTCCAGGTGCAGCCGGCACCGCGCATCAAAAAAGCGCCAATGCCGCAGCCAAGGAAAATCCACAGATCAAACCAACGCGCCTGCCCATCATGCAGCATCGCCAGAAGCAGACCCCACCAGCACGGCAGCAGCAACAGCCACGTTCCGATGGGACGATCCGCACGGCTCAGCCTCAGGTAGGGGCGCGCCTTGCGGGGCGCATAGCGATCCACCCAATTTCCACGCACAGAATCCGCGACGGAATCCTCTGCTGTGCCCTCTGGTCTAGGGTCGGCTTGGGTCATATGGTGCGCCTCATGAATACGGCCAAAATCAGATTACATGTAGAGCAGCCATTGGGGCCGGGGCAAACGGTTCGTCTGGATCGGGATCAGGCGCACTACCTTTTCGGCGTGATGCGGCAGGGCGTCGGTGCGCCCGTCGCGCTCTTTAATGGCGCGGATGGCGAATGGCTGGCCGAGGTGTCCGAGGCGGGCAAAAGGGCCGGGTTGCTGACTTGCGTGTCGCAAACCCGTCCCTTGCAGATGCCGCCCGACCTCTGGCTTCTCTTTGCGCCGATCAAGAAGGCGCGCACCGATTTCATCGTCGAAAAGGCGACTGAGATGGGCGCCGCGCGCATCTGTCCCGTGCAGACCGACTTCACCAATTCCGAGCGGATCCGGCAGGACCGCCTGCAAGCTCACGCAGTCGAGGCCGCCGAGCAATGCGGCGGCACCTACGTGCCGCCCGTAGATGACCTGGCCAAGCTGGGCAGCCTGCTGGACCACTGGGATCCCGCGCGCCGCATCCTCTTTTGCGACGAAGCACTTGCGACGGGCGGTGCGCTGTCGATGCCGGGCGGCGGCGGTCCCTGGGCCATCCTCATCGGCCCCGAGGGCGGTTTCTCAGGCCCCGAGCGGGCGCGCCTCAAGGGGCTGCCCCATGCCCATGCCGCACGCCTTGGCCCGCGCATCCTGCGCGCCGATACCGCCGCCGTCGCGGCGCTGACACTGTGGCAGATCACCTTGGGGGATTGGGCATGAGCCGCTTTCTGCGGCCCGAGGCGACGCAGACGCTCGCCCGCTGGCAGGGCGTTCTCGTCAGCCTCGGCATCATCGCCCTTGGGGCACTGATCCTTCTGACCAGCTATGGCCTTACCTTCTGGCTGGGCTGCGTCATCGCCGGTCTTGGCACCATATCGCTGGTTGCCGCCGCGCAGCGGATGCGCTTTGCCGGCGGCACGGGCGGGCCGGGTGTCGTGCAGATCGACGAGGGCGCGATCGGGTATTTCGGCCCGCTGGGCGGCGGTGTCATCGCGCGGTCGGAAATGACCGCGCTCGCGCTCGACCGCAACGGCAAACCTGCGCATTGGGTACTCAGCCAGCCCGAGCAGGACGACGTGATGATTCCGCTGACGGCGGCAGGGGCAGATGCGCTCTTTGATGTCTTTGCCGCGCTGCCGGGCATCAGGACCGAGCGTATGCTGGCCGAAATGCGCCGCAAGGATGCGGGGCGCAGCATCCTCTGGCAGCGGCCGGGCACCGCATCGCCCCATCTGCGCCTGACGTGAACTTGCGCGGGGCGGGTTGACACCCCCCGCGCCCCGCGCCACCTACTGAGGCCTGAAAATCAGCGGAGGCTCTGCCCATGTCCATTCCCCAGTCAGGCGGCGGCCCGATAGAACATCACGGCCAATTGGCCGAATATCTCGAGGCCGGTAACAAGCCCAAGGCGGACTGGCGCATCGGCACCGAGCACGAGAAATTTGGCTATTGCAAGGACACCCATAAGCCCATTCCCTACCATGGCACCTGCAGTGTCTCGGCCGTGCTCGAAGGGCTGCGCGATGTGCATGGCTGGTCTCCCGTGACCGAGGATGGCAACCTGATCGGCCTCGAAAAGGACGGCGCGAACGTCTCGCTTGAGCCCGGCGGCCAGCTTGAGCTGTCCGGCGCCCCGCTCGAGACGATCCACGGCACCTGCGACGAGGTCAACAGCCACCTGCGCGAGGTCAAGGATGTGGCCGACCGCGTAGGCGTCGGCTTCATCGGGCTTGGTGCGGCGCCCGAATGGAGGCATGAGGACATGCCCCTCATGCCCAAGGGCCGCTACAAGCTGATGGACAGCTACATGCAAAAGGTCGGCACGATGGGCCGGGTCATGATGCGCCGCACCTGCACGGTGCAGGTCAATCTGGACTTTGCCTCAGAGGCCGACATGGTCAAGAAGTTCCGCGTGGCGCTGGCGTTGCAGCCTGTGGCGACCGCGCTTTTCGCCAACTCGCCCTTCCTCGAAGGCAAGCCGAACGGCCACAAGTCATGGCGCAGCCGCGTCTGGCGCGATCTGGATGCGGACCGCACCGGCATGCTGCCCTTCGTCTTCGAGGACGGTATGGGGTTCGAGCGGTATGTCGACTACGCCCTCGATGTGCCCATGTATTTCGTCTATCGCGACGGCAAATACATCGACGCGCTGGGTCAATCCTTTCGCGATTTCATGCGCGGCGCGCTTCCGGCGTTGCCGGGGGAAAAGGCGACCCTCTCGGATTGGGCCGATCACCTGACGACGATCTTTCCCGAGGCCCGGATCAAGAAATTCATGGAAATGCGCGGCGCCGATGGTGGCCCGTGGCGCCGCCTTTGCGCACTGCCTGCGTTCTGGACCGGCATCATGTATGACAGCGCCAGCCTCGATGCCGCATGGGATCTGGTCAAGGGTTGGACACCCGAGCAGCGCGAGGCGCTGCGCGTTGCAGCCAGCGTCGATGCGCTTCAGGCAAAGGTCGATGGCATCGACATGCACGATCTGGCGCGGCGCACCCTCGATATCTCCGAGGCCGGGCTCAAGGCCCGCGCGCGTGCGGGTGCCGACGGTCTGATTCCTGACGAGACGCATTTCCTGAACGCCCTGCGTGAGAGCATCCAGTCAGGCCAGACGCCCGCGGACGAGCTGTTGGCGCGCTATGAAGGCGAATGGAACGGCGATCTGAGCCGGATCTACGACGAGTATTCCTACTGAGCGATCAGATGGTGATGAATTCGCCCTGATGATAGCCCAAGGCCGGGCCATCGCCGATCGCACTCTCCAGAACCTCGCCGATGAGGATGACGTGATCGCCCGCCCGAACCAGATCGTGCCGGGCGCAGATAAGCGTAGCCAATGCACCGGGCAGCAGCGGAAGGCCATGGGTGCCTGCGTGCCATTTGGCCTTGTCGAATTTCTCTTCACTGCGGGATGCAAAGAGCATCGCGGCATCCTTTTGCGCCGCGCCCAGAATATTGACCGCGAAATGCGGCGCAGCGTAAAAAGCCGGACCGCTATGGGCGTTGTCCCCGATGCACACCAGCACCAGAGGCGGGTCCAGCGATACCGAGCTGAAGGAATTGGCGGTAAAGCCGCGCGGCGTGCCATCGCCCTCGCGCGTTGTCAGAACGGTGACCCCGGTGGCAAAGCGGCCAAAGGCGTCACGCAGGGCGCGATTATCTGTAACGGTCATGAACGCTCCGGCGTTTGGGTCTCGGCGAGGAGATAGGGCGCGCGCCTCGATTGGCACGCGCCCTTTCTATAGGCAGCCGTCAGGTGATGCACCCCCCCGCGAAAGGGGGCCGTTGCCTTGGATCAATCGCTGCCGCGCACCGCGATCTGTGCATCCGGCGCCGGTGCGAACTGGCGCTGCACAAAGTAGAGCACCACGGCCAGCCCGATCCCGACAAGGTCAGTGACTAGCCCGCCCGCGATCATGCACAGCGCGGCCACGATCAGGCCAATCCGCATGAACCACGCAACACGCTGGCCCGCGAACCAGCCCTGCACGCCCGAGGACAGCAGGAACACGCCAAAGATGGCCGTCACGCCCGCGCGGATGACTTCGACCCACGTCCCATCCATCAGGATCGCGCCGTTGTAGAAGAACATGAAGGGCACGATGAAGGCCGAAATCCCGATCTTGAAGGAGGCCACCGATGTCTCCATCGGGTTTGCGCCCGATATGCCCGCCGCCGCATAACTGGCCAGCGCCACAGGGGGCGTGATGGCCGATACCACCGCAAAGTAGAAGACAAAGAAATGCGCCGTCAGCTGCGGAATGCCCAGCTGCACCAGCCCCGGCGCCACGACCGAGGCCGCCACCGCATAGGCCGCCGTCGTCGGCATCCCCATGCCCAGCAGGATCGAGATGCACATCGCAAAGAAGAGCGCGAGCAACTGACTGGTGTCAGCAAGACCCAAAAGCACCGACGAGAAGCGCGCGCCGACGCCCGTCAGGCTGATGACGCCCACGATGATGCCCGCGCAAGCGCAAACCGCGATGATCTGGATCGACATGATCCCGGCCAACTCAAAAGCCTTGAGGATGCTGCGAATGCCCATCCGGTAGGGCGTCAGCCACGACACCACGGCCGCCGCCGCAGTCGCCAGCGTGCCCGCCCGGATCACCGAATAGCCCATGAAGAGCGCGACGATCAGGATGATGATCGGCAGGAACAGGAACACCCGGCGGATCATGTCGCGGAATTTGGGCAGCTCGTCCTCTCTCATCCCGCGCATGCCCAGCTTGGCCGCCTCGAAATCGACCATGAAGAAGATCGACACGAAATAGAGGATCGCCGGGATGATCGCCGCCACGGCGATGTCCGTGTAGGGAATGCCCGTGATCTCGGCCATGATGAATGCGCCCGCCCCCATGATGGGGGGCATGATCTGACCGCCCGTGGATGCGGCGGCCTCGACCGCGCCGGCAGTCTTCTTGTGATAGCCGACCTTCTTCATCAGCGGGATCGTGAGCGAGCCTGTCGCCACCACGTTGCCCGCAGAGGTGCCGTTGATCATGCCCATCAGGCCAGAGGCGAAAATCGCCACCTTGGCCGGGCCACCCCGTGTGCGCCCGGCTGCGGCAAAGGCGAAATTGACGAAATAGTCGCCCACCTTTGATGCCTGAAGGAAAGCGGCAAAGATGATGAAGAGGATGATGTAGGTGGACGAAACCGCCGTCGTCGGCCCGAGGATGCCTGCATCTGTGTAGACCTGGCTGAAAAAGCGCGTCCATTGGATGTTCGGCGCATTGAGAAAGCCGGGCAGCATGTCACCGACAAAGACATAGACGAGGAAAATACCCGCGATCACGATGAGTGCGAGCCCCGCAACGCGCCGCGTCATTTCCATGATGAGGGCGGTGCCTGCCACAGCGGCCAGCGATATCCCGATGGGCGCGAAGGGCGTGCCCGTCGAATTGCGCATGAGCGTGCCATACATGGTGATGAGGTAAAGCGCGACGGAAACAGCGCAGACCGACAAGAGCAGATCGGCAACGGCAACCTGTCCGCGCTCGCGCCCGCGTATCCATCCAATAACGATCCCGGCGGCGGAGGCGACGATCAGGGGCAGGCCGTAGTGATAGATTTCCAAGGCCCTGATCTCAGCGTCCATACCGTTCCACATCACGCCACTGGCGATCTGGTTGGCGATGTCAAACGCGATCCAGACCGAATAAAGCGCCGGGAGCATGGCGAGCGCAGCGATGATATCAAGCGGATGACGGGCCTTGCCGCCCTGTCCATCCGCCAGAAAACCGCGCGCTGAATAGAGGGTAAATCCAAGGATCAGAGCGCCCGCGACGTGAACGATGCGAAAATTCCATGTCTCCATCGGGAAGGTCGGCAGGAAGGGGATTTCGACGCCCGTCCAATCTTCGATCGACCAACCGTTCAGCGCGGCCACGTGAAAGATCGCGTAAAGCGCGGACAGTGCGGCAACGATCAGGTAGCCCTGCCCAGCAAAGATGCGCCTGTTGCTTTCGATCGGCTCTTCATCGACGCCTTCGACGACGATCGGCTCCTGCGGGTCAATCGGCGCCTGCGGAGTGATGTCGTCCGCATCGCTCTTGGTTTGATCTGACATGGAAAACCCCCTCCCCGGAGTGTCGCGGCCAAGTGCCGGCGCGCGATGATAACATGCCGCCCCCTATATCCGGAGGGCGGCATGCAGAATGATCTGTCTGGCTCAGTTGCCGTAGATCATGTCATCAGGAATATCGGCGTCGGCATTTTCCTTGAACCATTCTGCCGCGCCGGGGTGCCACTTGAGGACTTTGTTCTTGTCCCAGTTCTCGGGAATGGTCGAGGCTGCGGCCTTGTGGATACCGACCATACGGTCGTTATCGGACATCACGACATCGACCGCCGCCTTGACGAAGGAGGCCGGCAGGTCGCAATTCGCGATGGTGAAGTTCCACATCGAGACCGAGCGCGCGTCCTCTTCGAGGGTGCTGTAGGTGCTGGCCGCGATCGAGAATTCCGAGACGGGGAACGCCTCGAGCAGTTGGGCCTGCTCTTCTTCGGTGAACTCGATAATGTTCACATCCGTCTGCACTTCCAACTGGCTGACGGCGGGCACGGGCACGCCTGCGGCAAAGGCCACAACGTCCAGCAGACCATCCTGAAGCTGGCCGCCCAAGTCGCTCCAACCACCGTTGCGGCGCTCATATTCGACGCCCAGCGTATCCATCATGCGCGGAAAATACGTGTCCGAGGTCGAGCCTGCGGGGCCAAAGCCGATGCGCGCACCTTCGGGGATGTCGCTGATGCTCTCGATGCCCGACGACGACAGCGCCGTCACCGAGAAAGGCGTCTGATACATCGGGAACATCGCGCAGGCCTCGGTCATCTCGAGGCCGGGGGCGATCGGGTTCGTGCCTTCCAGCGATTCCGCTGCGGGGCCCATCGTGGTCATGCCGAACGCGGCCTCGCCGGTGTGAACCAGCGCCATGTTCTGCATCGGACCGCCGGTGACTTCGCCGCCGCCGGTAAGGCCCAGTTCTTCGGCCACGAGGTTGGCCCAGCCCGACCCATAGGCGAAATACGTGCCGCCCTGGCTGGCGGTGCCGACGGTAAAGCTGCTCGGCCAGTCGGATTTGTCGACGTCCTGCGCAAAGGCGGCGCCAGCGGCGATAATCGTGGTGGATGCAAGAAGTGCAGTGAGTTTCATGTCTCTCTCCCTAGGGTCCATGAGAAATGCGCGGCACCCTCCCGGAGCCGCGATCGTATCGGAGGTAAACGAAGCATCGCCTGCAATGACAAGCGAAATGCTTGGCCAAATCGCCACAGGGCCGCCTTGAGGCGCTACTATGGGTCGAAAAGGGTACATCGGGCCGGATTGCTGTGTCGAAAACCGCACATCAGCGCGACTTCAGGCGAAACTGCCCCGATCTAGCCCATGCTTTTGCATCTTTTCATACAGCGCCTTGCGGCTGATCCCCAGCGCCTCGTAAGTCGGCTTGAGCGCGCCGCCATTGGCGCTGAGCGCGGCGGCGATCAGCGCACGCTCGTGCGCGGCAATCTGCGCAGGCAGCGGCCCGGCGGGCGCGGCACTCTCGGGTGGGGGCGCCTCGGCCGGCAGGCCAAGAACGAGGCGGTCGGCGGCATTGCGCAGCTCGCGCACATTGCCCGACCAATCGCGCCCTGCCGCCTCGGCCAGCGTGGCGGGGTCCACATCCGGCGCGGGTCGCTTGTAGCGCGCAGCCGCCTCCTGCACGAGATGCACCAGCAGCAGGGGAATATCAGAACGCCGCTCCGACAGGGGCGGCGCACGCAGCGTCACCACGTTGAGCCGGTAATAAAGATCGCTGCGAAAGCGCCCTTCTTCGACCGCCCGGTCCAGACGGTCCTTGGACGCGGCGATGAAACGCACATCCAGATCCACCGGATCGTTCGAGCCGAGGGGCGTGATCTGCCGGCTCTGGATCGCGTGCAGGAACTTGGCCTGCACGCCGGTATCGAGGCTGTCGATCTCATCGAGGAAAACCGTGCCGCCCCGCCCATGCTCCAGCTTGCCGTATCGGGTCCGATGCGCGCCAGCAAAGGCGCCAGCAACATGGCCGAACAGCTCGATCTCGACCAGATCACGCGGCAGTGCGGCGCAATTGATGTGAACAAAGGGCTTGCCCTGCCGCGCCGAGGCACGGTGAAGCGCGCGCGCGATCACCTCCTTGCCGGTGCCGGTCTCACCATTGATCAAGACATCTGCCTCGGTGGCCGCGACGGCGCGCACCTCTTCGCGCAGGCGCACCATCACGTCCGAGCGCCCGATCAGCCGCGCCTCGATCACATCGCGCCCGCCCACCTGATTGCGCAGCGCGCGGTTCTCCAGCGTCAGGCGCCGCTTGTCCAGCGCACGGCGCACGACCTGCACCAGATGCGCAGGATCATAGGGCTTTTCCAGAAAATCATACGCCCCGTCCCGCATCGCCTGCACCGCAAGCTCCACATCGCCATTGCCTGTCACGATGATGACCGGCAAGGCTGGATCAATCTCGAGCGCTCGGCGCATCAGGGTCATCCCGTCCATGCCGGGCATACGGATATCGGTGATCAGAACGCCGGGAAAATCGCGCGCCAGCCGCGCCAGCGCAACCTCGGCATCGCCTTCTGCCGCGGCGCTCAGCCCGGCCAGCTTGAGCGTTTGCGCGGCGGCGCAGCGCAATTCCTCCTCATCATCGACCAAGAGCACTTCGCAGCTCATTCCGCCGCCTCCCGGCCCGCAATCTGATCGGGCGCCTCGGCAGCGACCAGATCAATGCCAAAGATCGCGCCCCCCTCCGGATGATCTTCTCCCCAGAGCGTGCCACCGAAATCGCGCACGATGTTGTAGGAAATGCTCAGGCCCAGACCCAGGCCCTGCCCCATCGGCTTGGTTGTGAAAAAAGGATCGAACATTTGCTCGGCTGCCTCCGGCGGCAGGCCAGATCCGGTGTCGCGGATAGTCACCCGCCAGCCGCCTTCATGGCGCGTCGCCGCAATGGTCAGCCGCCCGCGTCCATCCATCGCATCAACAGCGTTCGAAATCAGATTGACGAGCACCTGTTGCAGCCGCACGTGCCCGCCGATGACCCAAGGTGCGCCGCCCACCGGGATATAATCCAGCGTCACATCACTGCCCTTCAGCTTGGGCGCACTGACCGCGAGCGCATCGTCGATGACAAGGCCAAGCGGCACAGGCCCAATCGCCTCGCCGGGGCGACGCGCAAAATTGCGCAAATGGCGCGAGATGGCCGCCATGCGGTCGGCCATGCGGCTGATCCGCCCGATATTGTCGCGCACCTCGCCCGTCTCGCCCCGCTCCAGAAAGGTCTGCGCGTTTTCGGCATAGGCTTTGACGGCCTGCAAAGGCTGGTTGAACTCGTGGCTCAGCGCCGCCGACATCTGGCCCAGCGCCGACAGCTTGCCAGCCTGCACCAGACCGGCCTGCGTGCGCCTCAGTTTCTCCTCGGTGCGGCGGCGCTCTTCGATTTCGTGGCGCAGCGCCTTGGTGCGCTGCTCGACGCGCTGTTCGAGCATCCTGTGGACTTGCACCCGCTGCGCCGCCCTGTGGCGCAGATAGGCCGCGATGCACAGCGCCAGCACCGCCAATAGCGCAATCGCGGCAAAGACCATGCCCGCCTGAACGCGCGCCGGCGCGGCGCGGCGCAAGGCCGTGACGGTCCAGCCCGCACTGGCCAGCGCAGCACTCGACGAGGCGATATACTCGGTGCCGTCGATCTCGGCAAAGTCCACACCATCGGCGCTGCGTCGCGCGATCTCCAAAAGCGCGAGGCGATCCGCCGGATACTGCTGATTGTCGCGGATGACCGACAACGCGCGCGGGGTCAGCGGCACGCTGGCACGCAGGCGCCAATCGGGTCGACTGGCCATGAAGACGATCCCAGCAGGATCGGTCACAAAGATGTTGGACGACGCGGCCTGCCAGCCCTCCTCAAACGCTTCGACCGTGAACTTGACGGCGACGACACCCAGGATGCGCGAGCCGTCCCGCACAGGGGCGGCAAAGAAATACCCGCGCTCACCCGATGTGGTCCCCAGAGCGAAATACCGGCCCAGACCGCCAGCCGCAGCTTGCGTGAAGTAGGGCCGAAAGCTGAAGTTGCGCCCGACGAATGAACGCTCTTTGCGGTAGGAACTCGCGGCCAGCGTCAGCCCGTCCATATCCATCAGGTAGACATCCGAGGCGGTGACGGAAATGGCCGTATTGAGCAGGATATCATTGACGCGTTCGCTCAGACGCGCGTCACCGGGCGCTTGCAACAGTTCGGCCAACTCGGGCCGGGCTGCGATCAGGTTGGGCAACGGCGCATAGCGATCCAGCGCAGCGCTCAGGCCATCGCTGACCAGTTGCAAGGTCACGCCGTTTTGCGCAGCGGCATCGGCCAGAAAATACCGCTCGACCCGAGGCCAGACCAACGTGGCCAGCACCAGCGCCAGAAGGCCCAGTTGCAAGGACAGCCGCGTGCCAGCGGACATGAGGGACAGACGGGCAAACATGGCAGCCAATCTAGCGCGCCGCGCGAAGGTTAGCCAGATGCCGTCGCGCCTGCGCTTGAGCGCTTAGCGTGCCGGGGTGTTCCCCGCGCCCACATCCCAAAAGACGCCCGCCATGACACGCAAGGCATCGCGGCTGAGCGATTTCAGCACATGCTCGTTCGGCGCATGTTGCGAGCAGCCGCGATAGGAGTGGGGCACCCAGACCGTCGGAAGCCCGAGGATGTCGGCAAAGCTGTCATTGGGCAGGGATCCGGCCAAATTCGGCAAAACATGGGGTGGCCGGCCCGCCGTCTGCTCGATCGAGGCGGTGACGAATTGCACCCAAGGATGCTTGGGATCGAGGCGTGTGGCGGCGAAAAAGCCGCGATCATGCGGCACGATCTCGATCGCCTCGAAGCCGTGCGCGTCCAGATGGCGGCGCAGCGCCGGGATGATGTCCTGCGGGTCGGTGCCGACGACATAGCGCAGCTGGCAGGTCGCGCGCGCACTGTCGGAAATGGCATTGACCGGCGCATCGGGCACGCCGCTGGTCATCGCCAGCACGGCAAAGCTGTTCCAGCCATAGACACGCTCGGCTGGCGTCAGGCTTTGCTCGCCCCAATCCTCATCGACGCTCGGCCCCTCGCCGCCCGTGACGGGCAGGCCATCCAGCGCGGCGCGCACGTCATCCGTCAGGCTATCGGGGCGCCACTCGGGGATCTGGATCTGGCCGCGCGCATCGGTGATCGAGGCCAGCGCATGCGCCATGATCATCGCCGGATCGGCCAAGAGGCCGCCCCAGTTGCCCGAATGATGGGCCCCTTCGCGCAGCGTCAGTTTCAAATCGAATGTGATGCCCCCGCGCGAGCCCATGAAGACGGTCGGCACATCGGGTTGCAGCCGTGGCCCATCAGAGGCAATCAGCACATCGGCGGTCAGCCGATCCTTGTGGCTGTGGAATACCTCCGCCAGCCCGCTTGATCCGACCTCCTCACTCATTTCCAGCACGATGCGGGTGTTGAAGCCCAAAGTGCCCCGCGCCTCCAGCACCGCCTCCAGAGCGGCGATGTTGATCAGATGCTGTGCCTTGTTGTCGGCGCTGCCGCGCCCATAAAGGCGGTCGCCCTCCTCGATCAACTCGAAAGGGGCCAGCCCGTCACGCCACATGCCCTCTTGCGCGCGGATGACATCGCCATGGCCGTAGGTCAGCACGGTCGGCAGGCCCTCGCCCTCGTGCCGCTCCCCGATCAGCAGGGGGCCGCCGCGCGGATCAGGGTTCGCGATGATCTCGCAAACAAATCCCATCTTTTCCAGCCGGGGCAGCATCGCCTCTTGCAGATAGCGCATCAGCTCGGGCGCGGCCTCGGGGTTCTGGCTCTCGCTGGGATAGGCAACGAGGGCCGCCAGCTCACTTTGGAAAACACCCTTGTCGAAATAGGCGGCAACGGTATCGATGGCGGTCTCGCGGCTCATGGTTCAGTCCTTTGTCTCAAGTGCGGCATCGCCCCAGGGCGACATGATTTCGGTGCATCCGGTGTTGGTATCGCCTGCGCGCATGACCCCTGCCGGGCAGCCAAAGGCAAAGGGAAAGACGGTGCGCGGCGCGGTCACGACGTCATGCCCCGCGCGCAGCCGGTCCAGCACTTCGGGCGTATGCGCCTCGTCCGCGACCACATGGGGCCCGCCCGACACGTCGATGCGCGGCTGGTGGAACGCGGCCTCGATATCCATGTCGAAATCGGTGACGAAGGACGCCATCTGGCACATCGCCGACACGATCTTGCGCCCTCCAGACGCCCCGAAGGCAAAGCGGCGGTCGCCCTGCTCGCCGATCACCGGGCAGACATTCATCAGGCAGCGCTTGTTCGGGCCCAGTGAATTGGGACGTCCCTGGACCGGATCGAACCACATGATGCCGTTGTTCATCAGAAACCCGGTCGAGGGCGATACGACACGGCTGCCAAAGATCGACAGCAGCGTTTGCGTCTGGCTAACCATGTTGCCGTCCCGGTCCACGACCGAGAAATGCGTGGTGCATCCGGGGGCCTCGGGGCTCTCGCCCGTGTCGCCCATGCTGCCCAGTCGCGCTGCATAGGCGCCGTTCAGGGCCTCTGCATAGGCGGCGAAGGCCTCGGGCATATCCTTCAAATCGCGGTTTTCCAGATCGCCCATCGCATGGGCAAACGTCGGCCCGGCGGTCAGGCCATCGACCAGATGAAAGCGTGCGCCCCGATAGGCCATGCTGAGCGGCTTTTGCATCTCGGCGCTGTAGCTGCGCAGATCGTCATGGCTGAGATATCCGCCCTTGTCCTGCACATCGCGCGCCATGGCTGCGCCCAAGTCGCCCTCATAGAGCGCACGGGCGCCATCCTGCGCAATTATACCAAGGCTGTCGGCCATGCGGCTCTGATCCAGTCGCTTTTCGGCCAGCGCGGTCCAGCCCGAAATGGTTGGCCACTGCCCGTCCTCAAGGAAAAGCGCTGCGGCATCCGCATCGGCGGCCAATGCGCGGGTGGTCGAGGCGATGACGAGGGCCGCATACCAATCCACCAGCATCCCCGCACGCGCATGGGCAATCGCGGGCGCCAGCAGGTCGGCCCATGGCATCCGCCCATAGTGCCCATGCACCTGCCCGAGACCATCGACAACGCCCGGCACGGCAATCGCCTTGGCCCCTTGGACATTGACGTCGCCCGTCACATGCTCCCACGGAAAGAGGTCGCTGGCGACGCCCCGGCCCGAAAGGGGAAAATCCTCGATGCGCAGGCCGGACGGCGAGCGCATGCCATGGTTCACCGCCACGGCCTTTTCCTCGCCCGCGCGCCACAGCATCATCGCGCCGCCGCCCGCAGGCCCGCTCATCCATGGCTCGAGCACGCCCATGACAAAGGATGTGGCGACCGCGGCGTCCACCGCGTCACCACCCGCGCGCAGCACTTCGGCCCCCGCCTCGGCGGCGAGCCGATGCTGGGCTGCAACGACGCCGCCTTTGGTCTCGATGACGGTCTTGGTAGTATGCGCGGTGCGCGAAAGGGACGACGCCATGTGGTGCTCCTCAGCAGTTAGACGGTGAAATCAGGCCGATACATCTTGCTCGCGGGATCATGCAGATGGCACTCGACCAGCCCATCATCGCGCGCGCCCGGCCGCAGCACGGGTTGCGGCGCCGCCACCTTGCACTGATCCTCGGCAAAGGGACAACGGGGATGAAAATGGCATCCCGGCGGCGGTGCAATCGGGTTGGGATAGGCCGCGCCCAGCTGCGTATCGGGCACGCCCAGCGATGGATCGGGCGTCAGCACCGAATTGAGCAGCGCGCGCGCATAGGGATGGCGCGGTGCATCAAAGAGCGCGCCCACCTCGGCCTCCTCGACGATGCGGCCCAGATACATGACCGCCACGCGGGTCGCGAGATGCTCGACCACCGCCAGATCGTGGCTGATGAAGAGATAGGTCAGCCCGAATTCCGCCCGTAGATCATTGAGCAGGTTCAGGATCTGGCTCTGCACCGACACATCCAGCGCCGATGTCGGCTCATCGCAGATCACGATCTCGGGGCGCATGATGAGCGCGCGGGCAATCGCGACGCGCTGGCGCTGGCCGCCCGACATCTGGCTGGGATAGGTGTTCAGCACGCGCGCGGGCAGACCGACGAGGTCCAGCGTCTCGCGCACGGATTTCTCGCGGCTGGCCGCATCCCCGATGCCATGCACGCGCAGTGGCAGCGAGACGATGTCCATGATCGTCTTGCGCGGATTGAGCGACGAATAGGGGTCCTGAAAGATCGGCTGGATGCGCCGCGCAAGGGCAAGGCGGTCCTGACCGCCGATCTCCTCGCCATCGACCAGAACCTTGCCCGATGTCGGCATCTCCAGCCCCAGAAGGATCTTGGCCAGTGTCGACTTGCCACAACCGGATTCGCCGACAAGGCCCAGCACCTCGCCCCGGCCCAGCGTCAGCGAGACATCGTTGACGGCTGTCAGGGGTTTGGCCTTGCCCAGAAGGCCCTGCTTGACGCGATAGGTCTTGGCGACGTTTTGCAGCTCTAGAACAGGGGCGTTCATGCGGTTTCTCCTTCAGCGGCGCGCGCGCCATCGGGGTGGACGCATCGGAATTTATGAAGCGCCTCGCCTCGCTTGGGGATGGCATCGCGGCAGGCATCCACCGCATGGGGGCAGCGGGTGCGAAAGGCGCAGCCCTGCACCTCGCCGACGAGGGAGGGCACGATGCCAGGGATCGTGCCCAGCTGCGCACCGCGCGCCGTCTTGCCGGGCTGCGGGATGCAATGGATCAGGCCGCGCGTGTAGGGATGCAGGGGCGTGACAAAGACGTCGCTGGCAGGGCCGCTCTCGACCAGCTCGCCCGCATACATGACGCCCACCTTGTCCGCGACGCGGGCCACGACACCCAGATCATGGGTGATCAGGATCATGGCGACATTCATCTCCTTGGTCAGATCCACCAGAAGGCGCAGGATCTGGGCCTGGATCGTCACGTCCAGCGCGGTCGTCGGCTCATCCGCGATGATGAGTTCGGGCTCGCACATCAGCGCCATCGCAATGACGACGCGCTGGCGCAGACCGCCAGATAGCTGGTGGGGGTATTGGCCCAATCGACTGGCGGCGGCGGTGATGCCGACTTTTTCCAGCAGCTCGATCGCACGTTTGCGCGCGACATCGCGGCTGACGTTGCGGTGCAGTTGCAGCGCCTCGATCAACTGGTCGCCGATGGTATAGGCAGGGTTGAGCGATGTCATCGGCTCTTGAAAGATCATCGCGATCCGGTCGCCGCGCAGGGCGCGCATCTGGCTCCTTGACGCAGTTGTCAGCTCGGTCCCGTCAAAGTCCATGCGCTCGGCACTGCGGCGGATGTTCTTCTCAAGCAGGCCCATGATCGCAAGCGAGGTCAGGGACTTGCCCGACCCGGATTCCCCGACGATGCAGAGCGTCTCGCCCCGGTGCAGATCGAAATCAAGTCCGCGGACGGCATGGAGCACACCATTGGACATCGGGATGTCCAGCGTCAGGCCCCGCACCGAAAGCAGCGGTTTGGCATTGGCGTCACTCATGGCTTCAGCTCCGGTTTTCGGGGGCGGTGACGTCGCGCAGTCCGTCGCCCATAAGATTGATCGCCAGCACCAGCACGAAGAGGACGACGCCGGGGATCAGCACCAGCCACGGCTCGAACAGCATCATGTTCTTGCCCTCAGAAACCATCAGGCCCCAGCTGGGCGTTGGCGGTTGCACCCCGAGGCCGAGAAACGACAGCGCCGCTTCCAGCAAGATCGCATGCGCCATTTCCAGCGTGACGATCACGATCAGGTTGTTGGCGATATTGGGCATGATCTCGGACAGGATCACGCGCGGGGTCGAGGCGCCGATGGCCTGCGCCGCGTGCACATACTCGCGCCGGCGCACCTGCAATGTCGAGGCGCGCATGACGACGGCAAAGCGATCCCAGAGCAAGAGGCCCAGCACGCCGATCACCACCTGAAGCGAGCCGCCAAGGATGGCAACCACCGCCAGCGCGACCAGAACGACAGGCATGGCAAGGCGCACGTTGATCAGGAAAGTGACGACTGCATCCACCTTGCCGCCGAAATAGCCGGCGGCAACGCCCATCGCAGTGCCGATCACGCCCGAAATCAGCGCAGCAATCGCGCCGATCAGCAGCGACACCCGCGCACCATAGATGAGGCGCGACAGGTAATCGCGGCCCAGATGGTCAGTGCCCAGCGGATGCTCCCACGTGCCGCCCATGAACACAGGTTCGATCATGCGCTTGGTCAGAGTTTGGGCATAGGGATCATGCGGTGCCAGCACGGGCGCCAGAATCGCAACGACCACCAATGCAAGGACAACACCGACACCAAAGAGCAGACCGGTATGGCCCCTCACCCGCTTGCGCAGGATCTGGCGGGGCGTCGGCCCCTGAATTTCCTCCAGCAGAGGATCGACTGTCTTGTGAGCCGCCATGTTACGAACTCCTCATGCGCGGATCGAGCCATGCGTTCAGCACGTCGGCCAGAAAGGTGAAGATGATGTAGAACATCGAGAAGATGAGGATCAGCGCCTGCACCGTGGGCAGATCGTTGCGCGCGATGCTCTCCCAGGCGAGGTATCCGGCGCCGTGCAGGGCAAAGACCGACTCGACCACGATCGAGCCACCCAGCATGAAGCCCATCTGAACGGCCGCAAGGCTGACCACCGGGATAATCGCATTACGCAGCGCATGTTTGAACAATACGCGCCCCTCGCCAGCGCCCTTGGCCCGCGCGGTGCGGATGTAGTCCGAATTCAGCACCTCAAGCATCCCGGCGCGCGTCAGGCGCATGATGGCAGGCATCGCGTAATATCCCAGCACGATGGTCGGCATGATGAAATGCCGCCAAGAGTCCGCGCCCGAAGGCGGCAGCCACCCCAGCGTGATCCCGAAAAGCACGATCAGGATCAGACCGAACCAGAAGCTGGGCATCGCCTGACCGGCCACCGACAAAAACAGCGCGACACGGTCGATGATCGAATTGGGCCGGATCGCGGCAGCCACGCCCAGTGGCACGGCGGTCAGCAGCGCAAAGGTGATGCCGCAGACACCCAGCGTCATGGTGACCGACAGGCGGTCACCGATCAGCGTCGATACCGGCAATTTGAAGTAATAGCTCTCGCCGAAATCGCCCTGCAACGCCTGCCACAGCCATTCGCCGTATTGCACCAGCATGGGCCGGTCGAAGCCGTAAAGGCGGCGCAGCGATTCGATATCCTCGCCGCTGGCCGTTTCCCCCGCGAGGGCCGCCGCCGGATCCCCCGACAGGAACAGCAAGGAGAAACTGATGAAGCTGACCGTGAAGGCCACAAGGAGGGCGAGGCCCAGCCTTTTGAGTATGAATGGCAGCATGTGCCGCTATCTCCCTGCCGGATTTGCAATTGGCTTGGCGCGCAAAAGAAAGGCCCGGAGGATCCGCAGATCCTCCGGGCCCAAAAGCGTGCTTTAGTTCCAGGTCATATCGGTAAAGCGCAGCACCTCGTCCGCCGTCGGGGTGTAGTCCACCTCTTCGGTCATGACGTAGTTGGTGTTGTAGCTGAACATCGGCGCCCAATAGGCCTCATCCGCGATGCGCTGCAGCGCCTTGCGATAGAACTCCTTGCGCTCTTCAGGGTCCGTCGAGCTGTCAGCAACGTCCAGCCATTCCTTGGTCTGGTCGTCCTGCGCGTCGTCGAGGCTGCCGTGCTTGAAGAACTGGCTGACCATCGCAGAGGCGTCATTGACCGAAAAGCTGCCCCAAGTCAGGAAGGCCAGCGGCACTTCGCCCTTCATGTTCAGCTCCCGCAGGGCCGAATATTGCAGCAGCTTGAACTCGGTGTCGATGCCGACGGCGTTCAGATAGCTGGTGATCGCCTCGGCATACTCGCGGTCGCGATAGGCATAGAATTCGGTGCTGAAACCATCCTCATAGCCTGCCTCGGCCAGCAGCTCGCGTGCCTTTTCGGGATCATACTCATAGCTGGTCACATCCTGCGCGCAGCCGAACTGGCTGGGGAAGCACGCGGTCGAGACGACCTTGGACTTGCCCTTGAGCAGGTTGTCGACAAGCGCCTGACGGTCGATGGCGTGGTTAACCGCTTGGCGCACCTTCAGATCCGTAAAGGGGTTCGGGTCCATGCCGGACCGGCCCGCCGCATCCATCGACAGATAGCCGACACGCATCGTCGACTCGTTCAGCACGGTAAAGCGATCATCCATCTCGGCCATTTTTTCGGCCTGATCCGCCGGCACCTGCCAGATCAGATCCAGCGAGCCTGAAAAGAGCTCGGCCAGCTGGGTGTTGACGTCCGGAATGGTGCGGATGTCGATTTTTTCGATCGAGGGCTGGCCCTTGGGGCTGTCATGGTAGTTCTCGTTCTTTTCCAGAACGAAATGCTGGCCCGGAACCACTTCGACGGCCTTGTAGGGGCCGGTGCCCACGGGCTTCAGGCCCATGCCCGACGGCCCGACTTCGGCATAATATTCGGCCGGATACATCGACACAGGGCCGGACAGGAATTCGATCGCCGCCGGGAACACATCCTTGGTGGTGATGCGCACGGTATAATCGTCGATCTTCTCGGCGGCCTCCATCCAGTTCACGTTGCGCTGTGTCTTGACGCCATTCTCTTCCTTGGCGACGAAATTGACGGTAGCGACGACATCATCTGCCGTGAAGTCGGAGCCGTCATGGAAAGTGACGCCCTCGCGCAGCTTCAATTCCAGCGTCTTGTCGTCGATCCACTCCCAGCTGGTGGCCAGATTGCCCTCATACTCGTTGGTGATGGGATCGCGGTAGATCAGACCATCCCAGATTGCGCGCTGCAGCACGACACCCTCGCGCGACGAGTTGAAGAAGCTGTCGACATTCTCCAGCTCCTTGGTGAAGGCGACACTCAACGTGCCGCTGGCCTTGTCGGCCATTGCGGCGCCGCTGGCCCCGACGCTCAGCGCCATTGCAAGCGCGGTGGATTTCAAAAACGTGGCTCTCATATAGTGTTCTCCCTGCCGCAGAGGCGCTGCGGTGCCGTATTTTGGATTGCGCTCCAAGATATATCATATAATGATATGCTAGATCACAATGTAGTTAACTACAAACCTGCCCCAAGCGATAAATCAAGAGCGAATTTCCGGCATTTTAGTTAAACCGTTACAATCGATAGGGATTTGATGAGTAAACCAAAGCAGAACACTCTGTTCGTCGGCTCATTGGCCAAGGGCCTGCGCCTGCTTCAAGCCTTTGATGAGACGCATACAGAGCTGTCGCTGGCCGGGTTGGCAGAGATCACGGGCCTCGACAAGAGCGCCGTGCAACGGCTGGCCAACACCCTGCATGTCGAGGGTATGCTGGAAAAGGATCCGGTGACGCGGCGCTATCGGCCCTCGCACGCATGGCTGCGGCTGGCCTATGCCTATTACTGGTCCGACCCCCTCATCGCCCGCGCCATGCCCAAGCTGATCGACCTCGCCCAGCGGCTGGGCGAGACGGTCAATTTAGGGCAATTGTCCGATGAATACATCATTTACGCCGTGCGCCTGCCCTGCACTCGCACGCATTTCGCTGCCTCGGTGCCCGGCCGCCGGGTTCCGGCGCTGAGCACGTCAGCGGGGCAAGCGATCTTGGCAACGCATTCCCCCGCCGACTGCGCAGCGGCGATCCGCGATTGGCACCTGCACGCCCACACCCCCCAGACGACAGTGGACCGCGCGGCCATCGCCGAGCAGATCGAGACGGCACGCGCAGAGGGTTATGCCATCACCCATAACCAGATGATTCTCAATGAAATCGGCATCGCCTGCGCTGTGCGTGGCCCCGATGGGCGCGCTTGGGCGGCTGTGCACTGCTCGGTCTCGTCGCACCACTGGGACGACGCGCGCATCCGGCAGGACATCCTGCCCTGGCTGCAAGATACGGCGAACGCCATCTCGCCCCAGATGCGCGTCTGACTGGCCCGGTGCCCTAGACGACGCCCGCGCGCAGCAGATCATGCAGGTGCAACACGCCCACCGGGCGGTTGCCGGCATCCGCAACGATCAAAACCGTCAGCGCGCGCGCATTCAGCAGCGCCAGCGCCTCGGGGGCCGAGCAGTCGGGCGGAACGCTTGCTGGCTTTTTCGTGGCCACGTCAAGCGCACGGCGCTCCATCAACCCGTCCATGTTGCGGCGCAAGTCACCATCGGTGATGACGCCGCTGATGATGCCGTCGCGCACCAATATGCACACGCCGAACCCCTTGGAGGTCATCGCCAGCAGCACATCGGCCATCGGCGCATCATCGTCCAGCACCGGCAGGGCATCGCCCGAATGCATCAGGTCGGCAACGCTGCGCATCTGTGCGCCCAGCTTGCCGCCCGGATGGTAGACGCCGAAATCCTTGGGGGCAAATCCGCGCCGCTCCATCAGCGCCACGGCCAGCGCGTCACCCAGCGCCAGCGTCAGCGTCGTCGAGGTGGTCGGCGCCAGTCCGATCGGGCACGCCTCGGGGCACGCGGGAAGGGTCAGGCGATGATCCGCCGCTTTCATCAGCGTGCTGCCGGATTTGGACGAAATCCCGATCATCGGAATGCTGAAGCGCTGTGTGTGGTAAACGATGTCGCGCAGCTCTGCCGTCTCGCCGGAATTGGAGATCAAGAGGCACACGTCATCCGGGCCGATCATGCCCAGATCACCGTGGCTGGCTTCGGTCGCATGAACGAAATAGGCGGGCGTTCCCGTCGAGGCCAGCGTCGCTGCGATCTTGCGCCCGATATGGCCCGACTTGCCAATGCCCGACACGATCACACGGCCCTTGCAGGCCATCACCGTCTCGACCGCGCCCGCGAAATCTTCGGGCAGGTTTTCGGACATATGGCGCAGCGCGTCCGCTTCGATTTCCAACACCTTGCGCGCGGCCGCAACGCTGTTGTCGCGGTCCTGGGCCTNTTCGGACATATGGCGCAGCGCGTCCGCTTCGATTTCCAACACCTTGCGCGCGGCCGCAACGCTGTTGTCGCGGTCCTGGGCCTTGGGATGGGGCACGGGCATGGGATGCATTTGAAACCTTCGGGCATAGCGAAATCTACGATGCGCGCACCATAGCCGTTCGGCTGCGGTCAAGCCAGACCCGGCGGGGGGCTTGGGCAGGCGGCTGCCCAAGCCCCCCCCCCCGCCGGTGGCCCCTTCCTTAGCGGTCCTAGAACGCTTTGAGGTGGGTTATGGCGTCTTCTATGGGGTAGTGGTGGTTTCCGACGAAGAGGCCGCGGGTGTCGAGGTAGTCGGCGTTTGGCAGCTCGCCGTGGATGTCGAAGTTGAAGTGCTTCACGATTTCCTTGCGCGCGAAGTTGCCGGCCACGATGGGGCGGCATTCAAATCCTGCCGCTTCGAGGCCGCGCACCACATCGGCGCGGCTGTCTGCCAGCTCGGGGCGCAGGATCAGGCTGAAGCCGAACCAGCTGCTCTGGCCGATCTCGCGCTGGATGCGGAATTTCGGGTGGTCCTGCATGGCGGCCACGAAGGCTTCCGCGTTGCGCCGCCGCCCGGCGACCAGCCCGTCCAGCTTGGCCAGCTGCTCGATCCCCACCGCGCCCGACATCTCCAGCGGGCGCAGGTTGTAGCCGGGCAGGACAAAGCGAAAGCTCTCCTCGAAGGGATCATCGCTTTTCTCGCCGGTGACGTGGTTCTGCTTGGGCAGGTTGCGCGTCCAGCCATGGGCGCGCAAGGACAGCATGACGTGATACAGCTCCTCGTCGTCGGTCACGACGACGCCGCCCTCCATGGTCGAGATGTGATGCGAGAAGAACGTCGAGAATGTCCCCATGACGCCGAAGGTGCCGCAGTGCCTGCCGCCCAGTTTTGCGCCCATGGACTCGCAGTTATCCTCGATCATGACGATGCCGCGCCCCTCGGTGATGCGGGCGATGGCGTCGAAATCATTGGGGTTGCCCAAGAGGTTGACCACCATCAGCGCACGGGTGCGGTCCGTCACCGCATCGGCCAGCGCATCCAGATCGTAATTCAGCGTCTCGGCGTCGACGTCCACGAACTTCAGCTTCAGCCCGTATTGGTGCAGCGGATAGTAGGTCGTCGACCAGCTGACGGCGGGCACGATCACCTCGTCGCCGGGCTTGAGCCGCAGATCGGGGTTGGACGTATAGGCCAGCGCGGCCACCATCAGCAGGTTGGCCGAGGAACCGGAATTGACCATCACCGCGAAATTGGCGCCGAAATGCGCGGCAAAGCGGCGCTCGAACTCGGCCACCTCGGCGCCCATGGTAAAGCGGTCCGAGGCGATGACGCGTTGCAGCGCGTCCTGTTCGGCCTGATCCCAGGAAGAGGTGGCAAGGGGAAAACGCGCGCTCATGAGGACAGCCTTTCGAGGTAGAATTGATAGGTGGCGGCCATTCCGGCCTGCAGATCCGTTTGCGGGGTCCAGCCCCATGCGGTCTGGCGCGACGTATCGCACAGCTTTTGCTTCATGCCGACCGGCTTGCTCAGGTCATGGGTGAACTGGCCGTTCCAGCCGATCACGGCGGCGGCGGCGGCGTAATACGCGTTGATCGAATGATCCGTGCCCACGCCGACATTCATCAGGTCCGGCAGCGCATCGACATCGCCCGCCGCGCGCAGCACGGCCTCGGCCAGATCGCCCGCATACATGAACTCGCGCCGCGCGGTGCCGTCGCCCCAGATCTCGACCGTGTCGCGGCCCGCCGTGCGCGCCTCGTGGATCTTGGCGATGACGGCGGGGAGCATATGCGACGCGGCGGCATCGAAGGTGTCGTGGCGGCCATAGAGATTGCAGGGGATCAGCGTCTTGTACTGCAAGTCGGGCGTCTCTGTGCGGATGTATTGGCACAGGCGCAGCGCCATGATCTTGGCCAGCGCATAGCCCTCGTTCGTCGGCTCGAGCGGGCCGGTCAGCACCATCTCCTCGGCCAGCGGACTCGGCGCGGTGCGCGGATAGATGCAGGTGGAGGCCAGATTGATGAGGCGCGGCACCCCGGCGGCCCGCGCGCCCATGATGACATTGCGCCCGATCGCGGTGTTGACGTCCAGAAAGGCGACGGGATTGGCGATATTGGCCTGAATGCCACCCACCCGGCCTGCCGCATGCACGATGATGTCGGGGGCCTCATGGGCGATATAGGCGGCGGTGGCGGCCGCATCGGTCAGGTCCAGCTCGGCGCTGGTGGGCGCGAGGATGTCCCACTCGGCCGCCCGCGCATGTTCGCGGATGTTGCACCCGACCATGCCGCGCCCGCCGGTCAGCAGCATCCGGCCGCGATGTCCGGTATCGCTCATTCGCTGTGTCCCTGGCTGCTGTCATAGCCGTGCGCCGCCAGCAGCGCATGGCGGCGCGCGCTCTTGAGATCCTCGGCGACCATCTCGGCGCACATCTCGCGCGCGGTGATCTCGGGCACCCAGCCCAGCTTGGCCTTGGCCTTGGACGGATCGCCCAGCAGGGTCTCGACCTCGGCGGGGCGGAAGTACCGCGGATCGATGCGCAGGATGACCTGCCCCGGTTTGACGTGCGGCGCGCTATCGCCCTCGACCTGCCGGACCACGGCGACCTCGTCGATGCCCGTGCCCTGAAAGTCCAGCGTGATGCCCAGATCGGCGGCGGCCCAGGTGATGAAATCGCGCACCGAGTGCTGCACCCCGGTGGCGATGACGAAATCCTCGGGCGTGTCCTGTTGCAGCATCATCCACTGCATGCGCACGTAATCCTTGGCATGGCCCCAGTCCCGCAGGGCGTCGATGTTGCCCATGTAGAGCATGTCATCGAGACCTTGCGCGATATTGGCCAGACCGCGCGTGATCTTGCGCGTCACGAAGGTCTCGCCCCGGCGCGGGCTTTCGTGGTTGAACAGGATACCGTTGCACGCATACATGCCATAGGCTTCGCGGTAGTTGACCGCGATCCAATAGGCATAAAGCTTGGCCACGCCGTAGGGCGAGCGAGGGTGGAACGGCGTCGTCTCGGTCTGCGGTGTTTCCTGAACCAGCCCGTATAGCTCGGAAGTGGAGGCCTGGTAGAAACGGCAGCTCTTCTCCATCCCCAGAAAGCGCATCGCCTCGAGCAGGCGCAGCGTGCCGATGGCATCGACATCCGCCGTATACTCCGGCGCCTCGAAGCTGACGGCGACATGGCTTTGCGCGCCAAGGTTATAGATCTCGTCGGGCTGGATCTCGGACAGAAGGCGCGTGAGGTTGGAGGTATCGGTCAGATCGCCGTAATGCAGGCGAAACCGCGGCTCTTCATGGATGTCCTTGAACAGGTGGTCGATACGCTGGGTGTTGAACGATGATGCACGGCGCTTGAGCCCATGCACCTCATACCCCTTTTCCAGCAAGAGCTCGACCAGATACGAGCCATCCTGCCCCGTGGTACCGGTCACAAAGGCCTTTTTCATCGTCATCTCCGATCAGTCAGCGCGCGCGCGCCCCGCAACGAGGCCGTCGCCGGATACAACACTGCGTGTCGTCACACAAGGTAAGCCCGTTTACTCGCAGGCCAGTCTACTCGCAGGCCAGTCTACTCGGGGCCAGTCTACTCGGGGCCAGTCTACTCGCGGGCATAGATGTCCTCGTAGCGGATGATGTCATCCTCGCCCAGATAGCTGCCGGTCTGCACCTCGATCAGGACCATCGGCAGCTTGCCGGGGTTTTCCATGCGATGCACCGCGCCCAAGGGGATATAGACGGATTGGTTCTCGCTCAGCAGATGCACCTGGTCGCCGACGGTGACGCGCGCGGTGCCCTCGACCACCACCCAATGCTCGGACCGGTGATGATGGCTTTGCAGGCTCAGGCTCGCGCCCGGGTTGACGACGATCCGCTTGACCTGGAACCGTCCGCCGATCGCGAGGCTCTCGTACCAGCCCCAGGGGCGATAATCGCGCGGCAGTTGCACCGCTTGTGATGCGCCCCGCGCCTTGAGCGCGCTGACCGCCTCCTTGACGCGCTGCGCCTCGGATTTATGCGCCACCAGCACCGCGTCGTTCATCGCGATGGCAACGATGTCCTTCAACCCGATCCCGACCAGCTCGACATCGGCGGACTCCGAGCGCAAGAGCGTATCCTCGCAGGAAATCGCCGTGGCGTGATCCGAGCAGACATTGCCCTCGGCATCGGGCCCCGACTCCAGCCAGACAGCATCCCAGCCGCCAAGGTCGGACCAGCCCGCAGTATAGGGCATGACGGCCAGATTCTGCGCCTTCTCCATGATGGCATAATCGATCGAGATATCCTCGGCCGCGGCCCATGGCCCCGCGGCGAGCCGGGTAAAGCCCAGATCACGGCTCGCCGCATCATGCGCGGCCTGCACCGCCTCCAGCATGGCGGGCGCATGGTCGCGGTAGGCGGCAATCACGGCCTCGGCAGAGCACAGGAATATCCCCGCATTCCACAGGAAGTTGCCAGCCGCCAGCATTTGCTGCGCGCGCGCCTCATCCGGCTTCTCGACAAAGCGGGCGAGTGATTGGGGCGCGCCTGCGCCTGCATCGGTGCCAGATGCCAGCTCCAGATAGCCATACCCCGTCTCGGGGCGTGTGGGTGCGATGCCGAAGGTGACCAGATCGCCGTCCCGCGCGCGCGGCGCGGCAGCCTCGACAGCGGCGCGAAACGCGCCTGCATCGGGGATGACATGATCCGAGGGCGCGATCAGCATCAACGCGCCCGCGTCCCCTTCGGCCAGCCACAGCGCAGCAGCCAGCACCGCAGGCGCGGTATTGCGCCCCTCGGGCTCGATCAGGATGCCCTGGGGCGCCTGGCTGATCTGGGCCAATTGCTCGGTCACGATAAAGCGGAAGGGATCACCCGTCACGACCAGCGGCGCGGCAAACCCCTCGCCCGAAAGACGGCGCGCGGAGGCCTGAAAAAGGCTCTCATCGCCCATGAGCCGCGCGAACTGCTTGGGGTAGGACTTGCGCGACAGCGGCCAAAGCCGCGTCCCGGATCCGCCGCATAGAAGAACAGGAGTAATCATTTAATATCCCATGCGGTTTTCTGCCAAATACTCCGAAACAGCAGGTCATTCAGCCAGCAACCTGCCCGCTTTCCAAAAAGGTTTCAACTTGCAATGGATGGATGTGGCCATCGGGGCTTTCGGGCAAGGCGGCCCCCGAAGGCACGTCAGAGACTGTAGCTGGGCAACAGCTGAAACGCATCGCGCAGCGCATCGCTCCAGCCGGTCGCAATCTGCTGGTAGATGGCATCATCCGCATTCACCCGCTTGGTGCGGTCGCACGCGAAGGAATCGTTCTCATAAACCAGCAGGTCAAAGGGCAGGCCCACCGAGAGGTTCGATTTTACCGTCGAATCGAACGAGACCAGCAGCAGCTTGATCGCTTCGGCGAAATCCATTTTGCCATCATAGGCGCGCACGAGGATCGGCTTGCCATATTTCGTCTCACCAATCTGAAAGAAAGGCGTGTCATCGGTGATCTCGATGAAATTCCCCTCGGGATAGATCATGAAGACCGTGGGCTTGCCGCCCTTGATCTGACCGCCGACGATGATCGATGCGCCAAACTGGTCGTCCGACGTCTGACCCGACGGGGACGAATTGGTGATGACTTCTTTCAACGTCGCACCAACCAGTCGCGCGACCTGAAACATCGTGGGCTGGCGCAGGATGCCGGGATTGCGCTCCTCCTCCGAGACGGAGCGCTCTTCAAGCAGGCTGATCAATGCCTGCGTCGTGGCCAGATTGCCCGCGGTCAGGATGGTTATCATGCGCTCGCCCGGAACGCTCCACGAGAACATCTTCTTGCTGACGGCGAAATTGTCGACACCCGCACTGGTGCGGGTATCGGACATGAAGAGCAGTCCGCGATCCAGTCGCATGCCGATGCAGTAGGTCATTTTCTTTGTCCAAATGGGTTCGCTGAAATCTCTTTACTGCTGAACTTGTAAAGACACCATCAACGACTCGTCAGCAGACCCCATGCGCAACCCCTCGATCGGCGACGCATCGCGCGCGTCGCGCCCGATGGCAATCCTGACATAGCGCTCGTCCGGCGACACCCCGTTCGAGATGTCAAAGCCGACCCACCCCAAATCGTCCACATAGGCCTCGGCCCAGGCGTGGGTGGCGTCCTGATCGACGCGGTCGTTCATCATCAGATAGCCGCTGACATAGCGCGCCGGGATGCCCGACTGCCGCACCGCCGCGACGAACACCTGCGCGTGATCCTGGCAAACGCCATGACTGCCCCGAAGCGCCTCCTCGGCGGGGGTGTTCACATTCGTCCTGCCGAATTCATATGGCAACGCCTCCAGAATGGTGGCCGACAGCTCATGCAAACTGCCCAGCCGCGTTTCGGGATCGTTCGAGATGCGCGGAAGTGCCATGATCGCCTCGCCGGGCATGGTCAGAAGGGTGGGCTGCACGAAGTGCCACAGCGGCGCACGCCCAAAGACCGGCCCCAGAACGCCCGTGCCGTTCAGGGTCTGGACATTGCCTCTGGCAAGGATGCTCAGCTTCTGCGCTCCGCGCTCGATGCCGACCAGATCGACGTGATTGCCGTAGTGATCGACATAGCTGGTCTCGATCCGGCCACCCATCACCTCGACCGACCAGTCGCGTACCTCTTGCATGGATGACGGCAGGGGCCGCAGGCGCACCTTTTGCAGCGCGTAATCCACCGGGGCGCTGTAGTCGTATTCGGTCGTGTGGCTAATGCGAAGTTCCATCTATTTTATGAACCTGTAGTCTTGCTCGATCTGTCCGGCGATCCCCGCCGTTTCGGTCAAGAGGCCAGTGACGAACGTATGCAGCCCTTCCTCGAAAATCGTGTCGATATCGCGATTTTGCAGCCGCGCGTTCAGCGCGTCGGCCATGTCATGCGAGGTTTCGCGCCGCCCGTATTCCTCGGACAGGTTCGACAGCGACTCGACAATCTGGCTGGCGCAATAGGACAATGATCTGGGCATGCGCCGGTCAAGGATCAGAAACTCCGCGATCGCGGGCGCTGTAAAATCATCCTCGACAGCCCAGCGGAACGAGCGGTGCGCCGAAACCGAGCGCAGGATCGTTTCCCACTGAACATTGTCGAGGCGACTGCCGACGAAGGAGGGCGACGGCAAGAGCGAGTAATACTTGACGTCGATGATGCGCGCGGTGTTGTCCATCCGCTCGATATAGGTGCCGATGCGGCAGAAATCATAGGTATCATTGCGCAGCATCGTGCCATAGAGCGCGCCGCGCACCAGCCCCGATTGCTGCCGGATCGTGGCCAGAACGGCGGGCAATTCGGTCTCGGGGATCGGATCCTGTAGCAACTCGGTAAAGAGCATCCATGTCTCGTTTACGGCTGACCAGACCTCGGTCGTCAGCGCGGTGCGCACCAGCCGCGCGTTATCGCGCGCCGCGCGGA
The DNA here is from genome assembly GCF_037083805.1 of Roseovarius sp. D0-M9. Lineage (NCBI taxonomy): Bacteria > Pseudomonadati > Pseudomonadota > Alphaproteobacteria > Rhodobacterales > Roseobacteraceae > Roseovarius > Roseovarius sp. D0-M9. Next base: position 21,157 of record NZ_JBAPKZ010000027.1, on the reverse strand, counting down.
TCACCGACAGGACCGAGCTGGGGTTGCTTGTCTCGCGCAGCAGGAAGTTGACGACCTGCGTGCTGTCATAGCCCGAATGCGCGGCCTCATAGGCGCTTTGCGCCGCCGAAGTCTCGATGACCGAGCGCCACTCGGCATCCGCATTCGTGGACCGCGTCAAAGCGATGCGAAATCCCGCCTCAATCAGGCGCGCGGTGTTCTCCGCCCGCTCGAGCGAGCGAAACATCCAGTAAAGGCCGCCTGCAGTTTTTCCCAGCATGTCAGTCTTCCAACACCCAGGTATCTTTGGTGCCGCCACCCTGACTGGAGTTCACCACTAGCGAGCCCTCTTGCAGCGCCACGCGCGTCAGCCCGCCGGGCGTGATGTTCATGCCCTTTGGCGACACCAGCGCGAAGGGCCGCAGATCGACATGACGCGGCGCAAGACCGCTCTCGCTGAAGATCGGCACGGTCGAGAGGGCAAGCGTGGGCTGCGCGATGTAATTGGCCGGCCGCGCGCGCAGCTTGGCCGCGAAATCCGACAGCTCCTGCTTGCTGGCGGCGGGGCCGACCAGCATGCCATACCCGCCCGAGCCGTGAACCTCCTTGACCACCAGATCCGCGAGATTGTCGAGCACGTATTGCAGGGCCTCCTGCTCCGAGCAGCGGTGCGTTTCGACATTCTTGAGTATCGCAGGCTCACCCGTATAGAACTTCACGATTTCGGGCACATAGCTATAGACGGCCTTGTCATCGGCCACGCCGGTGCCGGGGGCGTTGGCGATGGTAATGTTGCCCGCGCGATAGACATCCATAATGCCCGGCACGCCCAGCATCGAGGCGGGATTGAACGTCAGCGGATCGAGATATTCGTCATCCACCCGCCGGTAGAGCACGTCGATCGTCTTGTATCCGCGTGTCGTGCGCATCGCGATGCGGCCATCGACCACGCGCAAGTCATGCCCCTCGACCAGTTCGACCCCCATCTGATCGGCGAGAAAGCTGTGCTCGTAATAGGCCGAATTGTGGATGCCCGGCGTCAGAACGGCGACGCAGGGCCGCCCGTTGCACCCGTGGGGCGCGCAGGCCTCAAGCGAGCGGCGCAGGTTCTTGGGATAATCGCTGACCGGCTGAACCTTGATCGAACTGAAAAGCTCAGGAAACATTTGCAGCATCGTCTCGCGGTTCTCCAGCATGTAGCTGACCCCCGAGGGCGTGCGCGCATTGTCCTCAAGGACAAAGAAATCATCCTCTCCGGTGCGCACGATATCGGTGCCCACGATGTGGGTGTAGACGCCGCCCGGCGGGGTAAAGCCCATCATCTGCGGCAAGAACGCCTCGTTTCGCGCGATCAGGTCGACCGGCACCACGCCGGCACGCAAAATCTCCTGCCGATTGTAGATGTCATTCAGAAAGGCGTTGATCGCATAGACGCGCTGCTCGATCCCCTTCGACAGTTTGGTCCACTCGCGCCCGGACAGGATGCGCGGCACCAGATCAAAAGGGATCAGCCGCTCTTCGGCATCGCTCTGGCCATAGACGTTGAAGGTGATGCCCGTCCGGCGAAAGAATGCCTCGGCCTCGCGCGATTTCTTGGCCAGCCGCTCGTTGTTTTGTCCGGCAAACCATTTGTCATAAGCCGTGTAGGGTGCGCGGGTGGCGCCCGCACAATGCATTTCGCTGAAGTATGATCGGTCGCCATTCATGTATTTATCTTAGCCACTTACCTGTGCATGGCAACGTTCATGGCCAGTTGAACGGCGAAGACGCCGCGTCTGCCTAAATTTTACGCAACGGCTTGTTTCTTCCGCTCTGTTCCAGCACCGGCGCCGCCCACCGGTTCAGGCCACCTGCGACATCTGGCCGCGGGATGGCAATTTTGGCTCTTATTAGTATACGGCCCCCGTCACACCCGAACTTGAGGCCTAAATTGTCGGTTTCACTTGAGACTATGGGAAAATTTGACCACAGATAGGTCCGGCCCGAAAAAGCCAGCAACTCAGGAGCGCCCGTGTCCCTTTTTCTCGTTGTCGCCTTGCCGTTTCTCGGGGCCTTGCTGCCCGGATTGATGAACTCCGCCGGGCGTCAAGCCTGTGCAGGGGTTACATTCACGGTGTCGCTGGCCGCGCTGATCGGGCTTTTGACCAATGCGCCCACCGTTTTCGCCGGCGAGGTGGTGATGACAGGGTTCGACTGGCTGCCCGCCATCGGTCTGAACATGACGCTGATGCTGGATCCGCTCGGGTTCTTTTTTGCTTGCCTCATCCTCGGGATCGGCCTGCTGATCATCGCCTACGCGCGGTTTTATCTGTCGCGCGATGACAATATGGGCGAGTTCTTTACCTACCTGCTGCTCTTTCAGGGCGCGATGGTCGGCATTGTGCTCAGCGACAACATCCTGCTTTTGCTGATCTTCTGGGAGCTTACGTCGCTGTCGTCATTCCTCTTGATCGGCTATTGGAAGCATCTGCCCGAAGGGCGCCAAGGCGCCCGCATGGCACTGACCGTGACCGGCATGGGAGGCCTTGCGCTGATCGGGGGCATGCTGATCCTCGGCCAGATCGCGGGCAGCTACGATCTGAGCGTCATTCTGGAGCGGCGCGACCTGATTCAGGCCTCGCCCCTCTATGTGCCCGCGCTGATCCTGATCCTGCTGGGCTGCTTTACCAAATCGGCGCAGTTTCCATTCCATTTCTGGCTGCCGCACGCGATGGCGGCGCCGACCCCGGTCAGCGCCTATCTGCACTCGGCCACAATGGTGAAGGCGGGCATTTTCCTGATGGCGCGCCTCTGGCCGGTGCTGTCGGGCACGCCCGAATGGGTCGTGATCGTGACCACGGCGGGCCTCGTCACCATGGTCATTGGCGCCGTGATCGCCCTCTTCAAGCATGATCTGAAGGCGCTTCTGGCCTTCTCGACGGTCAGCCATCTCGGCCTCATAACCATGCTGCTGGGTACCGGGACGGCCTTTGGCGCGATGGCGGCGGTCTTTCACATCCTCAATCATGCGTCCTTCAAGGCCGCGCTTTTCATGTCTGCGGGCATCATCGACCACGAGGCGCATACCCGCGACATTCGCCGCCTTGGCGGATTGCGGCACCTCATGCCGATCACCTTCATAATCGCCACGCTGGCCGCCTTGTCGATGGCAGGCATTCCCCTGCTGAACGGTTTTCTCAGCAAGGAAATGATGCTGGAGGAGGCCTATCGCACCACGCTTTTTGGCATCCCGTGGCTTGTGCCTGCGCTGGCCGTCGTCGGCTCGCTCTTTTCCGCGGCCTATTGCTTCCGCCTGATCGGTCACACCTTTCTCGGCCCAAAGCGCGACGATTACCCGGCCAAGCCGCATGATCCGGGTGCGGGCATGTGGTTGCCGCCAGCCCTCTTGATGATCCCCGTGGTCGTGATCGGTGTCGCGCCATTTGTTGCCGAGCCCTTCGTCAAGCTGGTCACCTCCGCCGTTCTGGGCGGCGCCGCCGAGGTGCCCACCGCCTACTTCAAGATCTGGCACGGCTTGGTGCCCGCGCTCTACATGTCGATTGCGGCCGTTATCGGCGGTCTGATCCTGCTCGCGCTCTTTGCTCCACTACTGCGCGGGTGGGATGCGGCGCCCCGCCCCGAGGCCAAGGCGATCTTTGACCGGCTGATCGGCTGGGCCGTCGCCGCCGCGCGCGGGCTCATCGCGCCGCTGCATGATGGGGCATTCTCGCGCTATGCCGCGATCATGGCGACCACCGTCATCACGCTCAGCTTTCATGCCTGGATGACCGGCACGATTGGTGCGGCCGATTACGCGATGGCCCCCTTGGATACGATCGCGGTTGCCGGATGGCTGATGCTGATCGCCGCGGCGCTGGGGCTTGTCTTTTTGCATCGCAACCGCCTGCTCGCGCTTATCCTGCTGGGCATCGTGGGCCTTATGGTGTCGATCGGCTTCGTGCACTTCAGCGCGCCAGACCTTGCTATGACGCAGTTCACCGTCGAGGTCGTCACGATCATCCTGCTGCTGCTGGCGCTGAATTTCCTGCCCAACCGCACGCCGGCGGAATCGACCATCCTGCAACGCATGCGCGATGCGGGCATTGCAATCGCCGGCGGCCTCGCCACCATGGCGCTCTCCTGGCACTACCTTCTGCGCGATCCGGTGGCGGCACCGATCTCGGAATTCCACATAGCCAATTCCTACAAGGGCGGCGGCGGCACGAATATGGTCAACGTGATCCTTGTCGATTTCCGGGGGTTTGACACATTCGGCGAGATTATCGTTCTGGGTATCGCGGCCTTGCTGATCTATGCGCTGACCGAAGCCCTTCTGGCGGGTCCCACACGGGCTAAACTGTTGAACCGCAAGCCCGATCAGCCGCGTGCGGGCGACGTTCACCCGCTCATGATGGTCGTGCTGACGCGCGTCACCATGCCTGTGGTGCTGATGGTCGGCTTCTACATCTTCTTGCGCGGCCATAACGATCCGGGTGGTGGATTTATCGCCGGCCTCATCGTTTCGATCGCTGTCGTCATTCAGTATATGGCCAGCGGTTTTGGCTGGGCCACGACACGGCTGCGCTATTCCTATCACGGGGTGATCGGCTCGGGCGTCCTGATCGCGGGCCTCACCGGGATCGGAAGCTGGTTCTTTGGCAAACCATTCCTGACATCGGATTTCACCTATGTGCGGATCCCGCCCTTTCAGGAATTCGAACTCGCCACCGCCGCGCTTTTCGATCTGGGTGTGTTCCTCGCCGTGGTCGGTGCCGTGATGCTATCGCTCGAAAGCTTCTCGCGCCTTGCGCGCCGGGCGCACGACAAAGACAGCGAACATGCCATGGATATCGACCCCTCGTGCGATTCCGAAACCAACGCAAAGGAGGTGTAGGATGGAACTGCTCGTCGCCTCCGCCATCGGCATTCTCACGGCTTCCGGTCTCTATCTTGTCATGCGCCTGCGCACCTTTCCCGTGATCATGGGCGTGTCCCTTTTGACCTATGCGGTTAACGTGTTTCTCTTTGCCTCCGGTCGGCTCGCGGTCGGCGCGCCGCCCATTCTGACAGATGCCACACGCTATACGGATCCGCTGCCGCAGGCCCTTGTGCTGACGGCCATCGTGATTTCCTTCGGGATGACGGCTGTGGCAGTGGTCATTGCGCTGGGATCGTTCTTCGAAGCTGACGATGATCAAGTGAACGATCCGGACCTTGCGGATGAGCCTGAGCATGACGGGCCTGCTCAAAACCAGCCTGAGCAAAATCGGGAGGGCGCCGTATGACCCACTGGATCGTCCTGCCTATCGTGCTGCCCGCATTGCTGGCGCCCTTCATTGTCCTGACGGCACGATATCATATTGCTATTCAACGCGTTCTGTCCGTTGCCGGGTTGGCCGCATTGGTCGCCCTGGCTGCTGGACAGGCCTGGGTCGCCTCGGATGGCACCATCACGATCTACCAACTGGGCGATTGGGCCGCACCTTTCGGTATCGTGCTGGTCGCGGACCGGCTATCGACCCTTATGGTCCTGCTGACGACGGTCCTTGGTCTGTTCGTCCTGCTCTACGCCATCGGGTCCAGATGGGACGAGAGGGGGCGGCACTTCCACGCCCTCTTCCAGTTCCAGATGATGGGTATCATCGGCGCGTTGCTGACAGGCGATCTGTTTAACCTCTTCGTGTTCTTCGAGGTGCTTCTGATCGCGTCCTACGGGCTGATGATCCATTCGGGCGGGGCGGTGCGCCTGCGCGCGGGCGTGCAATACGTCCTCTTCAACCTGCTTGGATCGACCCTGTTTCTCTTTGCGCTTGGCGCGATCTATGCCGAGACGGGCACGCTGAACATGGCCGATCTTGCCGGACGCGTGCAGTTGATCGACGCCGCAGACAGCGTGGGCATCCGCGTGGCTGCCGTGCTTTTGATTCTGGTGTTCGCCATCAAGGCGGCGGTGGTGCCGCTGCATTTCTGGCTCCCGTCCAGCTATGCCGAAGCGCCCGGTCCGGTCGCCGCCCTCTTCGCCATCATGACCAAGGTGGGCGCCTACGCGATCATCCGCGTCTATACTCTGATCTTTCCACCCGAGCTGGAGGTGACAGCGGGCCTTCAGGGGCTTTGGCTGCTGCCTGCGGCGCTGATTTCTGTCGCCATCGGGATGATCGGCATCCTTGCCGCGCGGCATCTGGACAGGCTCGTGACCTATTCGGTAATCGGCTCGATGGGCATGGCGATGACCTCGATCGCGCTCTTTACCCCTGCGGGCATCGCCGCCGCGCTTTACTATATCATCCATTCGACGCTGGCCGCCGCCGCTTTGTTCCTTGTGACCGACATGGTGCGGAGCGGGCGTGCCAATCTGGCACTGACTGCGGCGCCCCCGGTGCCGGGCGCGCCCCTGATCTCGGCGATGTTCTTTGTTGCCGCAATCGCAATCGTCGGCCTGCCGCCCCTATCGGGTTTCATCGGCAAGCTCATGGTCCTCGACGCCGCCCTCGCCTCGCCCCTCGTGGTCTGGATCTGGGCGGTTGTCCTTGGCACCAGCCTCATCGGCATCATCGGGTTTTCCCGCGCGGGCAGCACCGTCTTCTGGAAGGCCAAGGCAACGTCCCACCCTGAAGACACGCAAGAAACAGAAGCACCGCCGCCCCCTTCCCCGCCCAGCGCGCTGGCCTACACCTCCGTTGGGGGGCTCTTGGCGCTCTTGATTACGCTCACCATCTTTGCAGGGCAGGCGCACGACTATACAATAGCCATCGCCGCACAGCTATTCGATGCGGGCGATTACATCACCGAAGTGATGGAGACTCCCGGCAAGCTGAGTGACGGGGCGGAGGGATACTGAAATGAAACGTGCGTTCCATTGGCTCTTTCCCCACCCCGTTCTGACGATCCTGCTCATCCTGGTCTGGCTGCTGCTGCAAGGGACGCTGTCGCCGGGCATGGCCGTCTTCGGCTTGATTCTGGGCGTTCTGATCCCTTGGATCACCTCTCCTTGGTGGCCCGACACGCCGCACGGGTTTCGGCCCGGACGCATGGTACTCTATGTGCTCATTGTGCTTTACGATATCATGGTGGCGAATGTGGAAGTCGCATGGATTGTCCTGACCAAACCAAACTCCAAACTGCGCCCCGCCTGGGTCGTCGTGCCGCTGGACTTGATCGAGCCCGAAGCGATCACGATCCTTGCCGGGACGGTCACACTGACGCCCGGCACAGTCTCGTCAGACCTTTCGGATCAGGGCCACAGCCTCCTGGTGCATGTGCTGCACACTGACGATCCGGACGCGGTACGCGACGAGATCAAGCACCGCTACGAGCGGCGATTGAAGGAGATTTTCACATGAGCCTCGCGTCCGACATCATGAACATCGCGCTCTGGATCGCCTTTGGGGCCGTTGCTCTCGCACAGATCATGGCCATGATCCGTCTGGTGATCGGGCCGGGCGTGGTCGATCGCATTCTTGCCCTCGATACGATGGCCATAAACGCCATCGGCCTCGTTGTGCTTTTGGGCATCGCGCAGGGAACGGCGATTTATTTCGAGGTGACGCTGATCATTGCCATGCTGGGATTTGTCAGCACAGTGGCTTACGCACGTTTTGTCCTCAGAGGGGATATCATCGAATGACCATGGAAATCATTGCCACTTATGTCGCTGCCGGCAGCCTGATCGTGGGCGCGATCTTTTCACTGGTCGGCTCGATCGGGCTGCTTAAGTTCAACGACACGATGACGCGGCTGCACGCACCGACCAAGGTGGGCACCGTCGGCGTCGGCGCGCTCTTGCTGGCTGCGATGATCCATTCCTTCACGATGGGCCAAGGCGCCTTGCACGAGGCGCTGATTATGGGGTTTCTTTTTGTCACAGCCCCGATTTCAGCGAATTTCATGGCCAAGGCCAGCCTGCACCGCCGCGATTGCGACACCCCGCCGCCGCCTGCCGAGGATGAAAAATGGGCGACATTGGACGTGCCCGAGTCCGACCGCGAACATGCACCGCACACGCAAAGCTGAGCGGTCTCAGTTCCCGCTCTTTGCAATGGCCTGACAGGCGAAGGGCCCAGACTGTGTTTTCCAAGCTCAGTATTTCCAGGCCAGCCCTTTTTGGCCAAGGCCAGACGGCGCGCCCGACGGCTGGTCTCTTCGCGGTGCGAGATGCGACCCGTTCACGGTCGCAACCAGCGCTGAGAGAATTCCGCGTGGGCCCTTGCCACCAATGTTCCCGGTCTAACCACCGCCCATGTCGCTTGCAAAGGCGATATGGCAACCGCGTCCGCGGTGCTTGGCCTCGTAAAGCGCGGCATCCGCCTGCTCCATCATCAAATCCGTGTTCTGCCGGCTATAATGGCACGACAGGATCGACCCGGCGCTTGCAGAGATCCGGTACGTCTGATTGCCGAATGTGATGGGCTTTTGCAGACGCCCGATCACCCGCGTTGCAATGTCATGCACCTTGGCGGGGTCCGTCAGACGTTTCAGCGCCAGCACGAATTCATCACCTCCGACCCGTGCCACGGTGTCATCGCTACGGGTTTCCTCGACCATGATCCGCGCAACTTCGCGCAGGACGTGATCCCCGGCAGGGTGCCCGCCGGTGTCATTCACTTCCTTGAAGAAATCCAGATCGATATGGATCAATGCAAAATCCTGCTCTATCTCGGTCAATCGCTCAAGCACGTAGTCCAGCGCGCGCCGGTTGCGCAATCCCGTCAGCGTGTCGGTGTAGGCTTGCTCTTCGGCGGCGATCATAGCGTCCTGAAGGCGCAGGTTGAGCATGCGCGACGCCTCCATCGCGGCATTCTTGGCCTCAACGAGGTAGAGCATCTCAACCGCAAGGTCCGTCGCTGCGAAATCACTGCCTGTGAGGCTATAGTCGCGCACCGCTGCGACGACCGAAATGCCGAATGACAGGTTGATCAGCGCACCGCCATCAGGGCCTGGACCACCGGGGAGAGGGACAAGGACACCTTTCAGGTCGGTGCGCTTTCCGCCGCGCAGACGCAGGTGCATCTTGGTTCCTGCCGCTGCCATCAGCGATTGCATCGAGCCGTCGCCGCGCGGCCGCTTGATTTCGAACAGCTCGCAGAATCGGACGCCGATCAAGGACTGGCCCTCAAAAAGCTTGAAGAGGGTCGGCCCCGCGTGGACAACATGGCCGGTGGCATCCACCACCGCATGCATGGGGCACAGCACGTCCATCATCGCCGAGTGCGAAGCCGCCTCCGCGGGCATCTCAGCCAAGGGTGCACCCATGTCCGGCAAAATGCCCTCGTTCTCGAATGCCGTCATGCCGTCCTCGCACTCAGGTCGAAACTGCGGCCACTGGCATGATCCGACGAGAGCAACCGAACCTCGACGATTTCGCAGCCATCGCGCATTCCATTATGCTCAAGAAGAACCAGCGCGCCATAATCATCTGCCAGTGCGCGCAGCAGCCCCACCAGCACATAGCCAAACCCGGGTGCGGCGCTACGGCACTCGATTGCGTAAAAATCATGCCCGTGCTCGCGCAGCTCCAATTCCGGCAGGTCCAGGTCCGACACGGCAAGCTTTGCACGCGCGGGCAGATCATCGAGTGAGTGCAGAAATTCAGTGAATGTCGGCCCACCAAAGCGCAGCAGGCGCCGCACCGCCTCGACCTTGGGATGCGAGACCAGATAGGTGCCCACATCCTCCAGAATATCGGGCAACGGCCGATCCAACTGGATGGCGAGCGCACCCAGAACCCGGTGCGTCATATCCTCCTCATAGCTGAGCATCGATTCGAATTCGGTGAATTCAAGCCCGGCGTTCCGCGTGACTGTGCCCCAAACCTCACGTCCGTAGGTGTCGCGCACAAATCGCTCGATGGCCCGATTTATTAGCCCGTGCATCATGGTCTCCAGTGCATCTTCCGCCGAAGATGCACCAGCGACCTTAACAAATGATGATCGCCGACAGGATCAGGGCGACAGCCGCATCCCGTCCACTTCCAGCACGTTGCGCGCGGCAGGGACGATGGCAAACCGTCCCTCAAGGATATCCGAGATGATCTGCGGCTCTGCCGTGGCAAACGCCCCGGATGCCAGATCGCGGGGAAATCCGCCCGGCTGAAGCGCTTCCTCGTGCATCTCGTAGGCCGCGATGTAGATGCGCGGGCCCGAGGTCATGAAAAAGCCGATCACATGCTCGGCGTCGCTTTCAGGCTCGAACGAGCCGATCACCATGACGCAGCCGGGATGCCCGCCGGGGGCACGCCGTTTGCACGCCGCCTCGATGGTCCTGCGCTCATCCTGGGGCAACGCGTCCAGCGCACCGGGCGGCAGGCTGCGCCCCTCGGGCCGCAAGGGCACCTCACCGTCAAGCGCCGTGATGCCGCCCGCCGCATCATAGGCCCATCTGCTATCGCTGCGCCGCGCCTGGTCGATCAGGGCCAAAAGCTCTGGATTGCCCTCCGCATCCGCCTCCAGCCGGGCCAACCCGCGCCGCCCAGCCTTGCCCCATTCGTGCGCCAGCTCCCACAAGGGGAGCGCATCCAGAGGGGCGCCCGCCTTGGCCCGCGCCAGTTGGCTGGCGGTCGACATGCGCTCGGCGTTCAAAAGGGGTGTCAGCCAGGCCGCGGCAACGATCAGCGTCACCACCGCCATGCCGCGATTGATCTGCCGCTGCTCGGACCGCCACGCATGACGTCGCACGACGGCCACGGCATAGGTCAGCGCATAAAGCGAGGCCACAACTGCCGCGACAAGTGCGGCCACCCTGTGAGGCGTCAGCCCGTATTGATCAATGCGCAGCCAGACCGCCCAAAGCGCCAGCAGCGCCGGCACCACCAGCATCACGCTCAGCGCCTGCGCTGCGCCGCGCATCAAAGGGCCCTGCACCGACATGGAATCGTCGCGATGGACCGCCGTTGTGATCAGCGTCAAACCAACCGCGGTAACGCCCAGAAGGATTGCAGCCGCGGATAACTGGCCAAAGAGGTTGCCCAGCCCCCTGAATGGCAGCGCGAGGACGAATACCGCCAAGACCACCAGAACGGCGGGCAGCATCACGCGCAGCAGCTGGATGACAAGAAAGGGCGCGACATAATCGCGCAGCTCGTAGACGATGGCAAGGCTCAGCCCCAGTGCCAGACCGCTGATGATGTATGGCATTGGGCCCAGCTCGAGCAGGTTCTCGATGATATCAATTCCCACCAACCCCAGCAGCTGATCGGACAGCATCAGCACCGTCCAGACCACTCCAACAAAGAGCAGGGCCGAGGCGATGCGCACCACCAGCTCCCACGCCGCATCAAAAAGCAGGCCGTAGTGACGCCAGCCTCCATGATGCTGCAAGCGCGCCACGGCGAACGGCACTGAAATGACCAGAAGGTATGTGAAGGCCGCAGCCCCATACCCACCCTCCAGAAAGGCATCGGGCGATGCATGCCGATAGCTGGCCCAGAGCAGCAGGAGGGCCGTAGGCAGTGCCATGCCCAGCGCAGCCGCCCCTGCCAGCACGAGCCGGACAGGGCCCATGAGGCTCAGCAGAACGCCCAGAAACCCGAGGCCGAATGCCATCAGAAACAGGACAATGCGCGCATTCTCGATCGCGTCCGGCACGATCTCGGCCAGCACATAGGTGCACAGCCCCGCCGCGCCCCCGATTAGGGCATAAAGAATGCGTGTCACGGCAGTCTGGCTTGCGGGGATCATACCAAGGCGCTCCGGCTGTTTGGCGCAGCCTAACGGCTTTGCCCGGCAAGCTGAACGGGCGATTTCACCTATGAGCGTGGATTGACCGGGCAGCCGACGCCCACCGGCGAGCGGGGAGCCGCCATCACGCCTTGCAACCGCTCAACACGGGCGTTAGGCTCTTCCACATCCGTTGGGGCGCTCCGCGATGCCGGGGCTGAGAGGCGATGATGCCGACCCATCGAACCTGATCCGGTCAGTACCGGCGGAGGGAACGGAGCCTTGCGATGCGCCTTACAATGCGCACGTCTGAATATCCGTAACATCTCTGCCGGCTTGGCCAAAATTCGCACCGCGTCCGTGCGGGCTCTGGCGGGGACTGACGGACCCCTTGGCGCTCGCAGGGATCGCATCGACATCGGAGCCGACATGAAGCCCTTCGCCCTTGCTGCCGCCCTCGCCGCCGCGATTCCCGCCTCAATTTCAGCCACCTCGCCCGCGCTTGCGCAGGACGAGATGACACTGGTTCTTGACTGGTTCGTGAACCCCAATCACGGGCCAATCATCATCGCGCAAGAACGCGGATATTTCGCCGACGCAGGGCTCGCGGTCGAGGTGATTGCCCCTGCCGATGCCTCCTCCCCGCCCAAGATGGTGGCAGCAGGTCAGGCAGATGTAGGCATTTCCTATCAGCCGCAACTGCACCTCCAGGTGGCCGAGGGCCTGCCCCTGATCCGCGTCGGCACGCTGATTGCCAGCCCGCTCAACTGCATTCTGGTGCTGGAGGATGGCCCGATCAGCGAGATCGCAGACCTGAAGGGCGCCAAGATCGGCTATTCCGTCGCAGGGGTCGAAGAGGCGCTGATGAAGGCCGTCCTTGCCACCGAAGACATCGCGCTGAGCGATGTCGAGATGATCAACGTCAACTGGTCGCTGGGTCCGTCGGTGATGTCCGGGCAGGTCGATGCCGTCATCGGCGCCTACCGCAACTTCGAGCTGAACCAGATGGAGATCGAGGGCGCCCCCGGCAAATGCTTTTTCGTCGAGGAAGAGGGCGTGCCGCCCTATGACGAGCTGATCTACGTCGCAAACCCCGAGACGATGGATCTGGACGTGATCGCACGGTTCCTGCGCGCGACCGAGATCGCGACACAGTATATCGTCAATCACCCCGAAGAGAGCTGGGAGATCTTCAAATCCACATCGACCGAGCTGGATGACGAGCTGAACGCCCGCGCATGGACCGATACATTGCCGCGCTTTGCCCTGCGCCCCGCCGCCGTCGATGTCACGCGCTATACCGAGTTCGAGCGGTTCCTCAACGAGGCGGGACTGATCGAGGGCACGCGCCCGGTCTCGGAACTGGCCATCGACCCCGGCACGCGCTGATGTACGGGGCCACTTTCACCGCATGGCGCGCCGAGGCCGCAGCGCCTTGGCATGCCTTCACGCATCATCCTTTTGTGGAGGGGCTGGGCGATGGGAGCCTGCCGCGCGACGCTTATCTGCGCTATCTCGTGCAGGATTACCTGTTTTTGATCCACTTCTCGCGCGCATGGGCCCTTGCGGTGACCAAGGCCGGCACAGTGGACGAGATGCGCTTTGCCGCGCGCACGCTACATGCGCTGCTGAACGAGGAAATCGCGCTGCATGTGGCCACCTGCGCCGCAGAGGGGCTGGACGAGGCCGCACTCTTTGAGGCCGAGGAACTGCCGCAGAATATCGCCTACACGCGCTACGTGCTGGATGCCGGTCACTCGGGCGATTTCCTTGACCTGATGGCCGCCCTCGCGCCCTGCGTGCTGGGATATGGCGAGATTGGCCGGCGCCTTGCCGCCCGCACGGGCGAGACGGGCGCGGGTGAGGCGCCATATGCCGAATGGATCGGCACCTACGCTGGCGCCGACTATCAGCGGGTCTGCCACGAGGTCGGCGCATTGATCGACAGCGCGGTCGCGCATCGCTTGGGCAGCGCGGCGCAAGACAGCCCGCGCTGGCAGCACCTGTCGCACCGCTTCGAGACGGCCACGCGGTTGGAAATCGGCTTTTGGGACATGGCCTTTTCGCAATGAGCGTGCCGGGCATCATCCTTGAGGGCCGCGTATCCGTCGCAGGCGTGCCCGTCGTCCCGCAGATCACACTCGAGGTCGCTCCGGGCGGCTGGACCTGCCTCTTGGGCCCCTCGGGCATCGGCAAATCGACGATTCTGCGCCTCATCGCGGGCATCGCGGAAGAGGCCGAGCTTACGGGCACCCTCCGCACCAGCGACGGCGTCCCGCTCAAGGGCCGCGTCGCGCTGATGTCGCAGAGCGATCTGCTGCTGCCGTGGCTCAGCGTGACCGAAAACGTCATGCTGGGCGCGCGCCTGCGCGGCGATGCCCCTCAGCCCTCCCGCGCGGCGGCACTGATCGACAAGGTTGGCCTCAACCAGCATGCGGGCAAACGCCCCGCGCAGCTCTCGGGCGGGCAACGCCAGCGCGCCGCCCTTGCCCGCACCCTGATGGAGGATCGGCCGGTCATCCTGCTGGACGAGCCATTCTCGGCGCTGGATGCACGCACCCGCGCGCAGATGCAGGATCTGACAGCCGAGGTGCTGAGCGATCATACCGTCCTCATGGTCACCCACGATCCGGCCGAGGCCGCGCGCCTTGGCACCACGATCCTTGTTCTCAGCGAGGATGCCCTGCGCAGCTGGCCCGCGCCCCCCGGCGCGCCGCCCCGGCCCGTGAACGACCCCAAGACGCTGGAGGCGCAAGGCGCGCTCTTGGCAGAACTGCGCAGCACGACATGAAACGCGCCGCCAACATCGCCGCCTCCGCGCTGGCAGCTATCGCCCTCTGGCAGGCGCTGGTCTTGGCAACAGGCGTGCCCCGGTTTATCCTGCCAGGGCCGCTTCTGGTGGCGGAAACGCTCTGGGACAGCCGTGCGCTGATCGCATATCACACCTCGATCACCGGCATCGAAGTGCTGGCTGGCCTCGCGCTCGGCGCGCTTCTCGGCGGGCTGACGGCCATTGGCCTCGCCGCCTCGCCCATCGCGCGCAGGCTGGTGCGGCCCATGCTGATCTTTTCCCAGGCGGTGCCGGTCTTCGCGCTCGCGCCGATCCTCACGCTCTGGTTCGGCTATGGCATCGGCTCCAAGGTGGTCATGACGCTTCTCGTCATCTATTTCCCGGTCACGTCGGCATTCTTCGACGCCCTGATGCGCACACCGCAAGCCTGGATCGACATGGCCCGCCTCATGGGCGCCAGCCCTGCCCGGATCATGCGCCACATCCGCATCCCCGCGGCCCTGCCCGGCTTTGCCTCGGGCCTGCGCCTCGCCGCAGTCTATGCCCCGATCGGCGCCATTATCGGGGAATGGGTCGGGGCCTCCAAAGGGCTTGGATACCTTATGCTGTTGGCCAATGGCCGCGCCAAGACCGACCTGATGTTCGCAGCCCTCATCGTTTTGGCGGTCTGCACCGTCCTGCTGCACGCTGCCGTCGACCGCGCCTGCCGCGCAACGCTCGATAAAAACGCGTGACAGCACATTTGGCCAATGCCGGGCTCGGATAATCATACCGAGAATAACATTGGGGGCGGCATCCCTGTCTTCATCTTGGCAAAAATACTTAAATCCCGCCGGCCACGCGCCACTCCGAAGGACCCTGTCGGCCCTGCTTGCAAGGGCTGAAGGCTCCATCACAATATCGCCGACAAGACGCTACCTTGCCGTTATGTGTTCCTGGCGCACCAACTGCCGTGCCTTGCGCCGCGCGTGCAGCAGGTAGACCGCAATGGCAAGGATCACGATCGCCCCGCCCAGCAGCATCCGGGGCGTCAGCGCCTCGCCAAGTGCCAGCCAGACCCAGGCCGGGCCGAGCACCGTTTCCAAAAGCAGCAGCAAGCTGACGTTCGAGGCCGCCGTGTAGCGCGAGGCGATGGAGAGCGACAGGAACGAGACCGGCAGGATGATGCACCCGGTGATGGCGATGGCCCAGACATTGCCATCGGTCATCTGCGCGGGGCCAGTCACCATCACACCCGCCGCCCCCGCGAAAAGCGCGCCCACACCGATCAGCAGCGGGATGGGCAGTGCAGGACGCGCGCGCAGAACGACAAAGTTCATCGCCAGCATCATCGCGACGCCGAGGCCCGCAAAAGCCCCGATAAGCACGGCGCCCGCCGTGCCTTCCATATCCTCGCCCCCTAGGACAGCGATGCCGATGCCAATCGCGACGACGATGATCGTGATCCATGTCGCCCGCGCCGTCCGCTCCCCCAGGAGCGCCCAGGCTAAGAGGGCTGCCCAGATCGGCGTCGTCGCAACGCCGAAGAGAACGATCGCTACCGGCGCGGTGGCGATGCCGAGCACAAAGAGCAATGCGTTGAAAAACTGACAAACGACGATGGTCATGCCTGCCCCGCTGACCAGCAGGGCCAGATCAGCACGGTGTGTCCGGCTGGTCAGCACCCACAGACCCGTCAGCGACAAGCCCATGAAGAAGCCGCGCCAGCCCATCATCTGAGATCCGGACATTTCCGCCAGGCGCAAAAACATCGCATCTGGCGACAGCACCAGCGCGCCAAAGGCAGCCAACGCAAGCCCGAAGAAGGGATGGCGCCTCACCTGTCGAGCCAAGCCGGGATATGCCCGATATCTGGCAAGACCTTATCCGACAGGGGCGACAGCTCGGCCGCATCGGCGATGCCGGTCAGAACACCCAGCGTCCACATGCCAGCCGCACGCCCGGCCCTCAGATCATGGGTGCTGTCACCCACCATGACGCAGCGCGCGGGATCGAGGCCGTGCTGCCGGGCAAAGGCCAGCAAAGGGCCCGGTGTCGGCTTGAACCCATGCCCCGTGTCGTAGCCCGCGACAAAATCGAAATGCTCGAGCACCCCCGCACTGGTCAGATGCGCGCGGGCACCGTGATCGCTATCGTTCGTGACCAGCCCGATCTTGAGCCCGCGCCCGGCCAGACCGGACAGGAAGGGCACCAGAGGGGTTGCAGGCTGCAATGGCGCCGCGGCCGAGGTGCGGCGCATGTGATCCTCGATTTCGTCCGAGCTGGCGCCCGGAAGCGCAGCAGCCAATGTCTTGGCGCCCTCGCGGTTCGACGCGCCGATCATCGGACTGGTGGGCAGGAACCGGCACGCGCGCAGGTCGAAGTCGATCGCGCGGGCCAGCACCGCGGCGTCGCCGCCATATACCCCGGCCAGATGCATCAGCAGATCATTCGTCCAATCGGCCCATGTCGTATGAAAGTCGAACAGCGTGCCATCCTTGTCGAAGACGATGCCGTCGATGGCTGCGCCAGCGCTCATGTCCAATGCTCCATCTGGCCGCCAGGCAGCATGACGCGCGCCTGCATGGGCGCCTCAGTGTCGAGGCCTTCGGCCTGGCAAAATTCAACGACCCACTCATCGTTCATCATTAAGAAATCCAGGACCGCCGCAAGGAACACAGGATCCGAGGCGCCCGTGCGCAGATCGTCCTCGCCCGCGCCGGTTGCACCCATGAAAACAGGCATCAACTCGTCATTTCCGATCAGCCACCCAAGGCATTTCAGAGCGATCGTCTCAGCGGATTGCCGCGTATGCGCCATAGTGATTAAATTCCCGGAAAGGTTTTCTTAACTTCTGGCATGGATACTCGGGGGAGAGAATAGGGCAAGTCAGAAAGGCCGACGCCCATGTCAGGGAAAATTTTGATCGTGGACGCCGTGGCGACCAACCGGATCGTGCTGAAGGTCAAGCTATCGGCAGCGCATTTCGACGTGCATCAGGCGTCATCCGGCGGGGCGGCCGTCACGCTGGCGCGTGACCTGCATCCCGATCTTGTCATCCTCGGGGCCGCGCCTTGCGACATGACCTGCGCCGATCTCATTGCGGCCCTGCGCGCCCGGCCCGATCTGGCCGTGGTGCCGATCGTTGCCCTTCTGTCCGAAGACACGAGCGCGGCACGCGTCGAAGCCCTGGGCGCAGGTGCCGACGACATTATCACGCAGCCCATAGACGAGCGGATCATGCTGGCGCGGCTGCGTTCGCTCTTGCGTCAGCATCTGGCGCTTCAGGATATGCGCCTGAACGCAGGCACGGATCGCGCTGCCGGTTTCGGGGAGGCGCAAGCCATCCCCTTGCGCCCGGGCCGCATCACCATCCTTGGGGTCCAGATGGCCGAGGCGATGGCGCTGCGCACGCGGCTGCGCAGCGCCTGCGGCCACCAGATCACCGCGCTGCTTGCGGGTGGTCCGATCACTACGGCCCCCGGCGCGCCCGGCGCGGATGTCTTCGTGCTGATGCTTCCGGCCATGGCCGAAGAGCGTGCGCTGGAGCTGATGGCCGAACTGCGCGCCTCACCCGAGGCGCGTCATGGCCGCATCATGTGCCTGCTGCCCTGCGAGGGGCGCAATCTGGCGGCCAGCCTGCTCGACATGGGCGCAAGCGATGTCATCGTCGGCCCTGCGGAGCTGAGCGAGCTGACCCTGCGCCTTGGTCGCCAGATCCAGCGCAAGCAATCCGTGGATCACCTGCGCACACGCCTGCATGACGGATTGCGCGCGGCGATGATCGACCCGCTGACCGGGCTCTACAATCGCCGCTTTGCGATGCCGTTTCTCAAAGGGCTGGCGATGGGGCAGAACGATACCACCGGCGGATTTGCGGTTATGCTCGCGGATCTTGACCACTTCAAGCAGATCAATGACCAGTTGGGGCACGCGGCGGGCGACCGCGTGCTGTGCCATGTTGCCGACCTTTTGGGCAACGGCGTGCGCGAGGTTGATCTGGTTGCCCGGATCGGCGGCGAGGAATTCCTGATCGTCATGCCGGGCGCCGACGGCGCCGAGGCACGGCGCGCGGCTGACGAGCTCTGCCGACGGATCGGCGAGGCGGGCATCGCGCTGCGCGGCAGGCCCGAGCCTACCCATGTTACCGTCAGCATCGGCGTCGCCATGGGTCAGGCCCAGCCGACCGAGCGGCGCGCATCCGAGCATGTGGAGACGCTTCTGGACGAGGCGGATCGCGCGCTCTACCGGGCCAAGGCACGCGGGCGCAACACGGTGACACTCAGCGCGCGGCCGGCCGCCTGACGCGCGGCAGCCAGCTACACTGGCCTGGCCCGGCGCTGCGGCGCGGCAAATCCGCGCTGTGGGTTGCCGCACCGCCTCTACCCTCTTTCATTTTCACAACCGCTGGACCAATGTGTGCACCTGAATCACGTGCCGGGGCATCATGACCGAAAATACGACCGCCATGGAAGAGCGCGCCCTTTGGCCGGCCCTGCGCAAGGGATTTCGGTGCAAATGTCCCAATTGCGGGTCTGGCCCACTGCTCAAGAGCTATCTCAAGGTGCGTGACACCTGCCCCGTCTGCCGCGAGGATCTGTCACAGCACAGGGCCGATGATGGCCCGGCCTACCTGACCATCCTGATTGTCGGACACATCATGGCACCCGCGCTGCATATCGCCTTCGTCCAGTTCCGCCCCGAGCCCATGGTGCTCTTCACCGTCTTTGCCGTGGGCTGCATCGGTCTGTCGCTATATCTGCTCCCACGGCTCAAGGGTGCGGTGGTCGCCTTCCAATGGGCGCGGCACATGCACGGCTTTGGCACAGGCGCATGACAATGGGCCGGGGCGTGTCATGACGGATCAGCCCGCACCAATCCGGGACGCGGCCACGGTCATCGTTCTGCGCCGTGACGGGCCAGCACCCAGCGTGCTGATGGGCCAGCGCGGCGCGACGGCGGCTTTCATGCCGTCAAAATTCGTCTTTCCGGGCGGCGCGGTCGATGCCGGGGATGCGGGCATACCGCTGGCCGCGCCCCTGCCTGATCTGTGCGCCGGACGGCTCTGCGAGGAGTGCGCGCCGGGCCTCGCACCCGCCCTCGCCGCTGCCGCCATTCGCGAGCTGTGGGAGGAGTCGGGCCTGATCGTCGGGCGCCCCGGCGCATGGCCCCGGCCCGCCCCCGCGGACTGGACCAATTTTGCGGCGCGGGGGCATATCCCTGATGCAAGCGCGCTTCAGTTCGTGTTTCGCGCGATCACCCCGCCGGGACGTCCGCGCCGCTTTGACGCGCGTTTTTTCCTGATTGATTCCGCACATGTCGCGGGCGATCTTGACGACTTCAGCGCCGCCACGGACGAGCTGAGCCATTTGCAGTGGGTGCCATTGCCCGAGGCGCGCAGCTTTGATCTGCCTTTCATCACCGAGGTTGTTCTGGCCGAGGTGGCCGCCCGTGCGCAGGATCCAAAACCGCCCGCATCCGTCCCGTTTTTTCGCAACGACGACGAGGAAAGCCTCTTTTTGCGCCTCAGCGGAAGAAGCCCACTGCAAGCACGGATGCCGTAACGAGGGCCACGCCCACACCCTCGCGCCGGGTGATCCGCTCGCCAAAGAACACCCGCGCCGCGATTAGCGAAAAGATCACCTCGACCTGACCAACCGCAAAGACATAGGCCGCGTTCTGGAGCGTGAAGGCGGTGAACCAGCACAGGCTCCCCCCGAGGCCGGCGAGGCCGATCCAGACGGCAGTGCGCCGCGCGGCAATGACGCGCCCGATCTCGCCCGCCTCGCGCCAGCGCAGCCATAGGGCCATCGCAAGCGCCTGCGATGTGGTGACCGCCGCAAGCGTGACGAGCGCGCGCGTGAGTGCATCGCTTGAGCCGACTTCCAGCGTCGCGCCTCGGTAGCCCACTGCCGAGACGGCGAAGAGCGCGCCCGCAACCAGCCCCAGCGCCGCCGCGCGGTTGAAGATACGCCAGCGATCCGTTCCCGCCCCGCCCGACAGGACGACGACGCCAACAAGTCCGATCAGAATCGCGCCCATGCCCCACGGGCTGACCCGGTCGCCCAAAAGGACAAAGCCGATCAGCGCGGTCTGGACCGTCTCGGTCTTCTTGAATGTGATCCCGACCGCAAAGTTGCGCGCAGCAAAAAGCGCAACCATGCACCATGTGGCGAGGATCTGCGCCAATCCACCCGTCAGCGCATAGACCCAGAATAGTGGCCCGAGGCGCGGCAGCGCAGCGCCCATCCACCCCAGATATACCGCCGCCATCACAAGAACGAACGGCATCGAATAGGCAAAGCGCGCGAAGGTCGCGCCGCCCACCGACAGCGCGCCCATGCTCAGATGCTTTTGCAGCACGAAGCGCAGCGTCTGAAACGCGGCGGCGAATATGGCGAGGAGAACCCATGCAGACATGCCTCCTCATGCCCTCATTTCATGGGCGCGGCCAGAGCGGATGCGCAACGCTGTCCTTGGCCCGCACGAAATGCGCGCGGAAGATCTGGCCATAGCTGCGATAGACGTAGCCGTCATTGCGTTTGAGGTAATGCGCGCGGTTCCGGGCATAGAGCCGCGGCAGGGCATACCACGGCGCTTTCGGGTGCATGTGATGGACCACATGATAATTGTTGTTGAGAAACAGCAGCGCCAGCAGGCCGCGATCCGGTAGTGCCCCGGGAAGTGGTGTAGGAACTGGCGTCCACCTGCTTCTTCATAGCCGGTGTTGCTCGTTCACTGAGCGGCGATCATCGCCGTCTCACCGTCATCGTTG